>JBKQRH010000166.1:0-14636 GCA_052326045.1 Occallatibacter sp. | reverse complement strand
TGGGTTCTGTTGCTGCTCTTCGCCTTCGCGATTCCCTGGGAATACTCCCTTGACCTGGGCGAACCGCTGGGCAACATTGCCCGCATCGTGGGCCTGTTGCTTTTGCTGGCGGCGATTCCGGCCGTTCTGCAGGCCGGCCGCCTGCGCACTCCCGGGCCTCTGCAATGGCTGGTTCTCGCCTTCTATCTATGGTTCTGCTGCTCCTATTTCTGGACCGTTGAGCCGCTGGCGACTCTGGAGAGAATCCGCGGGTTCTTCCAGGAGATGATGATCGTGTGGCTGGTCTGGGAGTTTGCCGAAAGCCCCCGCGATCTGCGAGCGCTGCTGCGCGCAACCGTGGCCGGTTCGTGGGTGCTCGCCGCGCTCACGCTGGCCAACTTCGCATCCCCGGAGGCCATCGCCGCCGGCCAGATTCGCTTTGTGGCAGAGGGGCAGGACCCGAACGATGCGGCGCGCTATCTGGACCTGGGCTTTCCGCTGGCAGCCTTGCTGTTGAACAGCGAGTCCCGCTGGCCTGCCCGCCTGCTGGCGCTGGGCTATCTGCCGTTGGGTCTGGTCGCCGTATTGCTGACGGCCTCTCGCGAAGGGTTTCTGGCCGCGGTGGTGGCGCTGGCGGGTTGCGCCCTCCTGCTGCTTCGCAGCCATGCCCGGGGAGTGATGGCCGGGACCCTGGCTTTGCCGGTGATCGCCACTGCCCTCTGGTTCAGCGTTCCGCACCAGACATTCGAACGGCTGGCAACCATCCCCTCGCAGCTTCAGGGCGGCGATCTGAATCAGCGGTTGAACATCTGGAAAGTGGGCTGGCATGCCTTTGTCCAGGCGCCGTGGTTTGGTGCCGGTGCGGGCTCCTTTGTCCGCGCCGCAGGATTATCTCCCATCGATACGGCTCACAACACTGTACTTTCAATCCTGGTCAGCGGTGGGGTGTGCGCTTTGTTTCTGGCGGTGGGCATTGTGGCGCTGGCCACGCGGTCGGCGATGCAAACTCATGGGCCGCTCCGGCTGGCGCTGGCCACCGCGCTGCTGGTCTGGATCGTCACTTCGCTGGTTGCCACGGTGGAGGAGAATCGCACAACATGGTTGCTGTTGGCCCTGGTCGCGCTGGCCGGAAGGCTGGCCGTAGAAGAGCCGCAACGCCTGGCCGCCTGCTTCGCCGCCCATGCCGAGCGCCCGAAGTTTGGAATCTCCCCCGAGCCTGTGGTGTAGGCCAGCCCGCCGCCATGTCTCCCATCCCCCAAATCGCGCGGCTGTTCAAAGGCGCCAGCGTCAATCGCCGCATCTTCCGCGCTGCCGCCTCGGTCGCCGCCGCGGGGATTGTGGTCAAGATCGTCGCCATCTTCAAGGAGATTGCCGTGGCTGGCGTCTATGGCCGGAGCGACGCCATGGATGCCTTCCTTGTGGCTGCGCTGGTCCCCGGCTTGCTGATCAACCTGATCTCCGAGTCGATGAACCAGGCGCTGGTGCCCACGCTGGTCCGGGTGAGGAAACAGGAGGGCCACGATCGCGCCCAGCAACTGCTGTCGAGTTCGATGCTGTGGATGTGCGTGTTGCTAACCGCAGCCTCAGTCGCCATGGCTCTCGCAGCGCGCGGCTTTTTCCCCCTGATTGCGTCACATTTTCCGGCCGCCAAGCTAGGCCTCTCGGTGCGGCTCTTCTACGCTCTGCTGCCGGTGGTGCTCATCACCGGAATCGCCACCAACTGCACCGCCGTTCTGAATACCTTCGAGCGCTTTGCCCTGCCCGCGCTGGCTCCGATCACGATCTCGGTGGCGATCATCGTTGGAGCGCTGACCCTGGGCAGCCGCTTCGGCATCTGGGCCATAGTCTACTCCACCCTGGCCGGTTCGCTGGCTCATGCGGCTGTAGTGGCGTGGATGATGGACTCACACGGGTACCGCTTCCGGCTGCGCTGGTACGGAATGACCGAGGCCACCCGCGAAGTGGCGCGCCAGTATGGGACGGTGTTGCTGGGCGGCGTGGTGGCCTCGGGCGGCCTGCTGGTGGACCAGTCAATGGCCGCCATGCTGCCGGCGGGGAGCGTCTCCGCGCTGGTTTATGCCAACCGCTTTGTAAGCGTTGTGCTCACCCTGCTGGCGGGGGCGGTTTCAACGGCCGTGGTGCCTTACTTGTCCGCCATGATCGCGGTTAAGGACTGGGCCGGTTGCCGTCACACCCTGCGCACCTGGGTACGCCTCACTGCGCTGGTTTCCGCGCCGATTGCAGCGCTGCTGATCGTAGGCTCGCACCAGCTGATCCGCGTCACATTCCAGCATGGCGTTTTTGGGCCGCGCGACACAGCCGTGGTCACCCCGGTGCTGGCCATGTACGCGATTCAGATTCCTTTTTTTGTTTCCAGCCGGGTCTTTTATCGCTTCATTGTTGCCATGCGCCGCACCGATCTGATCCTCTACGGCGGTATTCTCAGTCTTGCGCTGGACATTGTTATGAACCTGATTCTGATGCGCTGGTTCGGCGTAGCCGGAATCGCCCTGGCCACCTCTCTGTGGACCGTGGTTACGTTCTTCTATCTTTGGTATTGGACATGGAGGCTTCTTCCTCCGGCGGAGGCAAAGTCGTGATTCCAAGGCCGGCTCAATATCTTCTTCGTTTCGACGATCTCTGTCCCACGGTCTCGCGCGCGCGGTGGCAGCGGTTCCTGCCGCTGATTGAGGAGTTTGACATCCGGCCCATTCTCGCGGTGGTTCCCGACAACATGGACCTCAAGCTGGAGCAGTCGCGGCCGGACCCTGAGTTCTGGGACCGGATGCGGGCGCTGGAGGCAGCGGGAGCTACGATCGCCCTGCATGGTTTTCACCATCTCTGCAACAGTGAAGGAAAGAGCCTGGTGCCGTTGCACCGCCATTCGGAGTTTGCCGGCGTCCCCGAGGAGATCCAGCGCGAGTGGATTCAGGAGGGCCTGAACATACTTCGTGGCCACGGGCTGAACCCGCGGATATGGGTTGCGCCGCGCCACGGCTTCGATCGCAACACCCTGCGCGCACTTCGCAAAGAGGGAATCCGGTTGCTCTCGGACGGCTTTGCCCGCGTTCCTTTCAAGCGCGGCGGCATCACCTGGATTCCGCAGCAGCTTTGGGCGCCCGTGGACAAGTCAAATGGCCTTTGGACCATTTGCGTGCACAGCAATACGGCAGGCGGCTCGCTGGTGGAGCAGTTGCGCGCCTTTCTAGCCCAGCATGCCGGGCAGTTCACTTCGGTGGACCGCGTGTTGGCCGAGCTTAAGCCTGTGAAACTGGGCCTGACTGAACGGATCTACGAAGCATTCGCGCTCTGGCGCGCCCGGGCCTCGCGGTTGAGGAAGCGGCGGCGACGCCCGCTCAACAAATCCAACGCCAATTAAGATTTTTCACCCGCTCAATGTGCGCACGCCCAAGGTACAGGCCTTGGATTCCGCTGGAGCAGTTCTCCGTACAGCGCCTCCCAACGGTCCAATACAAGCTCCAGGCTGAAGCGCTCGATTACACGCTGTCGCGCCTGCCCGCCCATCGCTTTGCGCTCCTCCGTCGTAGTCCGCATCATCCTGGCCATTGCGGCGCCGAGGAGGGCGGCATTGCCGGCCGGGGTAAGCCAGCCGGTCTGCCCATCGACGATAACCTCCCTGGCGCCCGGAACATCGGTGGCCACGGCGGGCAAGGCGCAGGCTGCTGCTTCCAGCAGCCCCATCGGCAGGCCTTCCCAGCGAGAGGAGAGAACGAATCCATCCGCGGCCTGCACCCAGTGCCTCACATCCGGCTCAAAGCCCAGAAAACGGACCCGCCGTTCCAGGCCAAGCTGTGCGGAGAGCCGGAGCAGTTCGGTTTGAAGAGGTCCATTGCCGGCGATGACAAGCCGCGCGCGTTCCGGAACCTCCACCATGGCCCGGAGGAGCGTGGGATAGTCTTTGACCGGGTCCAGCCTGCCTGCGGCAAACCAAAGAAACTCATCATGAAGTCCAAGCTCCCGGTGAACGGCTGCCCTGACCGCTGCATCCGGCCGCCACTGCTCGACGTCCACGCCGTTAGGAAGCACAGTGAGCTTGTCTTCGCCGGCCATTGCGGCAGAGCGGTGTGCTTCCGCCACGGCGCGGCTCACGGCAGTCACTCGATCCGGTAGCCAGCCGCTCCAGCGATAACCCAGGCGACGGCCCAGGGCGCCTGTCGAGGAGCTGTGCAGCGTATCCACAACCACCCGCACCGGTGCTGCCAGCCGCGACCAGCGCGCCAGCCACGCCGCATGGGGCAGGTGAGCGTGGACCACGTCCGGGGACTCGCGCCGGAGCCAGCGATGGAAGCGAATCCATCCGCGCGGATCGGCCAGGCCTTTGCGCATCTCCAGGCTCAGAAACGCGGCTCCCGACGCAATCAACTCGACAGCTGCATCGCCTCCGGTGCCCGAAAGCGCCACAATGCTTACACGCCAGCCGCGCCGGCGCAGTCCTTTTGCCAGCAGGATGACCTGGCGCTCCGCGCCGCCAATCCGGTCAAGGCCGGGGATGACCAGGGCAACATGGTTCACCTTCGACTCTCCTTGAGGACCGAGTCGATCAGGTCTTCATAGGCATGGATCGCACGGTCGAGTCTGAATTCCTGGATGAATGCGTGCGCAAAACGTTCACCAGGCCCCAAGACCTGCAGTGCCGCGAGCAGAGTGGACGCCAGCGCAGAGGCGGAGACTTCAGGCGCAAGCCAGGCGCCAGGCTGACCGCGCAGCAGATCCGCTACACCTTCCGAAGCCGGCAAAGCAACAATGGGTAAGCCGCCGGCGGCTGCCTCCAACAGCGCGTTGGGCAAACCCTCGTGCCGGGACGAAAGCACAAATGCCGATGCGCCTGAAAAGTATGCCGCCGGACGGTCAACATAGCCTGCAAAGCGCACGGCTGTCTCCAGCCCCAGGTCACTGCACAGAGCCTTGAGCACTGCTTCTTCAGGACCGGCGCCCGCGATCACCAGGTCAGCCTGGGGAAACTGCTCCCGCACGGTGACCAGCGCCCGCAGCAACAGGTCGAAGCCTTTTTCCCGCGAGAGCCTGCCCACCGCCAGCAGATGCGGGCCGGGACCAGTCCAAAGATATGGATTCTCGGCGACTGTATCGCGAATCGCATCCACGTCCAGGGGGTTCGGCAACACCACCAGTCGCTCTTCAGGAATCCCAAGCTCGCGGGCGAGGTCTTTTACCATCGCTCGAGTCTGACAGATCACCCGGTCAGCACGGCGGTAGAGCACGCGGTAAAGCAGGCGGGTATAGCCGGGCAGGCCCGCAAAGGCCAAAGCAGCCGAAACTGTCCCATTTTGTCGCGCCAGCACGCGTGTTCCCCGCGGGAAAAGGGGGCGGAGCAGCAGCACCAGGAAGTTCAGGTGGAACATCCCGGATAGAATCACGTCCGGTTTAAGCCGGCGGACCAGCCTGAGCAACTGGAATGTCGCTCGGCGCACCCTGGGTGCGCCGAGCGCGTGGAGATTTACATCAGGTGATAGATGCTCCAGGCCTCTATCAGCCTGGGTGATAAGTCCCAGGTGCAGCTCATATTTATCGCGGCATAGGCCTCGGGCCAGTAGGGCAATCACCCGCTCGGCTCCGCCGCCGCCAAGATGTGGGATGAGCAAGAGGATCTTGGGGTGTTCAGGCATGGACTTTTCCACACAAATGACGGGGTTTTCCACAAGAAAGTGAGTATAGGCCAACAATCTACTACTTTTGTGTTGGTTCTGTCACTCTCGCTAAGTGTCCTGAAATGATACAGTATGTGAGTTCTTTAAGAACCTATCCCAGACTCGAAAAACCGTACGGAGTGCACGCTTTCTTGGGGCTGACGCCCCGTTGCCCTAATTTGACCTGGTTGCATGGACAAAGCCATGACGGACCGCACCTCTACGTTGAAAGCAGTTTTCTGAGCAGTCTTTTAGAACATGCCCAGGGATTGCGGAGAGTGCAGGCCGTACCATGTCTGTTTCCGAAGCGCCTCGATTCGCTTCTGAGCTGCAGGTTCTCGCAACGCAGCCCGCGCCCCACATCGTCGTGGGCATCACCCATCCACAGACCTGCCTAACTCTTACCGGGCGCCTGCGCGCGCTGCGCGAGGCGGGCTTCCGCGTGACTCTGGTTTCAAGCCCCGGAGAACTGCTGGACCGCACCGCGGCGCGCGAAGGAGTCGAGTCCATCGCCATCCCGATACGACGGGAGATCGCCCCGATTGCGGATATTGTGTCGCTGGTGCGCCTATGGTGGCTGCTGCTCCGGCTCAGGCCGGAGATGACGGAGTTTAGTACCCCCAAGGCAGGACTGTTGGGCAATTTTGCAGCCTGGCTGGCGAGAGTGCCTGCGCGCATTTACGTGCTGCGCGGGTTCAAGGTTGAGCGTACTCGAGGCGTCAAGCGGTGCATTTTGCTGGCGGCCGAGCGCGTGACATCAGCCTGCGCGCAGGTTGTGCTGTGCAACAGCCGCAGCATGCGCGCCGAGGCGCTGGCGCTAGGCGTGGCGCCCGAGGCCAAGCTGAATCTGCTCGGAGACGGCAGCAGCAATGGGGTCGATGTGGAGCGATTCTCTCCGGGGCCAAGCGAGGTGCGAGAGCGGCTCGGCCTTCCACGCGAAGCGCCGGTGGTGGGTTTTGTGGGGCGATTGACCCGCGACAAGGGTTTACCTGAATTGATCGAGGCCTTCGACGCCGTTCTGAGAGCGAAGCCGGAAGCGCACCTGCTGCTTGTGGGCTGGTTCGATGCGTCGGAAGATGCGCTGAGCGCAAGTCTGCGGGCCTGCATCCAAAGCCACACGCGGATTCATTGCACCGGGCTTGTGGCTGATACGGCGCCCTACTACCGGGCCATGGACCTGATGGTTCTGCCCACCTGGCGGGAGGGTTTTCCCAACGTGGTGTTGGAGGCCGCAGCTACCGGCGTTCCTGTCGTGACAACGATATCCACTGGGTCACGCGACTCTGTGGTGCCCGAGGTGACCGGCCTGCTGATCCCGCCCGGCTACCCGGAGGCTATCAGCGAGGCCGTGCTCAAGCTGCTCCGCGATCCTGCCAGGCGCCAACGCATGGGCGAGGCCGCGCGGGCGTGGGTGGTTGAACATTATTCGAACGATCGCGTCCTGGGATTGATCACAGCGTTCTACCGGAGCCGGCTGGCTCCGGCAACGCGGGGAAACCTGGCCGGGCCCACTACGGCTTTGGTTCCCGCGGCAGACTGACTCCCGGAGCGCCGGTCTGAGCGGGAGGCGCTCCGAGCGTATGCGCTCCGGCTTCGCCTGCGCGTAACACCTCGCCCGGCGCGATGCCCAGGATCAGCGTGGCGGCAACCGCGAACAGCAAGGCTGCACCCACCGCTACGCCGACCTGGGGCGTAGAAGTCGCAGCTCCGGCATTCGTGTTGGCTGGGGATTGCGCTGCCGCCAGCGCCAGGCGCAGGTAGTAGGCCGCCGCCAATCCCGAATTCAGCAGGCCGATGATGGCCAGCCACACCGCTCCGCCGCCAACCGCCGCCGAGAAGGAGTAGAACTTGCCGAAGAATCCGCCGGTGAAGGGAATTCCGACCAGCGAAACCAGGAAAAAGATCAGCAGGCTGCCGAGCAGAGGCGAACGGTAGATGAGCCCGCGGTAATCCTCGACCATGGGCAGATTATCATCGTATCCGCTCACCAGGGTAATCACGGCGAAGATGCCCACGTTCATGGCCGCGTAAGCCGCGGCATAAAAACTGGCGGCGGCGATGCCGCTGGTTCCCAGCCCGGCAAAGGCCGCCAGCAGGTAGCCGGCATGGGCGATCGAGGAGTAGGCGAGCATCCGCTTCACGTTCTGCTGGCGGAGCGCGGCCAGGTTGCCCACGGTCATCGAGAGTACGGCCACGATCCACAGCAGCGGCGACCAGAGCGAGTGCAGCGAGGGAAACATCTCATACACCACGCGCAGCAGCAGCGCGAAGGCGGCGGCTTTGGGAGCTGTGGAGAGCAATGCAACGACTGGAGAGGGCGCGCCTTCGTACACGTCGGGCGTCCAGACGTGGAAGGGCGCGGCGGAAACTTTGAACAAAATGCCCACCAGCATCAGCGCCAGGCCGGCCAGAACAAACGAATGATTCCGCGCGGAGGGCGCAAGATGGGCGATCTCGTAGATCTGTGTCGTGCCGGTGGCGCCAAAGATCAATGCAATGCCGTAGAGAAGGAATGCGGTGGCAAATGAACCGAGCAGAAAGTACTTGATGGCGGATTCTGGACCGCGGCTGGTGTTCTTGCGGTAACCGGCCAGAACGTAGGTGGAGATGGATGAGATTTCCAGGGCAATGAAGACCACCAGAAGTTCAACCGCGCCGGTGAGCAGGCACATGCCTACCGCGCCGAAGACCACCAGCGCATAGAACTCTCCCTGGTGATGGCTGTCCTCGGGCAGAGTGTCCAGCGAGAGCAAGAGCGCCACCAGCACGATGCCGCAAATAAGGACGTGGAAGAAGATGGTGAAGGCGCTGGTCTCGACAGTGCCGTAGAACCCAGTGCCTTGTGAAAAGTAAAGCTGCCCTATGCTGGCCCACAGAGCCAGCGTGGTTCCGAGTGCCGCGACCCAGCCAACCGGACGGCGCGGAAATCCAGGCGGCAGCGAGGCGTCGAGCAGCATCACGGCCACGCCGGAGAGGGTCAGGATCACCTCGGGAAGTATGCGGAAGATATCGGGAACAGGATTCACCGCTGGCCCTCCCGATGGAATGAAGTAGACTGTGCCGATTGAGGCAGACCGGATGCCGGTAAAGCGGCCGATTCCTTCCACTGCGGAATATGCACGCCCTGTTCAATCGACGGCAGCCAGTACGACGGGGCCAGCCCCATCATAAGCATCAGCACGGCCAATGGCCACAGCACCGCCAACTCGCGGTCGTCCAGGTCAACGGCGGGCTTCGACGCAGCCAGCTTGCTCTCCGGCCCGTAGAAAAGGCGCTGCACCAGCCACAGCATGTAGGCTGCGCTGAGGATCACGCCCAGCGATGCCGCAATCGCCGAGCCGCGGCTGACGCCGGTAAAGGTGCTGGAGAGGATCAGAAATTCGCCCACAAAGTTATTCAGCATGGGCAGTCCGATCATGGCCAGGGACGTGATGACGAAGAGCGATGCGGTACGCGGCAGCTTGCTGGCCAGGCCGCCATAGGCGTTGATCTGGCTGGTCGCGTAACGGTCGTAGAGAACTCCCAGGAGCACAAACAACGCGCCATCGACAACGCCGTGGCTGAGGATCTGGTAGACCGCGCCGGCTGAGCCGGTAAACGTGAAACCGTAGATGCCCAGGGTGATCAGGCTCAGGTGGCTCAGGGCCGCAAAGGCGAGCAATCGCCAAAAGTCGCGCTGCGCCAGCGCCAGGCACGCGCCATAGAGGATGCCTATGACCGCCAGGCCAATCATCAGCGGAGCAAACAACCGCGCCTGCGCGGGAAAGAGACCAATGTGGAAGCGCAGCATGGAGTAGAGGCCCAGCTTGCCGGCTACGACCATGGCGAGCGCGACGGGCGCTTCGCTGTAGGTATCCGCCAGCCAGCCGTGGAGTGGGAAGACCGGAACTTTTACCGCAAAGGCCAGCAGAAACGCCAGGGCCGCCCAGAAGATCGCTCCGGCGGGAAAATATCCGTGCGCGATAAGGATCTGCAGCGCAGTGAAGTCGAAGCTGCCGGTTTGGGAGTAGAGCCACAGGATTGCCACGAGCAGGGGCGCCGATGGAACGAACGTGAAGAGGAAGAACTTGATGGCGGCCCTGGGACCGTCCTTGCGGCCGTACATGGCAATGAGAATGGCCATGGGCACGAGCGATAGCTCCCAGAAGCCGTAATACAAGATCAAATCCAGGGAGATGAAGACGCCAAACATGGCCGTCTGCTGGACCAGGAAGAGCGCGAAGAAAATCTTGCGCCGATCCTTGATGGCGTTCCAACTGGCGAGCACGCCGACAGGGGCCAGGAGACCGGTAAGCACGACCAGCCACAGGCTCAGGCCATCCACGCCCACGTGGTAGAAGATTGCGGGGTTTTCGATCCAGGACTGGTTGACGACGAATTGGAAGCCGCTTTGGCCGAGAACAAAGTGCGCCGGCAGGTGAAGCGTAAGGCCGAAGGTGACCAGCGTAGTGAGCAGCGCGATCCAGTTGGGCAGTTTGCCGCGGCCGGGCGCGAGCGCCACCAGGACCGCTCCGGCCAGCGGAAGCAGGAGGATCAACGTGAGAATCGATTGGTTTATCGCGTTCATTCTCAGTGCCCCGCCATATTGAGATGGATTCCGAAGTTGGCCAGGAAAGCAGACCAGGGAACCACAATAAAGAGCAGCACCGCCGCCGCGCCTGCTGCCAGCCAGGCCGCATAGGAGCGGAGATTGCCCGACTGCCAGCGTTGCAGGAGCGCCCCGGTAAACAAGGCAAGGCCTCCAAGCAGCCAAGCCGCGCCGCCCAGCAGAGCCTTATCTACGAACCAGCCCAGGAAGTATGTGGAGATGGCCA
This sequence comes from Occallatibacter sp., assembly GCA_052326045.1. Classification (GTDB taxonomy): domain Bacteria; phylum Acidobacteriota; class Terriglobia; order Terriglobales; family Acidobacteriaceae; genus Telmatobacter. Next base: position 4,177 of record JBKQRH010000166.1, on the reverse strand, counting down.
GCAACGGCTTGACGACCGTTGCGCGGTAGAACTCGTCAACGTAGTACTTGTTGGCGAGAACCGTGTAGGGGCCGGACAGGGACGCGGCAAACTCTGCCGGGCGCGAGGGCTTCAGCTGGTAGAACACGTGCGCGATGTACCAGCCCAGGAACGCTACGACAACGGCCGCCACGCTCATTCGGAACTCCAGGCCCGCGCTGCCCACCTCGGCGCTTCGCACACCCACGACAGGCGCCAGATAGCCGCTGAAACGCTCCATATTGATCCAGTTGATCAAGCTGGAAAACCCGGTCCAGCCGCCCGAGCGCTCGATGCCGATCCAGCCGCCGCAGATCGAGAGCAGGGCCAGAATCAGCAGCGGCCCGAGCATCGACCAGGGCGTGGAGTGGTGAGGAGCAGCCTCGCCGCGCGGCTTGCCCAGGAAGGCCAGATACCAGAGCCGGAACATATAGAACGAAGTCAGCAACGCCGTGACCAGGCCGACGAACCACAGCGCCCGTCCGCTCGGCCCCTGCAAATAGGCCGCGTAAAGAATCGCATCCTTGGAGAAAAAGCCAGCGAAGGGTGGAAATCCGGCGATGGCCAGAACGCCAACGGTGGCGACGGCAAAGGTGACCGGCAGCTTCCGCCACAAGCCGCCCATCTTGCGCAGGTCCTGCTCGCCGCCGATGGCGTGGATCACCACGCCCGCTGCCAGGAAGAGCAAAGCTTTGAAGAAAGCGTGCGTGACCAGGTGAAAGATGGCAGCCGAGTAAGCCGCCACCCCGCAGCCCAGAAACATGTAGCCGATTTGCGAGATGGTGGAGTAGGCCAGCACGCGCTTGATGTCGTTCTGGACCAGGCCGATGGTGGCCGCAAAAAGGGCGGTGGCCGCGCCGATGACCGCAACCGTGCCGAGCGCGAAGGGCGAGTGGTCGAACAGAACATGAGTCCGGGCGATCATGTAGACCCCGGCCGTGACCATGGTGGCCGCGTGGATCAGAGTGGAGACCGGCGCGGGGCCTTCCATGGCGTCGGGCAGCCAGACGTAGAGCGGAAGCTGCGCGCTCTTGCCGATGGCGCCGAGCAGCAGGCAGAGCGCAGTCACGGTAAGCACGCCGCCCTGCCAGCCGGGGTCCTGGCTGAGTTTCGTTGCAATTTCGGTGAAGGTGAGCGTGCCGAAGTTGGCCAGAAGCAGAAACATGCCGATCAGGAAGCCGAAGTCGCCGATGCGGTTGACGATGAAGGCCTTCTTGCCCGCGTCGGCGGCGGTTGTCTTCTGGAACCAGAAGCCGATCAGGAGATACGACGCCAGGCCCATGCCCTCCCAACCCACAAACATCAGCAGTGCATTGCCGGCCAGCACCAGCACCGTCATGAAGAAGAGGAAAAGGTTGAGATAGGAGAAGTAGCGCGCGTAGCCCTCATCGTCATGCATGTAGCCGACCGAGTAGACGTGAATCAGGAAGCCGACACCAGTGACTACGAGCAGCATTACGAGGGAAAGCTGGTCAAGGACGAAGCTGAAGTCAACGTGAAGCGCGGCGATGTTGATCCAGGGCAGCGGGCAGGTTTCGACGTAGGGCAGGGACAACAATGCCGGAATCGGACCGGGGCCGTTCCAGCTCCGCAGTTCCATCGGCGTAAAAGTCTGTAACGCAGCCCAAAGCACAAGCACGAACGAGATCAGCGGCGCCAGCAGCGCGACTGTAGTTGTCAGCCACCTGGGCAGCCGCCGCCCCAGGATTCCATTCATCAGGAACCCCGCGAAGGGAAGCAGCGGAATCAGCCAGAGATGGAGAGACACGTTCATAGTTTCATCAGGTCGATGCGGTCGACGGCCAGGGTAGCGCGGGCGCGGAAGACGGCAATGATGATGGCCAGTCCCACGGCAGCCTCCGCCGCGGCCACAACCATCACAAAGAGGACGAATATCTGGCCCTTCACCGCGTGCCACTGGTGGGCGAAGGTCACAAAGGAGAGATTCACGGCGTTGAGCATGAGCTCAATGGACATGAAGACGGTGATGAGGTTGCGCTTGATGAGGAAGCCGACGACGCCAAGCGAAAATAGCACCGCGCTCAGCAGCAGATACCAGGAGATGGGGATCTCTTGCGAGAAGAAGGAGTTCACTTGCCGGCCGTCCTCTCTGGGTTCCCGTAGGGGTCCCGGTTCCCGTGGGGATCTCCGTCGCCGTGGCTGGCCAGCGCAACAGCGCCTAGAATCGCGATGAGGATGAGCACCGAGGTCACCTCAAAGGGCAGCAGCAGCTCGTGGAAAAGCACGCGGCTCAGGTCTTGAGTGGAGGTGATGCCGTCCCGCAGTCCCGCCGCGCCCAGGCCCTGCGCACGGAGGATCACGGTGGCGATGACGCCAAGGATTATCACGACCGCGGGAAAGCCCACCTTACGGGCCACGCGGCCGCCCAGGGTGCGCTCCTCGCGGCCGGCGTTGAGCAGCATGACCACGAAGGTGAACAGCACCATGATGGCGCCGGCATAGACGATGACCTGCGCGGCGGCCAGAAATTCCGCGCCCAGCAGAAGGTAAAGCACGGCCAGCGAGGTCATCACCACAATCAGCGAGAGAGCGCTGTTGATGGGATGGCTCTGGAGGAGGAGGTTAATCGCTCCAGCCAGGCAGAGTCCGGCAAAGACGAGAAACAAAATCAGGTGCATCGTTACAGTCCCATGCGGGCAAGCCCGATTGTAACTCAGCGATACGCAAGCCAAAGGCTTGTTCCCACAATGTTCAGAATGGCCAGCGGCATGAGGATGCGCCATCCGAAGTTCATCAACTGGTCATAGCGGAAACGGGGCAGCGTTCCCCGCACCCAGACAAACAAGAACAGGAAGCAGAAGACTTTGAGCACGAACCAGAAGATAGGCAGGAACGCATGGACAAAGACGTTCTCCGGCGGTGGTATCAGGTCGCCGAAGAAGCTGGTCCATCCGCCCAGAAAGAGCAGCGTGGCCACGCAGCCCACCGTGATCATGTTGGCGTACTCGGCCATGAAGAACATGGCGAACTTCATCGAGCTGTACTCGGTGTGATAGCCGCCGGTCAGCTCGCTCTCCGCCTCAGGCAGGTCGAAGGGAGAGCGGTTGGTCTCCGCATAGGCCGCCATGAGGTAGATGAAGAAGGCCACAAACTGCATTCCGCCGAAAAGGTTCCAGGTGAGGATGCCTCTGGTCGCCTGCTGCTCGACGATCACGCGCAGGTTGAGCGACCCCGAGCGCAGCACCACGCCAACCAATGAGAGGCCCAGCGCCAGCTCGTAGCTAATTAGCTGCGCCGAAGACCGCAGCGCACCCAGCAGCGAGTACTTATTGTTCGACGACCATCCTGCCAGCGCAATGCCGTAGACACCGATCGAGGTGATGCCGAGGATGACCAGCAGGCCGATGTTCACGTTGGAAATCTCAAAAAGATCCAGGCGGCCCGGACCGACGTTCGGCTCGCCGAAGGGCACCACGCCGATGGAAATGAGCGCGCAGCCCAGAGCGATGATGGGCGCAAGCAGATAGAGGGGCCTGTAGACGCCGGTGGGGATGAGGTCTTCCTTGAGGAAGAGCTTGGCCCCATCCACCAGCGTCTGCAGCAAGCCAAACGGTCCCACGCGGCTGGGTCCCCAGCGGTTCTGGATGCGGCCCACCAGCTTGCGCTCCAGCAGCACGGTGTAAGCGACGGCCAGCAGCATCACCACCGTGACCACGGCCACCTTGAGCACGCTCCACAGAAAAAACTCGAAAATCGTCACGTGCGTTTGGCCTCTCTTCTCTTACGGCCGTCATCCTGAGCGAAGTCCGCCGCGGCGGATGAAGTCGAAGACCTGCTGATGTTTCCAGCTCATCTGCCCAGAATCGCCGGGCACACTCTACTTCATCCGTATCTGCACCAGCTTTGACGCCTGATGCTGTGCAAGTTCCTTGAGCGCGGGGCTGTAACGGCCCAGCGTTCCGGAGGTAAACAATCCATCATGCGCCGGCGCTACCAGGCCGGGCAAGGCTTCAGTCAACGCCGCGACCGGCACAAAGCCGGGCTCCGTTCGCACATCGTTACCGCCCAGGAGATTGATCCGGTCCAGCGCATAGCCGGGAACCAGCCGCTCGATCTCGTCCAGCACGGCAAGGGGATCGAAGGGGCTCAGCCTGGGCTCCAAGTTATTGGCCGCCAACCACACTGCGTGCTGGTCTGC
>JBKQRH010000165.1:0-34742 GCA_052326045.1 Occallatibacter sp. | reverse complement strand
GGTGCAGGCCGAAACGACCCGGTATCCATTGGTTGCCAGCATGAACTTGAGCACCGAAAGCTCTTGTTCGTTGTCGTCTACGCAGAGAATCACTTTCTTTGGCCGCATGATGGAGGGAAAACTCCTTCGTTCAATTTCCGTGGTTCAATTTACTTGTCCGCCTGGCAACACTCCACGCTTGCCCGCTCTTGTGGCTGGCTGGCGTGATGAATTGCCGGGTCCGGCGACCGGTGACGAGACAGCCGCATCCTGGTTGGTTCAACGACCCGATTTGCCTGGCGCGAGGTGCGCGCAGCCCAAAGAGGGCGCGGCGTTCACGCTAGGCGGCATCGGGCAATCGCTGCACAGGAGGCGGGCCTTCGCTCGCGGTCAGATTGTGTATGATGCCTGGGACCAGACCGGCAAAGGCGCCGGTTAAATTGCTTCAATGAAACGCAAGCGTACGGGGGTTGGAGGCCGGTGGGAAGAGGGAAAGACAGGCGAAACCCGGCCTGAAAATTCATATGAAACAAATGAGAATTTGCTAGGGTTAACACTTGCCGTCACTTGCAATTATGAAAGCCTGTTGAAAGCGTGTGCATCACGGCAGGAAAAGCTGTCCCTTTGCAACAAGAACGGTGCTGCCCGCCACGCGCACATCAGTCACCCTCGCCGATTCCGCCTTTGCGGAGAGGAACAAATCGCTGGGCCGGCCGATCTCCACGCCCTGGCGTAGAGCGATGCGCTCGCCCGCCGCTACGGCGCCGCGCTGAACTAAGTAGCTGATGGCGCAGCCGGCAGCCGAACCCGTAGCCGGATCCTCGCCGCCATAGAACTGCATCCGTGCGCGCCACGCGGGCGCCTCACCGCCGCCCTGATTCAAGGTTGGCCCAAGCACGTAAAACCATCGCGCGCCGCGCTCGCGCAGCCACTCCATGGCCTCCTGCCGGCGCACCTTGAGCCGAGCCAAGGGCTCCTCGGAACGCAATGCAACAATGGCGAACGCGGTTCCGGTTGAGACGATCTGCGGCGGCAGCCTGGCGTCCAGGTCTTCGAGAGCCAGCCCGGTCAGCCGGGCCACATCTTGGGGGTCCAGCTCCGCGCCAAACTCCGGGTCCCGCTGCGTCATCTCGCCGAACAGGCCTTGTGAGGCAAAGCGCACCGGGACCGGGCCCACGTTGAGGGCCAAAGTGATGGTGTCCCCTCGCAGCGTCTCCGGTGCGAAGAGCTTGAGCACACTGGCCGTGCCAAGCGTGGGATGCCCGGCAAAGGGAAGCTCTTCCAGAGTGGTAAAGATCCGCACCCGCACGCCCTCGGCCTGCTCTACCGCGACCGGCCTGCGCTCCACAAACGAGGTCTCCGAGAGATTGAACTCACGCGCAATCGCCTGCATCCGCTCCGTTGAGAGGCCGCCTCCATCCCTCTTTCCGGTGTTCATCACCACGGCCAGCGGATTGCCCCCCAACGCCGCACCGGTAAAAACATCCACCACGAAATAGTCCATATCCATAGGTCCTTGTCCAGGCATCGCTTGACACGCCTCCGCCCAGGTTTTAGTCTATGGCTATCCGGTGAGCCGCAGCTTGGTCGGCGTGCTCTCCCCGGCAAGAATTCCATGGCCCATTTCTTCACTCCCGCAATGTGTCTCTGCTGCTGTCAGGGCTGCCGTGTGCGGGCGTGTACTCTGGGCTAGATTCCGAAAACGAAGAATCTTGAACCCCGACGACCCACCCGCCAGAAGGCGCGGTGGGTTTTTGCATTCAGTGGTCAGTAGTCAGTTATCCTCAGCGGGCGACCGGAGATCAGCCGTCAACGTCGGGTTCTTACTGACAACTGAAAACTGACAACTGTTCCACCGGCACCGGTGGCGAAGCGGCTAACGCGCAGGTCTGCAAAACCTGTATACGCGGGTTCAATTCCCGCCCGGTGCTCCAAAGTTCAAAAGGAAGCAATAAAAGGGCCGCTGCCTCCGATGCCGAGGTGGCGGCCCTGCTGTTGCTGTTGGATGGGGAAGCCGGGAAAGCGCGGCGCTTCAGAGCGCGATCAGCGGCGCAGGAAGGCGCGTCTGCGAGCGGTCGAGGAACAGCCTCATGCGCAGAGCCTCGGACCGCTGCATGGCCACCAGCCGCATCTGCCTGCGGATATGGTCGATGTCTTCGAGCAGGTCCAGTTGCGCCTCGTCGTGCTCGGCATCCTTCTCCAGCCGCGCGATCCGCTCTTCGATGGTGCGGCGAAACCGGGGGCTAATCTCAAAGCCATCGTTGGCCGTGCAGTTGATGATCATGGCGACCTCATCGAAGTGGGAATCCTGAGACTGAAATTTTTTATAAGACGGCCTCAAGTTTTTCCCGCTTGTGCCGATATTAATCACGAAGAATTACAAATGCTAGATTACCTTCGACTGAGACGAACGGTTTGAAGTGTCCAGAAACAGGACAGTCCTGCCCTGTGAGCGGAAGGCAGTGTCCGGAAACAGGACAGACTGAGCCCTTTTCCTGACCTCTTGCACACTTCAATCCATGGTTCTGCTCAGTTTTTCGCTAGCCTTGAAGTCCTGCCAGCTAGAGCGGTCTCCAATTGATATACCCCGAAACCACGACCGCCAAGTGTCTTTTTCCTTTCTGGGGTCCCCAGCGATTGTCCAGAGGGCGTCCACTTCGTCTCTGGGGTGGAAGTAAAAGTCACCTCGCATGGGGCTGGCATGGGCACGTGAATTGGAGAACCGCCCTAGTTCTGCGGCGGCGTCGCGAAATAGCCCTTGCGCACCTGCACCTTCATTCCATCCCCGCGGCATTCCACCCCGAGGTGCCGGAACGTGCCGTCCAGCTTGGTGTTGCTGGGCGTATAGGTGGCCACATACTGGGTGCGCAACTCGTCTTCGATCTGCTGGAAGGCTGCCTCCAGCTTCTTGCCGTTGTTGCCCACGTCGATCAGGCGCCCGCCGGTCTCCTCGGTTATCTTCTTCATGGCCGAATAGCCGTTGTAACCAAAGCCTCCGTAAAAGCCCCGGTCGGCGATCAGAATCGTGTAGACCAGGACGTTGGACTTTTGCGCCGCCGCGATCGCCTCGCCAATCTTCCGGTCGCTGCCCTCATCCTCGCCGTCGGTCAGCAGGATCATCGCCTTGCGGCCAGACTCCTGGTTCATCTTTTCGTTCGAGGCCATGTAAACCGCATCGTAGAGCACCGTTCCCTTGGGCGTTCCGTAGGTGGGAACGGTTCCCCCGCCGGCTCCCGGACTCCCCGCCGCTCCATTGCCGCCCGCAGTATTAATCTCTGCGGTGTTCATGGCCCGCGTCAGCAGCCGTGCGCTGTTGGTGTAGTCCTGCAGCAGGTCCACGTTCACGTCGAACGAGAGCAGAAAGGCCTCGTCCTTTTGCCTGAGCACACGTTCCAGGAACTGGCCTCCCACTTCCTGCTCCAGGGGCAGCACGCGGTATTGGCTGCCTGAAGTGTCCAGCAGAATGCCCAGCGTCAGTGGCTGGCTGGTTTCGGCCACAAAGCTCTTGAGCTTTTGCGGCGCCTTGTCTTCAGTAACGGTGCAGTCGTCCTTGGTCAGGTGCGGAACCAGGTTCCCGTTCTTGTCCTTCACGGTGAAGAACACGTCTACCAGGTTGACATTGAGCTTGAACGAAGCCACGGATTCTTCTTCTGGCGCCGGAGCCGGCGCGGTGCTCACCGGGGGCGCGTCCGGCGAGGGGGCAAGCTGGGCCCAGCCCGCCGTGGACAATCCCGGCAGGCCGGACAATAAGACGGCAATTCCCAATCCGACACGCATGCTGGTCATTTAGACGGAATTCGGACCTCGAGGAAAGCATACCTCAACTCTCTCCCGGCTGGCGCGCAACCTGCGCGGCGCTGGCGCGTCTGATACTCTGACAAGTACAGTGAGCACTGGAGAAATACCTGTGAAGCTTGGTATGATGGCAATAGCGCTGGCGGCGCTTCTGAATATCAGCCCGAATTTGAGTCCGGCCGCTCTGGCCCAACAGCAGCAGCCCGCCGTGCCCGATGCTCCTGCGCCCCAGACGCCCCCGCCGTTGACGGGCGTGGACGGCACCCCGATTACGCCCGGCAAGGGGACCGCGAACGAGCCGGCCGCACCCGCTTCGTCCTCTGCCACTCCGAACCAGCAGCAGACCCTGCCCAGCAGCCAGGCGCCCTCCACACAGGGCAAGGACGAGGTCCAGACCACGCCTCCGGAGATGCCCGCGCCCGGCCAGGGAGTTGAAAAGACCGCCACGATCATCCGCTTGAACGTCAACTTCGTCGAAGTCCCCGTCACCGTCAAGGACGCGAAGGGAAAGCTGGTGGCCGGACTCACCTTCCGCGACTTCAGGGTCTATGAGAACGACACCCGCGAGCCCTTGCGGCTCTTCACCGTGGATCCGTTCCCGCTTTCCGTCGCCTTTGTCATTGACCAGAGCCTGACCTCCGATGTGATGGCCAAGGTGAACAATTCCCTGGGCGCCATCCAGGGCGCCCTCACTCCCTATGACGAAGTCGCGATCTTTTCTTACAACAACGGCGCCCAGGAGCGCACCGGCTTTACCGGGGCTCAGAGCGCCCGCCTGCCCGCCGTGCTGGCCCTGACCAAGGAAACCGGCAGCGAGATGCTGGTGCCGGTAAACAGCGGTCCGCTGGCAGGCTGCAACATCCGCGAGAACGGCAACTGCGTCGACCCCAACCTGCAGCCGGGACGCTCGGCCGGCAGCGGCTCGTTCATCACCATCCCCAAGGAGATTCACACCCTCAACGACGCCATTCTGGCCGCGGCCAAGGAGCTCTCCACACGCCCCAAGGGCTACCGCCGCATTATCTATGTCATCTCCGACGGCAAGGAGTACGGCAGCAAGGCTACCGTCAAGGAGGTGGTGCGCTACCTGGAGACCAACAAGATCGCCGTCTATGGCACGCTGGTGGGCGACTCCGCCCGCTGGGGCGAGGGCTATCTGAGTAGATTCCACCTGCCCTTCACCATGTACGACAACGTCTTATACAAGTACATCGCGGCCACCGGCGGCACGGCAGACTCCGAGAACGGCGTGGACGGCATTGAGAAGAGCTACGCCAAGATCGCCGAGGAAGCGCGCACCCAGTACACCCTCGGCTACCTCAGCCACCAGCCGTTCATCGACGGCAAGTTCCGCAAGATCGAGGTGCGCGTCGACCGGCCCGGCCTGGAAGTTACGAATAAGCAAGGCTATTACCCCTCCGGGCAGGATGTTCACTAGCCTGTGAACTCTTCAGGAGCCGCGGCAGGCCTGGGATTGATCTCGGCCGCCTCCTGGGGCGGCTCGGACTTCGTCGGCGGCGTGGGCGCGCGCCGCGCTCCCGCTTTACTGGTGGTCGCCTCCGGCCACATCTTCTCCCTGCTCGTGCTGTTGGCCGTCTGCCTGGGAATTCGGCTTGCCCTGCCCGGCCCACACTATCTCTTCTATGCCGCCTTGGGCGGCTTTGAAGGCTCGCTGGCGCTGGCCCTCTTCTATCGCGCGCTGGCCATGGGCGCCATGGGGCTCACCGCGGCCCTCACCGGCCTGCTCACCGCCCTAGTTCCCGTCACCTTTTCTCTCTTTCACGACGGCCTGCCCAACCCCTTGACCGCCGCAGGATTGGCGATGGGCCTGGCCGCTATCTGGCTGATTACCCACGCACCCGCCGCCAAGAGTTCCGGAATGAAGCCGACGCCCACGCCGCCGGCCGCGCTCCTGCTCGGCGCGCTCGCGGGCATCGGCTTTGGAACGCAGTTGATTCTCTTCAAAATGGCCAGCGGAGGCGGCATGTTATGGGTCATGACCTCTGCCCGCGCCGCCGGCGCTCTGGCCCTGCTCCTGGTTCTCTTCGCCATGCCGCCCAAAGCCCCCTGGCGGGGCTTCTGGCTCACCGGCATCGCGGCCGGAGCGCTGGACACCGTCGGCAATCTCTTCTATCTCCAGGCCACACGTTTTGGACGCCTGGATGTCTCCGCGCTGGTCTGCTCGCTCTACCCCGCGGGCACCATCCTGCTGGCCGCGCTTATATTGCGTGAGCGCCCCACCCGCCGTCAGATAGCCGGCATGGCCCTGGCCCTGGCTGCCGTGGTGCTGCTCAGCGTGTAGGGCCTGGGCAGCAGACACTTCACAAAGAAAAAGGCCTTCGCGTCTGCGCCGTGCCCCATCCTTTCTGTCATCCTGAGCGGAGCGCAGCGAAGTCGAAGGACCTGCGTTTCGCAACTCTGGCCAAAGGGTGGGAAACCACAATTCTCACTTTCTTACTGTTTCGCAGGCCTTGAACGCACAAAAAGGCCTGTGCACCCGCACAGGCCTTTGGATTCTCTTCGAGAAATTCGCGCGGTTCCGGCAACGGCGCCCGTCCAGGCCGCAAACCCGGCCCGGACCCTTGCGGCGCAGTGCCTTATTTAGGTTCGACCGGCGTCGAGGGCGGGGGCGCGGGTGCCGCATTCTGCTGCACGGTCGGCGCGGGAGGCGTAGGCTCGCTCACGCCCTTCAGGCCTTCCTTGAAGCCTTTCAAGCCTTCACCCAGTCCCTTGCCCAACTCCGGCAGCCGCTTGGCGCCGAACAGCAGGAATGCCACAACAGCAAGAACTAGCAGATGCCACGGCTGAAGTAGATCGCCCATTGTCTCACCCTCCGCGCGCCGCGCTGTCGCCGGCGCACTCTATCACTGGTTATTGTCGCACAAAGCCTCAGTTCCGCGTAGCGTATCCCGTCTACTTCGCCACGATCAAGGACTGAACCCCGGACCCGATCCGGACAGCTACGGCGCGCCAAGCCCCCAATCCGCCCATCAATCAACCACTGATCGAGATCCTGGACGCTACGGCGTTTGGCGTTACGAATCCGTGTCCCGGACTTTTCAGCGACGGAATTGAGTTGGATGAGTGAGTTGAGCTGTTCTCGTCAATTGATATTCAGTGGCAAAGTCCGCTCTGGATTTTGGTATCCGGGGAGACATAAGGACAACCACCGTCTGGAGCCGTTTCTGCGCGAACAAATCGATATGCCAGCCGGCCTTCGTTCTCAATGCAGGGGCGCCCGCGGGATAAACGGTGAACGCAGCGGTGGGCTAAAACGTCGGCAAATGAAGGGGCTTGCGGAACCACGTGGATGGTTCGTTCGTATATTCTCAGGATGGTACAGGCTGCGCACTCTGCAACCCTGCTGTGCGCACGAGCAAGTTTGTTTGAAGCAGCGGGAGGGCCAAAGTATACTGCCGCAGATTGACGAAATCCCGATTTCAAAACCGCCAAACCTCAAAAGGAAAGGAAACAACTTTGATGAGGACCTTCGTTGGTGTCTTAATGTGCCTTTTACTGGTTGTAACCGCCGCCGGAGCGCAGGATAAAAAGGCTGTCGGCCCTCCGCCCTTGATCGATCGCGACCTGATCTTCGGCAATCCCGAGATTGCGGGGGCCCAGCTTTCGCCCGATGGACAGTACATTGCATTCCTCAAGCCGTGGAAGGAGACGCGCAATGTCTACGTAAAGGCGGTCGGCGAGCCGTTCAGCGCGGCGCGGCTGCTGACAACGGAGAGCAAGCGTCCCATTTCCCGGATTTTTCTGGACGCGGGACAGCAAGTTCATTCTCTACGTCAAAGACCACGACGGAGACGAGAACTACAACGTCTATGCGGTGGATCCTGCGGCCAAGCCGGCGGCGGGCGCGGAGGCTCCGGCCTCGCGCGATTTGACCGGGCTGAAAGGCGTGCGCGTGATCGTGTACGAGCTGCCCAAGAGCGATCCGGACCTGGCTTATCTCGGACTGAACGACCGGGACAAGGCCTGGCACGATCTCTACAAACTGAAGATTTCGACCGGCGAGAAGACGCTGTTGCACAAAAACACAGACCGGGTTGTGGGCTGGGACTTTGACGTGCAAGGCAAGTTGCGGCTGGCCGAGCGCAGCGCGGATAACGGCGACACGGAGATTCTGCGCGTGGATGCCGACAAGCTGGAAAAGATCTACTCCTGCTCGGTCTTCGAGACTTGCGGTACGCTGCACTTTCTTCCCGATGGCAGCCGGGTTTATATCGAGACCAACAAGGATGTCGATTTGATTCAACTGGCGCTGATGGACCCGGCTACCGGCAAGACGGAGAAGGTGGAATCGGACCCGCTGGGCAAGGTGGATTTCGCTGGAGCGCTGTTCTCCGAGGCAAGCGATGAACTGGTGGAGACCTGGTACATCCACGAACGCGTCAAGACCTACTACAAGGACAAGGCCTTCGGCGGCGATGTTCACTGGCTGGAGCACAAATACCCCGGCGAAGACGTGATGTTGGTTTCGCGGACGCGAGACGAAAGATACTGGTTGTTTACGGCACACAGCGATACTGAACCGGGGCAGACGCTGCTCTTCGACCGCAAGACCCGCGCGATTACGCCGCAGTACACGCTCTGGGAGAAGATTCCGCGGCAGGATTTGGCGCAGATGAAGTCCATCACGTACAAATCCTCCGATGGATTGGAGATTCCCGCCTATCTGACGCTGCCGAAGGGCGTTCCGGCCAAGAACCTGCCCACACTGGTGATTCCTCACGGCGGCCCGTGGGGACGCGATCAATGGGGCTACAACCCGCTGGCGCAGTTCTATGCCAACCGCGGATACGCCGTGCTGATGCCCAACTTCCGCGGCTCGGCGGGCTACGGGAGAAAGTTCCTGGATGCGGGCAATCTGCAGTGGGGCCGCAAGATGCAGGACGATGTGACCTGGGGCGTGAAGTACCTGGTTGCGGAGGGGATTGCCGATCCGAAACGCGTGGGGATCATGGGCGGGTCGTATGGCGGCTACGCGACGCTGGCCGGGGTGACGTTTACGCCCGATCTGTACGCGGCGGCGGTCGATGTCGTGGGGCCGTCGAATCTGATCACGCTGATGGAGTCGATTCCTCCGTACTGGGAGGCGGCGCGCAAGATGTTTGCCGTGCGCATGGGCGACGTAAGCACGCCGGAAGGCAAGAAACTGCTCATGGAGGAGTCGCCGCTGAATTCCGTGGACAAGATCAAGACGCCTCTACTGGTGGCGCAGGGCGCCAACGACCCGCGCGTGAACCGGCGCGAGGCTGAGCAGATCGTCATCGCGCTGCGCGATCGCGGCTTCCCGGTGGAGTACATCCTGGCCCCGGATGAAGGCCACGGGTTCGCACGTCCGGTGAACAATCTGGCGCTGAACATGGAGTCGGAGAAGTTCCTGGCCGCGCACCTGGGAGGCAGATTCCAGGAAGGCGGGTCGGCGGAGTCGGTGGCGCGCCTGAAGGAGATCATGGTCGATCCCAAGACGGTGGTGCTGACCAAGAAGGTGGATGCGGCTGCCGTTGGCCTGCCGAAACCGGCTGCCGAATTGCAGCCGGGCAAGTGGAATTACCAGGTGAAGCTGGAGATGGGCGGCCAGACGATGAACCTGAAGCTCTCCGTCGCGATCGAGGACGATGGGAGTTCCTGGAAGGCCGTCAATACGATGGAGACGCCGGGCGGCACGGGCACCGATACGTCGACCATCGAGAAGACCACTCTGATTCTGCGCAAGCGGAGCGTGGCTCAAGGCCCGGTTACAATCGACCTGGACTTCAGCGGCGACAAGGCAGCCGGCAAGATGAGCATGAACGGTCAGGACCGGCCAATTGCCGCCGACCTGGGCGGACCGCTCTTTGCCGACGGCGCGGGCGAGGACCAGGTGATCGCCTGCCTGCCGCTGGCTGAGGGTTACTCGGCGACCTACCGCAACTTCGACGTTCAGACGCAGAAGGTGAAACTGCAGCAACTGAGCGTTTCCGGCGTGGAAACGGTTACCGTGCCCGCGGGGAAGTTCGATGCCTATCGAGTCGAGATCACCTCGGCCGACGGAGGCGCGGACAAGAAGACGGTCTGGGTGACCAAGGATACTCATAAGGTCGTAAAGGTCTCAGCGGTTGTGGCTTCAATGGGCGGAGCCGTCGTAACCCAGGAGCTGACCGAGTAGCCCCTGCTTCGTCCAGAATTACGAAAGCGACAAAACCGGCCAGCTCCTCGCACAGAGAAGCGGGCCGGTTTGATTGCCATTCCTGAAGACTATTCCAAGCCAAAGGTGCAGACCGGAAGCTGACTCAGGCACTGGCGGTCAGTGGATGATAAATCGTCGAGTCCCTCATTGAAGGCTGATCGGTCCCGGCAAGTCGGCATATCGTCAGTGAAAGCGTGGGGGAATTTACGCACTGCCGTATCCATCCCCTCAAACACCCCTCCATGGTCCGATTCGATGACCTCCGGAGCACCCCGGCCCGGGAACCGGAGCCCTGGACAGAACGCCAATCTGGACGCAAAAGATGTACATAAAAGGGTCCAAAATGCGCGCAAAAAGGGGTCAAAAAGGGGCTAAAAACGACTAATTTTGAGTACTTTTACATATATTTGGAGACTTCCAGGGCCCCCTTTCACCGTATATGACGACCTGCAAGGCGGCTTTTCTGCAAATTGGCGTCCAAACCTGCTGTTTGGGGCCTTGCAGGTCAACAAATCTGTCGGCTTCCAGGCCGACTTTTCAACTTCCAACTGTTCACTGTTCACTGTCCACTGTCCACTGTGCTACGGATATATCCGGTGCAGCGTCCTTGCAAACGGAATGGTCTCCCGGACGTGGTCCAGGGCGCAGACCCAGGCGACCACGCGCTCGATGCCCATGCCGAAGCCGCTATGCGGAACGCTGCCGTAGCGGCGCAGGTCGAGATACCACTGAAAGGCTTCCTTGGGGAGCTGGTGCTGCTCGATGCGGGCGTTGAGCAGCTCATAACTGGAGACGCGCTGCGAGCCGCCGATGATTTCGCCGTAGCCCTCAGGGGCCAGGACATCGACGCAGAGGGCGAGGCGCGGGTCGAGTGGGTCCGGCTCCATGTAAAAGGCTTTGACGTTGGCCGGATAGCGGTGGACCATGACGGGGCGGTCGAACTGGCTGCTGAGCCAGGTTTCGTCGGGGGAGCCGAAGTCGTTTCCGTACTCGAAAGGCGCTTCGAGCTGGCCGTCCCTGTGGGCCTGGTTAAGCAGGCCGGCGGCCTCGTCGTAGGTGAGCCTGGGGAAGGGCGGAGCGATGGCTTCCAGCTTGGTGCGGTCGCGGCCGATGACCGTCAACTCGGCGGCGCGGTTCTTGAGGACGGATTGAACGATGTGGCTCAGGAAGTTTTCGGCCAACTCCAGGAGCCCGTCCAGGTCCATAAAGGCGACTTCGGGCTCGACCATCCAGAACTCGGTGAGGTGGCGCCGGGTTTTGGATTTTTCCGCCCGGAACGTGGGACCGAAGCTGTAGACCTTGCCCAGGGCAAGGGCGGTTGCCTCGATGTATAACTGGCCGCTCTGGGTGAGATACGCCGGGTCGCCGAAGTAATCAACGGGGAACAGGGTCGAGGTGCCTTCGCAGGCTGCCGGTGTCAGGATGGGCGGGTCGGTCCGTATGAAGCCGTTCGAGTCAAAATACTCCGCCGCTGCGCGCATGATTTCGGCCCGGATGCGGAGGATGGCGGACTGGCGCGGGGAGCGGAGCCAGAGATGGCGATGCTCCATGAGGAAGTCGACACCGTGTTCCTTCAAAGTGATGGGGTATGGGTCGCCTTCTGGCACGCGTTGGACGACCTGGAGGTCTTCAACGTCCAGTTCGAACCCTCCCGGCGCGCGCTTATCCGCGCGCACCTTGCCGGTAACGATGACGCTGGACTCCTGGGTGAGGCTTTTGAGGGACTCGAAGACCTCGGGGGAGACGCTTTTGATGTGCGCTACGCCCTGGATGGTGCCGGTGCCGTCGCGAAAGATCGGGAAGAGCAACTTCCCGCTCTCGCGGAGGTTGTAGAGCCATCCGCGGAGAGTGACGGATTGGCCTTCGTGGCGGGCGAGTGTGTCGATGGTGGCCACCGGCGGCACCTGCGGTGCGGCAGACGCCGCTTGCGCGGCAGGAATGTTTGAATCGGCGGACATAAAGTACCTCGGTGACCAGTGCGGCCTGACTAATCAGGATAACGCGGGGCAGGCGGTGCGGGTGGCGGTGTGGGCGGTATTGACGGGATGGGTATGCTTTTCGTTCTGGTGAATATCATCCTGGCCGCGGTGCGGGTTGATTCGTGTGGCAGAAATGTTTTTTGATCTGGACAAAGTTTTTTCCGGAAAGCATTCTATGTGCAGACAGGAGGGGTCTATGGGCGAGTTGGCGGCGGTGAAGAGCGAGGAGACGCAAAAGACCCAGGTGGATCCGGAGACCGCAGAGCAAGTGATTGAGGAGAAACGGATTGGGGAGCGGATCAAGCGGCTGCGGCTGAAGAAATCGATGGGCCTGGTGGAGCTGGGGCGGCATACGGGGCTGTCGGCGAGTTTTCTGTCGCAACTGGAGACGGGGCGGGTGGTGCCGACGCTGAGGAACCTGGCGCGGATCGCGATGGTGTTCTCAAAGGACTTGTCGTATTTCTTCGAGAGCGAGCCGCAGGCGCTGTTCCGGATTCACCGGCGGAAGGACCGGATGAGGCTGCCGCAGACCGGGGTGGAGCCGCCGGCAACCTTCATCGAGAGCCTGGGAACCATGGCGCCGGACCGGGAGATGGACCCTTACTTTGCGGAGTTTCAGCCGCTCGCAAAGGAGATGGAGCCGAAGGCGCATCAGCACGCGGGGAGTGAGTTTCTTTACGTGCTGGAGGGGGAGCTTGGAATTCGCCACGGGGAGCAGGAGTGCACGCTGGAGGCGGGCGACGCGGCGTATTTCGACTCGAGCACGCCGCACTCCTACCAGTGCGCCGGGAAGAAGGCGGCGGCGGCGATTATCGTGAACACGCGACAGTGAAAAGTGGTCAGGTGGAAGTTGAAAAGTCGGCATGGAAGCCCACAGATTAGTCGGCATAGAGGCCGACAAAGAGGCTGATTGGACGCCAATTTGCGGAAAAGGCGCCTTGCAGGTCGTCAGAACACCGGGAAAGGCGCTCTGGAAGTCTCCAAATATATGTAAAAGTACTCAAAATTAGTCGTTTTTGGGCCCTTTTTGACCCCTTTTTGGCCCCTTTTTATGTACATTTTTCGCGTCCAGATTGGTGTTCTGTCCAGGGCTCAGGGGTCAGGGATGAGGAGCAATGGGACGATGCGAACTGCGGCGCGGGAGCGGGGCCTCGGAGGGTTCGGACAGGCAGGCCGGGGGTTGAAAACCCCGGCACAATCCGATCCACTTGTTTGAGGAAATCAACCTGCGCGGCGAAGCCGCGCTGAGATCCCGCGCCGACCCGCCCTAGGTCTAGAATGGCAAGAGACACGATACGGTTGGAGACCCTGGAACTGAGGTACAAAATGTTCGTTAATCTCGACAAGCCGCAACGGTGGAAGGCGGACATCATCAAGTCCGTCGATATGTATAACGAATGGTTTGTCAACTTTGCGCCGGACGCCTTCCGCTCCACCCGGATTCAGACAACCAAAGACGTCGAGCAGGCGCTTTTTATCACAGAGAACATTACAAACCTTCATTCGGCAGTCTTGCGCGAACATCCGGAGATTCTTCCTACCCTTCGCATGGCCGCCTGTCCGCCTCTGGCGGTGGACAGGCTCATCGGATTGGCCGGCGTCTCTCCCAATTTGGTCAGGAGCATGGAGGTCGGGAAAAAACTCCCTGCGAAAATGAGGGAAGCGGAAATCGATATCCAACTCAGGAAAATTGTGAGTATCCTTTTGAAAATGGCCGACCCCGATATTCTCATCTGGCTCGGCAGAAGGGATCTGCCAACGGACACTGAAATTCACCGCGCTGCCACAATCATTGCAGACCGGCTTTGCGGTTCTGTTGCGAATCCGATTATCCGCAACGCACAGGAAAAGAGACAGCTTGCGGCCATGCAGTCCTGGCTCGAAGCTCGTGGCTACAGGCAACATCCGGCATCCGATGGAACTAGGTTCGACACCCTGGAGCCAGGCTCTTTTGCGTTCCGGATGAATGTGCCCGTAACGCTTGAAGGTGGTGCGAAGACCGTCAATATCCCGGTCGATGCCGTGGTTATGCCTCAGTCGGCTCGGGATGGCGAACTTCCGGTGTTCTTCGAGGCAAAGTCTGCGGGCGACTTCACAAATACCAACAAACGCCGGAAAGAAGAGGCCGCGAAGATGTCGCAAATGCGGGCAACTTACGGTGAGAAAGTGCGTTTCATCCTTTTTCTATGTGGTTATTTCGAGAGCGGATACCTCGGCTACGAAGCTGCCGAGGGGATTGACTGGGTGTGGGAACACAGCATCGATGATTTGGGTCTATTAGGACTTTGATACATGCGCGAACGTATTGATATTCTCGAACAACGCCGTCTGTCCCTTCAAGCGCAACTCGATGGACTGAAGGTGCAGGCCGAGCGAAACAGGCTCGGGCAATTTGCGACTCCCACCGCCCTTGCGCGCGAGATAATGGAGTACGCCGCCGAGTTATTGCCAGCAAGAAGTCCCGTCCATTTCCTTGATCCCGCAATCGGTACTGGGTCCTTTTATTCTGCTCTCCTCTCTATCTTCCCCGCGCGTGTTTCCGAGGCGTTGGGCTTTGAGATCGACCGGCACTATGGAGAGCCGGCCGCAGATCTATGGCGCGATTTCCCCCTACAGGTCAAGCTTTCCGACTTCACACAAGAACGGCCTTGCCAAAAGTTCAATCTCGTTATCTGCAACCCTCCATATGTGCGCCATCATCACCTCGAAAATAACGAGAAGAACCGTCTAAGGCGGAGTACGAGGCAGGCGAGTGGCATGGAGGTCAATGGGTTGGCCGGTCTTTATTGCCATTTCCTCGGCCTCTCACACCCCTGGATGACCCAAAATGCCATAGCAGGTTGGCTCATCCCCAGCGAGTTCATGGATGTGAACTATGGTCAGGCCGTGAAGCAATACCTACTTGATCGAGTAACCTTACTACGCATTCACCGCTTCGATCCCCAAGACGTGCAGTTCGCGGATGCACTCGTTTCCTCAGCTATTGTCTGGTTTCGCAACTCTCCGCCTCCACCGAGTCACTCCGTGACTTTCAGCTACGGTGGGTCTTTGCTCCATCCACGGTTGTCACGCTCTGTACCTGCTCGCATGCTCGCACATGAGCCGAAATGGACGCGCTTTCCGTCAAGCGAGATGAGAGAGAAATCCCGCGAGCTTACGCTGGGTGAGTTCTTCCAGATTAAGCGCGGGCTTGCGACGGGTCACAACGATTTCTTTATCCTTTCGGGGGAAGACATCGAGTCTCGCCGCCTTCCTATGGAGCTGTTTACACCGATTCTCCCTAGCCCACGCTACCTTCCGGGAGATGAGATTCTCTCCGATAATCACGGGAATCCAAGAATCGAACGGCGCATGTTCCTGTTGGATACAAAACTCTCCGAACAGGAAATCAGTCGCCGTTTTCCAACCCTTCTCAGCTATCTCGATGAGGGCCGAGTCCGCGGATTGCACGAGCGGTATCTCTGCCAACACCGTTCGCTGTGGTACGGCCAGGAGAACAGGCCGGCAGCGCCCATTCTATGCACCTACCTGGGCCGCAGCGATGCACGGAGCGGAAGACCATTCCGATTTATTCTCAATCACTCGCGTGCCACTGCGGCGAATGTCTATCTTGCGATGTACCCGACTCCGGTGCTGGTAACGGCCATAGAACAGGATACGAGCCTTATTAGGCGCATTTGGCAAGCGTTAAACTCAATCACGCCGGATCGGCTCCTTGGAGAAGGCCGAGTCTATGGCGGAGGGCTCCATAAGCTTGAACCCAAGGAACTTGCCAATTTACCCGTGCCGGAGATCGCAAGACTGCTACCGGAGATCAGACCGTTGGCAGATCAGGGCGATTTGTTTGAAGAAATCGCCGTCTGAGTCTCCCACCGCTTAATTTCCCCCGGCAGGGCACAATCAAATACACCAGCTAGCAGTCCATCGCACGCCATCCTCACCGCATCGCCAATTCCCGGAGCCGCGGGCTCACAAAGAGACGCGGCTCCCCAAAACAAAGGGCGGCAGCCGAAGCCGCCGCCCATCGTGGGAAAGCCGCATTTGCTCTAGAATTCCAGCCGCAGCGATATCTGCACCTGGCGCGGGCTGTAGGCAAAGTTGGAGCCGGAGTTGGTGACCGCGCGGAAGCCGGTGGCATTGACTCCTGTGCCGGTCTTTGGAACGAAGGCCAGGGTCGCACATTCCTGCTGCGCCTGTCCCGGCACCAGTTGACCTGTGCAACCACTGGTCACGGACGAGTTGGACGAGAGGTTGTAGGCTGTGGTGCTCTCAGAGGTGACGTTCTGGTGATTGGCCACATTGAAGAACTCACCCATCAACTGCAAGTGGTAGGTCTTGCCGTACGTCTCAAATGCAAACTGCTTTTCCAGCCGCATATCGACGACCATGGTCCGCTTGAGCTGATAGGTGTTGCGTCCGATAGCCGGAATCCAGTAGTTGCTGCCGGCGCCGTTCCAACTGGAACCGTAGGCGGAAGCTGATGGATAACCGGAACCGATGGTCGCCGAAATCGGCAGGCCATTCTGCGCCTGATACACAGGGTTCAGACTCCAGTCGTTTGCGAGCCACTTGACCCAGTCGTTTCTCTCGGTATTGGGTGAATTGATCTGCGCCCAGGCGATCAGGCGGTTTTCAACGTTGAATGCCGAGTTCCCGTAGTTTGCGCCCTTCTTGTATCCGTCGATGTTGTACGGATCGAACCAGCCGCTGCTGAGGGTCGTGGTTGTCTCGTTCTGGTCGTAGTCCAGGGCGTGCGACCAGGTGTAGCTCACGTCGTACTGGATCAGTTTTGACGACTTGTTCTCGAGCTCGGCGACGCCGGCGTTGTAGCTGGAGTTGATATTGCTGAACAGTTCGTTGACGGCTCCGAAGTTGGAGTTGATCAGGTTGGTGTAGGTGGGAACGGTGAAGGTGGTTCCGTTGGGAAGCGGGCCGGCTCCGGCGGAATCGGAGACAGTGATGACGCTGTCGATCACGCCGTTGGGCGACCCGGATGCGGCCGTATTCGCATTCGGGTTGAGGTTGATGTTGAGCGCATTCGGCAGTTCCCGGCCCAGCGCGCCCATGTAGCTGATCTGGGCCACCGTGTTGTGGCCAAAGTCGTGCTGAATGGAAAAGTCGAACTCATGCACCTGCGGGTTGCGGAAGTTAGCAGCGAAGAACTGCGAACTCGGAGCCGAACCGTTTGCGGCAGAGATGATGTTGGGAAACAGCGGCGCGGTGGGGTTGTTTGGCTTCAAGGTCGCTGAAACATATTGGCCGGCCGGGCTGCCGGTATTCAGCAGGTTGTTCAGCAGCACGCCGTTGGTGACGCGGCCAAAGTAGAGACCGTAACCGAGGCGCACGGTGGTCTTGCCATCGCCGAAGGGATCGTAAGCAATGCCGATGCGCGGACCGATATTGTTCTTGTCGCTGGGGTGGTTGGTGAGGTTGGCGGCGGCAGCAAGCGCCGGGCAGGCACCGGGGCCGGTGTAGGCGGCGCACAGGCCGTTCGACGAGGCCAGGTAAGGCGTGAAGCTGCCAGAGGCAGTAACCAGCGACGAATACGGCGCCGGGAGGCTTTCATAGTCGTAGCGCAGGCCCAGATCGAGCGTCAGGCGCGGGGTCAGCTTCCAATGATCTTCCCCAAAGAAGCCGTAGTCCATGGTCGCCAGATCCCAGGTTGTGGGTCCGAAGCCCTGGACAAAGGTTCCGCAAGGAGCTTTACCGGCGTAATTCGTGGAGGAGCTACCGGGAGCGGAGACCGAACTGACGCTGTTGCACACACCGGTCGCGCTTCCCTCGTTCAACAGGTCGGCGAAGTAGTTTCCGATGTAGCTGTAGGTGTAGACGCCGTTGCCCTCATATGTGTTGTCGAGCAGGTCGTAGTTGTGGATCATGTCCACGCCGAACTTGATGTTATGGTTGCCTTTTTGCCACGCGGCAGTATCGCCGACCTGCCACTTGCGCTCGTCCGGCAGCGCTTTGCGGTAGGAGTAATACGGCGATCCCAGATAAAACCCGATCGAGGTATTCAGGGCGACTTCCGGCACATTGGGCGTAAAATCTCCAGCGGCGGTATTCGTGATCCCGTTGGTGCCCTGCAGATACTGTTTGGTGTACGCACTGTACGGCTGCTGACCCTCGTCATTCAACTCGCGGCCGTACTGATAGCGAACTTCGTTGGAAATGTTTTTGGTAATAAGGCTATCCAGTTTCGTCAGAGCGTAATCCAGTTTCACAAAATCGGTGCCAAATGTGTCGATGGCATAGGTGTTGGTGGCCTGCGTCTGCACGCCGCCGGGCGAATCCCAGCGCAGACGGTGGTAGAGCACGCTGAGGTGATTCTTTTCGTTGATCTGCCAGTCCAGCTTGGGGGTGTTCAGTTCCTCATTGCCGGTACGGGGAACGGCGCCGAGATCGGAAAGCAGATTCGTCAGTTGCGTGGAATACGCCGCTGCGCCGGCGGCGTAGGCGCCACCGAGAGCCGGGATTCGGGCGGCCAGTTCGCAGGCCTGTTGATCCACTGAACTGGCAGCCGTGCCGCCGCTGGGAGGGGTGATGTAGCCCGCGTTGGAACCGGTCGCGTTGCAGGTGTAGCCAGTGTTAAGAGTCGCATCCGGGAGGGTAAAAAACGAGCTGGGAGTATTCGCCTTGCCGGTGCCGGGGAAGTTGCGGCGATACTGGGCGTAGCCGTAGAACCAGAAAAGCTTATCCTTCCTCAACGGGCCGCCGGCGTCGAATCCCCATTCCTTGCGCCAGTCGACCGGCTTGTATGGAATGGTCTCAAAACTCGGCGTGGATGTAGTAGAAGTGTTGATGGTGTTGGTGGTATAGGGATTCATCGCGCCCCAGTCGTTGTCGCGGTCGGAGAAATACACGATGCCGTGGAGCGTGTTGGTGCCGCTCTTCGAGATGGCGTTGATGACGCCGCCGGCGGCGCGCCCGAACTCCGCCGAGTAGACGCCGGTATTCACCTGGAACTCCTCGATCATGTACTTCGAGGTGGAGTAGCCTTCACGGGTACGGCCGCGCTCTTCAGAGTAGTAGGCCTGGTTGTCGTCCGCGCCGTCGATTTCAACGTTGTTCAGAATGGGGCTGATGCCGCGGAAGGCAATCAGGCCAAAACCGTTCGAGTCTCCCACCGCCGCCGGAGTCAGCAACGTCATATCCGACCAGCGGCCGCCGTTCAGGGGCAAATTCTCAATCGAGGTCACGGTCAGAACGGAGCTGATATCCGGCGACTCGAAGTTCAGAATGGGAACCTCGCCGGTCACTTCCACGGTCGAGGTTGCACCGGCTGCCAGCAAGTGTGGCGCGACCTCCGTGGTCTCGCCAACCTGCACGATGACGTTGACCTCTTTGAACGGGGCAAAGCCCGTCGCGTTCACCGTCACGGTATAGACCGCGGCAGGCAATTGCGCCGCCTTGAAGTAACCGCTGCCATCCGAGGTCAGTTGAATTTCGGCATTGGTGCCGTCGTTGTGGATGACGATCGCCGCGCTCGGAACCACTGCGCCGCTGGGATCGAACACGGTGCCCGCGATAGAGCCTTCCGTATAGGTCTGCGCCAGCGCGTGGCCTCCAAAGGCCATGCACAGCGCGAAAATTACCGCAAATCCCGGTTGAATGAGATGGTTTCTTCTCGACATTGTGGCTCTCCTCAGGTTTTGCTGCGGTTCAGTCTGACTTATCGCACCGGCTCGATGCGGGGAATCGAACGCTCCGTGACGCTCTCGCCGGTCCTGGACACGTCCGCGAAATCAGATCGCTGAAATATCCAGTTCGACTGATTGATTCCGTCTGCTTGCTTGATTGAAATACGGCAACATTTCAGCCGAATGAAAGGCTGGTAAACGTGGGATTGTTTGATTGAAATACGCCAACATTACAGCCGAATGAAAGACAGGTAAACGATGTGTGAACACCAGCTTGCAGTCCATCGCCCGCGCCCGCCACGCGGCCACGTGGGAGTTTATGGAAGGCGGGGCGAACCGCGGATTTATTCGTAGCGCAGCGCTGTGACCGGGTCGACACGCATGGCGCGACGCGCTGGAACATACGCTGCGGTAAGCGCAACGAGCGAAAGAAGCGCCGCGACACCGGCAAAGGTCAACGGGTCGGTGGCGCTGACGCCAAAAAGAAGACTGGACAGAAGACGGGTGACTGCGAGCGACGCGACAATGCCGATAACGACGCCGAGAGCGGCCATGCGCGCCGCTTCTCCCAGGACCAAACGCAGAACGTCGCTGCGCTGGGCGCCGATGGCCATGCGAATGCCAATCTCCTGGGTGCGGCGCGCCACAAAAAAGGCGACTACGCCGTAGAGGCCGACGGCGGCCAGGACGAGAGCCGCGGCGGCGAACAGGCCCACGAGGAGAAGCAGAAAACGGCGATCGGCGAGCCAGCCGCTCATCTCCGCCGCAAAGGTGGAGAATTTGACCGGGGCATCGGGAGCAAGACCGTGGAAGATGCCGCGTGCGGCGGCTATGATCTCGCCTGCCGGCGCAGTGGTGCGCATGACGATCGTCGGCGTGGAATTCAAGTTCATTCCGCGCTGACGGTAATCCACATAAATCACAGAAGCAGGTGGGGCATCGAGACCGCGCGCGCGCACGTCACCCACGATGCCGACGATGGTAAGGGGCTTCAGGTTGCCATCCATATTTCCGAACTCGATGGTTTGCCCGATGGGGTCCTGATTGGGCCAGCTCTCTCGAGCCAATGCCTTACTGATCAGTGCAACGTGGGGCGCGTCGAGGGTGTCCTGGCTGCCGAAGATGCGCCCGCGAAGGAGCGGAATGCCCAGCGTGCGAAAGTACCCCTGGCTGGCGACAGCATAGAGGGCGTGCCCGGTCCGGGAACGATTCTGAGCCATGCGGTCGAATTCATCGAACGTGGCGGGCGGTATCTGGCCGTTGAGGATGAGGAAATCGCCGTCTGCAAGATTGTCGCCCGCCGCGACAGGAAGGGCGCCGGCCAAGCTTACGCTTGCGGCGCCGGGAATGGCGCGCAGACGGGCCACGATGCCGTCCAGGAGATCAACTTGCCGCTCGATCGCCGCCTGATCCATGCCTTCCTGCCCTTGCGGAATGGGGAGCGAAAATTCCATAGTGATCAGACTCTCGGAACGAAAGCCAGGGTCAGTGGCGATAAGCCGCAGGAAGCTGCGGCCGAGCAGGCCGGCTCCGACCAGGATGACCAGGGTGGTAGCTATCTCGCCGATGACCAAAAGGCTGCGCAGGCGCTGGCTGGCGCTCGAACTGGTGTGACTGCGTGCCCCAGCGCTCAGGGCATCGCGCAGATCGCTCCCGCCGGCGCGCCAAGCGGCGAAGAGCCCGAGCGCGAGGGCGACCGCAACCGTTGTGGCCAGAGCGAAGAGGAGAACCGCGGGGTTGATGGCGATTCCTTCCTGGCGCGGCAGGTTTGCGGGAAGAATGGCGGGAAGGAGCCGGACACCGCCAGCAGCCATCAAGATGCCCATAATCCCTGCGGCGAGGGAAAGCGCGAACGACTCGGCGAGGAACTGCTGAATCAGACGGCCGCGCCCGGCGCCAAGGGCCGAACGGATGGCCAATTCTTTGCGGCGGGCGGAGGTGCGCGCCACGAGCAATCCGGCGGCATTGGCGCAGGCGACCAGGAGCAGGAGGCCGACGGCTCCCAAAAGGGTGAGGAGAGCGGAACGCACATCGCCCACGATGGCGTCAGAGAGAGGCACGACGGCAGCGTCGCTGAGGTCTACCTCAGTGCCGTATTGATTCCGGATGCGGCGAGCGATGGCGCTGAGATTCGCGCGCGCCTGGGCGACGGTGACGCCCTCGCGCACCCGGCCGAGAACTCGCCAGTTATGGGCCGTCCGGCTGGGAGACGGCGGATCCAGCTCGCGCGAAATCCATGCAGCCACATCGGAGGGGAAATCAAAGCCAGGCGGCATTACGCCGACTACGGGGTAGGAGCCTCCCTCGAGGTCCAAGTGAAATTTGGAGAGGTCCGCGGCGCCGCCGAGATAGCGCTGCCAGTAGCCGTAGCTGACGATAATTGCCGGCGCGCCATGCGGGCGCTGCTCCTCCGCAACAAAGAGGCGGCCGCGCAACGGTTGGACGCCGAAGGTGGGGAAAAAACCGCTGGAAACGGCGGCAATATTCACGCGCACCGGCTCGCTGCCGCCGGAAACAGAGGCTACCCCGTAGTCATAGGCGGCCAGGCTTGCGAAGGTGTTGTTCTGCGTGAGGAAATCCTCGAAATTGGATTCAGCTAGGTTCGGCCGGTGTCCGTTGGGCATTTGCTCCCAGACGCGCACAAGCTGGTGGGGATTCGGATAAGGGAGGGGACGAAGCAGCACCGCGTCGGCCACCGAGAAGATCGAAGTGGACGCGCCGATGCCGAGAGCGAGCGTGAGGATGACGACGGCGGCGAATCCTGGATTCCTGGCAATCTGGCGAATGGCAAAATTCATATCGCGCAGAAGGTTTTCGAGCCACGGAACGCGGTTTCTCATAAGGAAGCGCTCCTGTGCCGCGGGAACATTGCCGAATGCGACTCTCGCCTTCCGGTGCGCCTCCTCTTCGCTCACGCCTTCGCTCTTGAGTTCGTCGGCTTCGAGTTCCAAATGCGCTCTGATCTCCTCAGCAAAATCATCCGCGCTCCGCCTGCGCCTGAACATGCCTCAAGCCTCCTCGCCGCTCAGCCCCGCGCCTTCGCCCAAAATCAATTCCATCGCCCTGGTCAGCCGCTGCCATTCGCCGGTTTTCTCTAGAAGCTGCGCCCGGCCTTTCGGCGTCAGCGAATAGAACCGGGCTTTACGGTTGTTTTCGCTTACGCCCCATTCGGCGCGGATCAACTTCTTGTCTTCAAGCCTCTGCAGAGCCAGGTAAAGCGAACCATGGTCGACGAAAAAGACCTCCTCAGACTGACGTTGTATCGACCGCGCCACACCCTGGCCGTGGCACGGCCCCATGAGGAGGGTTTTCAGAATGAGCAGGTCCAGCGTCCCCTGCAGCAAGGCAATACGGTCATCGGGGTTCTTTTGGGTAGTCATCCGACCTAAGTGTTGCACGTCTCGGGTCGGATGTCAACCCGAGTCGAGAAGGCTCCCTGCGAAGATCAGTCTCCGCGCGCTGGGGTGTCAGGACCTCAATCAGATGTTCTGAATGCACGGGCGGCGATCCGGGTGGAATGGCTGGACGAGCGAGAAGAAAGCCGCAGCCTCTTCCATGGCTGCGGCTCCTTGGCGGCTAACGTTC
This sequence comes from Occallatibacter sp., assembly GCA_052326045.1. Classification (GTDB taxonomy): domain Bacteria; phylum Acidobacteriota; class Terriglobia; order Terriglobales; family Acidobacteriaceae; genus Telmatobacter. The sequence goes on along the minus strand of JBKQRH010000165.1, from coordinate 11,586 downwards.
AGCCGGACTAAGTTGCAGGAAAACTACATCTCCTTGACGCCTTCGACGAAGGCCTTGAGCTTGCGCGAGCGGGAGGGGTGGCGGAGCTTGCGCAGGGCCTTGGCTTCGATCTGGCGGATGCGCTCGCGGGTGACCTGGAAGCTCTGGCCGACCTCTTCGAGGGTGTGCTCGGAGCCGTCTTCCAGGCCGAAGCGCATCTTGATGACGCGCTCCTCGCGCGGGGTGAGGGTACGCAGAACCTGCGAGGTGTACTCCTTGAGGTTGACGCTGATGACCGCCTCGGAGGGCGAGACCGCGCCGCGGTCCTCGATGAAGTCGCCGAGGTGAGAGTCTTCCTCCTCGCCGATGGGGGTTTCGAGGGAGATAGGCTCCTGGGCGATCTTGAGAACTTTGCGCACCTTGGCCACCGGAATGTCCATGCGGCGGGCGATCTCCTCGCTGGAGGGCTCGCGGCCGAGTTCCTGGACGAGCTGGCGGCTGGTGCGGATGAGCTTGTTGATGGTCTCGATCATGTGCACCGGGATGCGGATGGTGCGGGCCTGGTCGGCGATGGCGCGGGTGATGGCCTGGCGAATCCACCAGGTTGCGTAAGTGGAGAACTTGTAGCCGCGGCGGTATTCGAATTTGTCGACGGCTTTCATCAGGCCGATGTTGCCCTCCTGAATGAGGTCGAGGAACTGCAAGCCGCGGTTGGTGTACTTTTTGGCGATGGAGACGACCAGGCGCAGGTTGGCTTCGATCAGCTCGCGCTTAGCCTGATCGGCGTCCATGTCGCCCTGGATCATCTCGCGCTGGGTGCGCTTGAGTTCGACGATCAACACGCCCGCGTCAGCCTCGATTTTTTCCAGGTCGGCACGGCAGTTTTTCTGCTGGCGGCGATACTCCTTCTTCAGTTCCTCGCTTCTGCTGGCTTCGTGCTTCTGCTCCAGCGAGCGGATCTGGCGCTCCAGCGTGCGCATGGTGTCAACGGTTTTGTTGACCTTGTCCAGGAGGCGTTTGCGCTCCAGAGCCGTGTATTTGAGTTCGCGCACAATGCGAGAGACGAAGACCTTTTCGCGGGCGATGAGCCAGCGGGTGTGGCGCACGGCGGAGGCCTTGGTCTTGGGGCCGGACGCGGCCTGTTTCTCTTCAAGCTGCGCAATCCTCTTCTGGTGCTTGACCAGCGCGTCGATGCGAACCACCGTGCCTTTGACGCGAGCCTGCACCACTTCCTCGGTGAGTTCTTCCTCGTCGAAGATCACAACTTCTTTGATGTTGCGCACGCCGCGCTTCAGGTCCTCGCCCAGGGCCACGATCTCGCGGATCACGATGGGCGAGCGCGAGATGGCCTTGAGGACGCGCATCTGGCCGCGCTCGATGCGCTTGGCGATCTCCACCTCGCCCTCGCGGGTGAGCAGGGGCACGGTGCCCATCTCGCGCAGGTACATGCGCACCGGGTCATTGGTTTTTTCCATCGTCCCGGGGGTCAGGTCCAGCTCAACGTCCTCGCTCTCTTCCAGATCGAAGTCCTTGTCGGGGTGGAACTTGGGGCCTTCCAGCAGGTCGATGCCCTGGGTACCGATGGTGGTGATCAGATCGTCCAGATCCTCGGGCGAAGAAGCCATCTCATCCGGCAGGATGTCATTCACGTCGCCGTAGGTAAGATAGCCCTTCTCTTTGCCCACTTCGATCAGGCCCTCGATATCGTGATCGTGGTTGTGATCGTCGTGGTGGTCGTGGTTGTGTTCGAGTTTGTTGTCAGTCGCCAATATGTTCCTACTCTCTTAGGCAATGCAGATTCGGCACCGTTTTGCGCGCAAGCGAGGGCCGGTCCATGCGCGCTCAACCAGATTTCCCGGCGGAAAACCGGAAAATTCGGCGCGTCTATACACGGACCTGCGGTCACCCGCAAAAAGAAGCGGTCTCCGGGGGTTTGCTCGGAACAGGATGACAAGCGCTTCAGGTTTGGCCTGGGTCGCCCGCGAGCCGCAGCTCATGGTTGGGGCAAAGTGGCGCGCATCCGCACAGAGATCAATAGATTACCACAGTCTGACCCGGTTTCGCCAGGGCAAAATCGGGGCGAATTCAAGGCTCTTACAGGCCGCCTCGCAACTGGATTCGTCTTTGGGGCCGGGCAGTTTTGCTTCCCGCCCGCTCCCGCTTCTGCAGGTTAGACGCAATTGGGGGCCGGTTCGATGCACGCTTGGCCAAGGCAAGTTGGACCGTACCAGGGAAGGCTAGCGATCCGGCGGCTTCTGGTTGTGCAACTGGCGGAGCGCCCGGTCCAGTTCCAGCTTCTGCTGGGTCAGCAGGGCCAGCTCGGCAAAGTCGCCGCGGCGCTCAGCCTCGGCGATCAGGGCGCGGAGGTCACGCAGGCGGCGATCGAGGTCGCGTTCCTGAATCTCCTGGATGGCGCTCTCGACCTCGTTCTCCTCGGGCGGATTGATTTCCTGGAGCAGGGTCTCGGCCAGCAAGGCCCGCTGCGCCGGGTCTTCGACCACATCCATAGGGTCGTTGGCCTGGCGGCCTGCCAGCGCCTGTAACGCAGAAAATGTGCCAAGATGCTCAAACCATGTGGGGTGTGCAATGAGGGCCTCGGCCGCCAGCCGCCGCGCCCGCTCGAATTCCGGATCGGTGACGGCCAGCGCCCGCAGCAGCACCCGCTCCACCTCCGTCAGCGCCGCCGGCCGTGTTTCGATGCGGTCGCGGCGCTTGAGCGCGGCCTGGCGCAACTCCTGACGCAAAACGGCGGAGTCGATGCCCAACTTCTGCGCGGCGTCGCGGGCAAACTGGTCGCGGGCCAGCATTTCCGGCATGCGGCGAATGTGCGGCAACAGGAAGTTCATGGCCTTCACCTTCTGCTCCGCGCCGGCGCCGGGAAAGGCAGCCCGGGCGCGCTCGATGAGGTAGTCGGCCTGGCGGCGTGCGCCGCGCAGCGCCGCCGTATAGGCGTCCACGCCCCGCTCGCGGATGTAGCGGTCGGGATCGAGGCCGCCGTCGAGGGTGACGATCTTGATGGTGAAACCCTCCTCGGTGAGCAGGGCGATAGATTTTTCGGCGGCATTGGCTCCGGCGGCGTCGGGATCGAAGTTGACGACAACCTGGGAGGTGTGGCGCTTGAGAATCGCCACCTGCTGCTCGGTGAAGGCCGTGCCGCTGGTTGCGATCACGTTGTGAATCCCGCCAAGATAGACCGAGATGCAGTCCATCTGCCCCTCGACCAGCAGCGCATATTCCATTTGGCGAATCGTGGTGCGGGCTTTGTCGAGGTTGAAGAGCACCAGGCTCTTGGAGTAGAGCGGCGTCTCCGGCGAGTTGATGTACTTGGCGCCCGCTTTCTCGCCGGTCTCCAGCGCGCGCGCGGTAAAGGCGATCACCCTCCCGCCCTCGTTGGCGATGGGAAACATCACCCGCTTGCGGAAGCGGTCGTAGATAGGGCCCAGGCTGCCGTCGCCCTGCTCCTTCGAACTGAACAGGCCGCTGGCGCGGAGGGTTTCCTGGCCGGCGATGCCGCTGAGCCGGTCGCGCAGGGCGTTGAAGCTGTCGGGGGCGTAACCGATGCGAAAAGTCTTGATGCCCTCAGGCGTGAGGCCGCGGCCGGCCAGGTATTCGCGGGCGACGGCGCCTTCAGGCCCGTGCAACTGCTCCTCGAACCAGGCGGTTGCGGTTTCGTGCAACTCCAGGAGCTTGGTGCGCAGCCGCGCCTCCGCCGCCTGCTCCGGCGAGGAGAATTCGCGCTTGGGCAGCGGAATCCCGCACTTCTGGGCCACAATCCGCACCGCCTCCGGGAAGGTGACGTTTTCGATTTTGGCCACGAAGCTGAAGACGTCACCGGAGGCCTGGCAGCCGAAACAGTGGTAGAACTGGCGGACCGCATGGACAGAGAACGATGGCGACTTTTCCTTGTGAAAGGGGCAGAGGCCGGTGTAGTTCTGCGCCCCCGCCTTGCGCAGGCGGATGTAGCCCTCGACGATCTTGACGATGTCGGCCTGCTGCTTGACGGTCTGGGCGAAGTCGGACATGGGGGTCTGTATTGAGGATAAGGCCAACGGTCGGAGCGAGGCGCGATGGGATATGCTGGATACCGAGATTCAGAGGAGGGGTAGCCACGTTGGACGCGAATTCAGCTCAAGTTCCCCAACATGTGAAGCATCCGGGGTTCCTCGCTGGACTCTTTTGGGCCTCGATTATGGCGACAGCGCTGTTGTGCCGGGCTATAGTTGGACAGCAAGCGAACGATGCCCCCTTCCCAGATGCGTCGAAGCTGGCGAAGACAATAGGGGAAGCTGACCGCGTTGAGGTTTACGACGGGAATGAATTTGCAGGGGAGCGCCGCATCTACTCCTCAAGCAACTTAAGAGACCTCACGGCTCTCAAAGCATCCATCCGCTTGGAAGAACCCGTGCAGTGGGGTCAAAGCGCCTGTGACCCTTCGACCATCCTTCGATTCTTTCAGGGGAAGAAGGTGATTGGCGAACTCGGCCTCATTTGCGGTGACATCGCGCGGTTTTCGCAGTGGTCAAGCGATGCACAAATCAACAATCCGGAACCCTTGTTTGAATGGCTGGATAGCCGTGGAATTACAACTCCGCGGAAGGAATTTGAGCGTGAACGCACACTGGAAGAAAAGTCTCGCGCAGATGAAGAACGATGGCGAAAGGCGATGCCAAGCAGCATATTGCAGCTTTGGCCCAGCGTCCATCCCGATGTGTTTTATAAGTACGACACGCGACCCCTGGAAGAGGCACTCTCCAAAGAGTTCCCAGATGGTCGAGCAAGGATTCTCCGATTGATGGCTTGGTATGGCAGCGGAGCAGGCCCCTGGTCTGGCTTTCCTGGATATGAGGACATTCCGGAGCAGATGCTATTGCAGTATCCAACGCCGGAACTGGTTGATGCCGTAACAGGCTCAACTTTGAACGAGCAGGAATTAGAAGGCGCCGCTCGGCTATTTGGCGGATGGGATTTCAACCACACACGTCCCAAGGATAACGCTTTATTACCGGCAGATCTTAAACGCATCCTACTTGAACACTCGCTCAAAAGTACGGACAAGGACAAGTTAGAACGGGCAAGACGCGCTTTCGCGATCAGCGATTCAAAGGTGAATCCTTAACGGGTGACCAAGCTCTCAATTTCGAGCCTGGGAATCAGCAAACCGTCTCAAGGAATTGCCATCAATAATGCCTGTTGCAACGAATATCTTGCTCGCGCATCCAATCCTCAGTAAGGCAGAGGAGGTCAAACATGTCGCTTCGCGCAGTGAAGCAGATTCTTGAAACCAAACCCACCATCGAGGGCGCCGGAGTGAAGTTGCAGCGCGCCTTCGGCTTCGGCAAGACCAAAGAGTTCGATCCATTCCTGTTGCTGGACGACTTTCGCAACGAAAATCCCGCCGATTATCTGGCTGGCTTTCCCTGGCATCCCCACCGGGGAATCGAGACCATCACCTATGTGCTGGCCGGCGAGGTGGCGCACGGAGACAGCCTGGGCAACAAGGGCCGCATGACGGCCGGCGATGTTCAGTGGATGACCGCGGGCAGCGGCATTCTGCACCAGGAGATGCCCAAGGGAGATGCCCAGGGACGGATGCACGGATTTCAGCTCTGGGCCAACCTGCCCGCGGCGCTGAAGATGACCGATCCGCGCTACCAGGATATTCCGGCCAGCGCCATTCCGGAGGTGACCGAAGACGATGGAACGCGGGCACGGGTGATCTGCGGCGAGTTCTGGGGCAAGAAGGGGCCGGTGGAGGGCGTGGCGGCCGATCCGCGCTACGTGGACATTTCCGTCCCGCCGGGCAAGCGCAAGCGGATCAAGATTGAGACCACGCGCAACGCCTTCGCCTATGTGTTTGCCGGCGCGGGGACGTTTCGAGATGCCTCCGACCCGCGGGCAGTGCTGACCGAGTCGGCTGTGGACCCGAATGCGCCGACGGTGTACGACGCCAGGAACCACTCGCTGGTGCTGTTCGACCGCGGAGACGAGATCGTCGTTCAGGCTGGGCCCGAGGGCATACGGTTCCTGCTGGTTTCCGGCAAGCCGCTGGAGGAGCCGGTGGCGTGGTACGGTCCGATCGTGATGAACACGCAGGCTGAGTTGCAGCAGGCAATGAGCGAGCTGCACAGCGGGACGTTTATCCGGCACAAGCAAGATGAGCGCAAGTGAAGCGGACGGCGGCGGCCAGGAGTTACGGTTGCCGCCGGATTGCCCGGTATTTCGCGCTTCCACCGCCAGTTTCCCCGACACAATGTTCATGGACGCAAATCCGCGCTGGCGAAGGGCGTGCTGTGCAGGAACCGAAGAGAGGGGCGTTTCGTACTATGGATTTATGAGGCGTTGGGTTGTCGGAGCGGCCGTATGGCTGGGGATGATTGCATGCACGGCCGCGGCTGCTCAGGGCGGCAAGCCGCCGGCGCCTCCTGCGGAGCCAACCAAGGCGCAGCCCGCAAAAACGCAGCCTGCCCAGGCGCAACCGGCGGGAAACTACACGGTGCCGTTGCTTACCGCAGGGCTCCGGCTCTCTGACTTCGCGGGCATGAAGCCTCGGCCGGAACTGAAAGACAAGATGCTGAAGATCACCGGCTTCATTCAGAATTCGCCGAGCGACGGAAAGCCGGCCACCGAAGAGACCGAGGTCTGGCTGGGATATACCAAAAGCACTTTTTATCTTGTGTTTATTTGCTACGACCATCACGCGAACTTGATTCGCGGCCATCTGGCGCGGCGGGAAAATATCCTGAACGACGACAACGTCTCGGTGCTCTTCGATCCCTTTCAGGATCACCGCAAGGGCGTCCTCTTCACGGTGAATCCGGTGGGCGTGCAGGCCGATGCGGCGTGGACCGAAGGCCTTGGCCAGGATTACAGCTACGACCAGGTCTGGGATTCGGAAGGGCAAGTGACGGACAAGGGATGGATGGCGCTGATGGCGATTCCATTTCGCAGCCTGCGCTTTCGCCCCGGCGGCTCGGACTGGGGTGTGGTCTTCGGGCGCAACTTTCCGCGCAATAGCGAGACGGATAACTGGCCGCATATTGCAGCCAATATCTCCGGCGTGCTTACCCAGGAAGCTACGCTGAAAGGCATCGAGGGTGTAACCGGCTCGCACAATGTGCAGATCAATCCTTATGTTCTGGGCCAGAATGAGCGCACGCTGGAGACGCTCGGTCCCCTCGATCCCTATTTCAGTTCCCGCCACCTAGAAGGCACCGCGGGCGGCGAGTTCAAGGCCATTCTCAAGGACAAGATCGTCTTGGATGCCACCGTCAACCCGGACTTCAGCGACATCGAGTCCGACCAGCCGCAGTTCACCGTCAACCAGCGCTACCCGGTATACTTCCCTGAGTTGCGCCCGTTTTTTCTGGAAAATGCCAACTACTTCACCACGCTCTCGCCAATTGCCCTGCTCTACACCCGCAACATCGTGCATCCGGAGTACGGGGCGCGGCTGACCGGTAAGTTAGGCCACACCAACCTCGGCCTGCTGGCAATCGACGACCGGGAGCCCGGCGAGACCGTCAGCCCCGGCGACCCACTCTACAAGAAGCGCGCTTATATTACGGTGGGTCGCGTCTCCCAGGATCTGGGCAAGGGGTCGAGCATCGCCGCGCTATACACCGACTACGAGTTCGGCCAGGGATGGAACCGCATCGGCGGGGTCGACTCCGCCGTGCGCTTCAACGACAAGTGGACGGCCGTGGGGCAATGGGTGGAAAGCTCGACCATGGGCACCCTCGACAGCGGCACCCCTCCCACCTATTCCGCTGGACCGACCTGGAACGTGAGTGTGAACCGCTCCGGACACTCCTTCAACCTCAATTCATCCTATGTGGATTTCAGCACCGGCTTTCAAACGCAGTTGGGATTCATTCAGTCCTCGAACATTCGCAGTGGCCATACTTACTCGAACTACCAGTGGTATCCGAAGCACAGAAAGATCCAGATCTTCGGGCTGGAAACGAATCAGAACATCGCCTTCGACCATTTTGGCAACCGCGTCTACCATTACTCGTCCTTCGACGCTTTTGTTACTTTGCCGCGCAACTTTGTTTTCGCGCCGGTCGTGGGCGAGAACTCCGACACGGTGGGTCCGCCGAGCTACTCAACGCTCACTTATTACAAGAACTTCACTGAAAACTGGGGCGGATTCGTCGCGCGAGGCGCTCCCTTCCCGCAGCTTAACTTCAACATCCAGGCCATCCGCAGCGGCAATGTGAACTACAACCCGGCGGCGGGCCAGGCGCCGTCCCTGATGAACCAGGAAGACGTGCAGGTGCTGTTTACCTTGCAGCCCCTCCGTCAATTGACCGCAGACAATACTTATCTGCTGGATCGCGACCATTCGGTTGCCGACGGCGCGCTGGTCTATGAAAGCCAAGTGTTCCGCACGAAAGTCAATTTTCAATTCACGCGCGCTTTCTCTGCGCGCGTCATAGCGGAGTACGACTCGACGCTGGCGAATCCTGCGGAAACTTCGTTGCTGCGGACCAAGCAGGTTGGCACCGAGGCGCTGTTAACATGGCTTCCGCATCCTGGCACGGCGGTCTATGTCGGTTATAACAACGATCTGCAGAATCTTGACAGGTCGCTCTGCAACCGTCTTCCAGACGGGGCCTGCGATCCTAACAATACAGTGGCGCCGCGTGCGCCGCGGTTCTTGAACGATGGCCGGCAGATCTTCATCAAGGCATCCTATCTATTCCGCTTCTAAGTCCCGTAAATGCTGCTGCAAACACCGGGTGCATCTTTACCCCTCCACCGGCAGTTCCCCCGACAGAATCTGCTCCGGCGCAAATCCGCGCTGGCGCAGGGTGCGCAGACTGAGCGAGTCGCAGCGCTTGGCCAGGCGGCGGCCGTTGCGATCCACCACCAGCCGGCAGTGAAACCAGTGGGGAGTTTCGAGTTCCAGGGCGCGGTAGAGCAGAATCTGGCGGGCGGTGGATTTGAGCAGATCGGCCCCGCGCACCACTTCCGTGATGCCCATGGCCGCGTCGTCGGCCACGCAAGCTAATTGGTAACTCGGTACGCCGTCGCGCCGCCACACCACAAAATCGCCGAAATCAACGCCCGCCACAAACCGCTGGGACCCGAGATTGCGATCCTCAAACTCGACCGCTTCGCCGCCGGGGACGCGGAAGCGCCAGTTGAAACTGCCCGGCTCCTCAATCTCGCTCGCCGTGGGATCGAACGGCCGCGGAATGTCGCCCTCCGAGCCGCGGCTGGCTTGGTGCCTGAAGGCGCCGGGCCGGCAGGCGCCGGGATAGACGGGTTCGTCGTCCAGCGGCTCGGTCATTTCATTGCCTTGCCCGCCGGCCGAAACGCTTTCATGGGGCGCCGTGAGCGCTGTTTCAAGGTCTTTGCGCGAGCATCGGCAGGGAAAGAGAAAGCCTCCGCGCAGCAGCTTGCGCCAGACGGCAAGATAGATGTTCTTGCGCTGGCTCTGCGCGTAGGGCGCAAAGGGCCCTCCCAGGTCTGGGCCCTCCTGCCAGCAAATGCCCAGCCAGCGCAGGTCTTCGAGCGCGGCCTCGGCGTAGGTTTGGCGGCTGCGCTCCGGGTCCAGGTCTTCCATGCGCATCACCAGCGTTCCGCCCGCGTCGTTTGCGCGTTGATAAGCGCTCCAGAAGGTTTGCGCGTGGCCCATATGCAGATAGCCGCTGGGCGAAGGCGCAAGCCGTCCGCGATAACTCGATTCCGGCGATGAAGAAAGACTGGCCATGCTGGCTATCAGTGTATCCAGCATGGCCAGCGGCTCAAAGGAAGAGTTTGATTCGGGACAGGCTTTTACTCAGATGCGTTCCCGGCGTTCGCTCTATTGCTCATCGTTGGCCGTCCTATTTACCATTGCCGGGCCCGGTATGATGCGTGCCTTCCATGATGCCCAAAAAGGCGAGGTCCTTGAGCTTGCCCAGCTCTTCCATTCCAACCGGTCCCAGAATCAGCACGATGCTGATCTCCTTCGGCTCGACATCAAGGATAAACAACCCGCTTGACTTGCCATTCACCAGCTTGACCATTATGTCGCTGGACTCGCCGGTCTTTTGGTCCCGGTCGCGCACAATCGGCGTCCAGTCGCTGGTCTCGAAGTACTTGCGCAACTGCTCAATTTGCTCGGTGGAGAACTGTCCTTCCTTTGCGAACTCATAATCGCGGACATAGATGCCGTCCAGCCGCTCCACGAGCTGGCTCGTAGCAGCTTCGTCTTTATCTTTGCTGTTCATGAACAATGCTGCCGCAGCGGACAGCATATTCTTGCTCAGCGTAATCTCATCGACGCTGGAGGCGCGCGCGGCCAGATCCTTTTCGACGGGCGGAGAAGCAGGCAACTGGGCGGTCTGCGCCAGCGCGGGCATGGCCAGCGCGGCTGCTGCAAAAACAAATGCTACGATCCGACTCTTCATGAATTTCTCTCCTTATTCCCGGCTAGCGTGGTGGTGTGCTGCGAGCTGCTGGTTCATGTGGTTGAGCGCGCGGCCGGTAATGCGCAGCGCGGTCAGCACCTGCTGACGAGCGGCCTCGCCCTTGCGTTGCTGCTCGGCCCGGTACGAAGCAATTCCGGCGCTCAGCGCGACAAAGACACCCACGCCAAGCGACAGCACCACGGCCACAAGCACCTCGGACGGGAGCGCGAACCACTGCGGACGCTCTTTGCGCCGACGCCGATTCTGCATCAGTCTGCGCTTGAGGTCAGGAGGCGCCGGCCACCGCTCGAACGAACGGCTCAGCTTCTGCTCAAAATCATCCATCGATTCAAACTCCACGGATGTACTCCTTTGGGCGGACGTACTCCTTCAAATGATTTGCAGCCTTGGCCCGCAACAGCTTCAGGCCGCGCTGCAGATGGCTCTTCACGGTAGCCAGCGGCGCTTCCAGCGTGGCCGCAATCTCTTCCGGCGTCAGGTCCTCCTGGTAGCGGAGAATCAGCGCCGCGCGCTGCGGCTCAGGCAGCGTCGCCAGCAGTTGTTCCAAACGCGCACCCAGTGGAGAGATGCGCTCCTCTCCCGGGACGCCGTGACTTTCCTCAATCTCCACCCACAGATCCATCCGCCGCACCTTGCGCCGCCGCAGCGCATCCGCCGAGCGGCTCATTGCCACGCGACGCAGCCAGAGGCAGGCGTGCCGGGGAGTTTCGATCTTGCCCAGATGCCTGTCCAGCTCCAGAAAGACATCCTGCGCGATCTCCTCGGCCAGCCCGCGGTCGCCGGTCATGCGCAAGGCCAGCGAATAGACCATCGACTGGTGCTCGTCCACGAGTTGTTCAAAATCCGGCTGCCAGTCGTGGGCCATAAATTCGCTTCTACTCTCTTATCCGCAGGAAACGCCGCGCGGGGATGCAGAGAGTACGCGCTGGGGCGAAAAAAGTTCGGAAGGGGTGAAAGACGTCGAGACGGGCGTAACAGATAAAACCAGGCCGGAGCGTGTGGGCTCCGGCCTCGGCTAGGCTGCGATACTGGGGCTGAGCTACATGCTTTGGGGTACGGTAAGCTCCACCGCTTGCCCTTTGCGCCAGACGCGGAAGCTCTTGGCCGCGCCGCTGCGCACAAACTGCGTGAAAAAATCCACATCGCCGATCTCCGAGCCGTTCACCTCGACGATGACATCGCCGAT
>JBKQRH010000164.1:0-9754 GCA_052326045.1 Occallatibacter sp. | reverse complement strand
CTCGGCCTGGCGCTTTCGATCGCCGGCCTGTATCTCGTGGCCCTGTTCGCTCTGTTGGCCGGGGGGCTTGCGCCCGTGGTCTATTCGCTTGTGCTCTACAAACAACTGGAACGGCGCGGAGAAATCTGACGTTCATGTCCATGCCGCCCAAGAGATTTATGGGGTAAGGATTCCATCGTGCCGGAGACGATCGCAACCGCAATTCTCAGAGGGGAAGAGACGGAACCATTCCACGACGATCTGCGTACGGTCCATCGACGAGGAACAACTGCGGCCTTGGTCTGTACGCTTGTCTTCAACAAACAACTGCAATGGCGCGGAGAACTCTTCAGACTGTCCTCCACGCCGGTTAGGAGAAGGATGAAACGCACGTTCATGAAAAATCTCGCCCTTGTTGCGCTTTCCGCATTGGCCCTCGTGCCGCTCTGCCGCGCGCAAGCGCAAATTGCCGGGGATTGGCAGGGAACGCTGATTACCCCAGGGCCCCAACTCCATCTGGTTCTGCACATCGCCGCAGCCAAGGACGGCAGCCTCACCGCAACCCTGGACAGCGTCGATCAGGGCGCCAACGGCATTCCGGTCACCGCTGTCACCCTCAAGGATTCCAAGCTGAGCCTGACCGTCGATGCCGTTCATGGCACGTATGAGGGTACGGTCAACAAGGATGCAACCGAGATTGACGGCACGTGGTCACAGGGCCAGCCGCTCGAACTCAATTTCAAGCGCGCGCCCGCGCAACCCGCCGCCAGCGCGGCTCCTCCAGCCGCCAAGCCCAGCCTGGAAGGGCTCGATGAGTTCATCGCCCAGACCATGAAGGACTGGAAGGTGCCGGGCCTGGCCCTGGCCGTCATCCAGGGCGACAAGGTGACCCTCCTCAAGGGTTACGGCTATCGCGACCTGGAGAAGCAGTTGCCGGTTACGCCCAACACCCTGTTTGCCATCGGATCGATCACCAAATCCTTTACCGTGACCACCCTGGGCATGGAGATGGATGAAGGCAAAGTCGATTGGGACAAGCCGGTCCGCGACTATCTGCCCACCTTCAAGCTGTATACTCCGGAGCTGACCGAGCAGGTGACCATCCGCGACCTGATTACCCATCGCACGGGTCTGCCGCGCCACGATCTCATCTGGTATACGTCGGACTATTCACGCGAGGACATCCTCAGCCGGTTGCAATATCTGGAGCCCAGCAAGCCGTTGCGCACCACCTTCCAGTACAACAACCTGATGTTCATGACGGCCGGATTTATTGCCGGCCAGTTGAACGGCACAAGTTGGGAGGACGCCATTACCCAGCGCGTCTTCAAGCCGCTGGGCATGACCGGCACGAACTTCTCCGAACTCGAAACCCAGCACAGCGCCGATTTTGGCGCGCCTTATCGCAAGGGCAACGACCTGAAGGCCGAGCTGAAGCGCATCCCCTTCGACGAGCAATGTCCCAATCGCTGCGCCATGGGCCCGGCCGGGGAAATCAACTCCAACGTAACCGACATGAGCAAGTATCTGCTCTTCCACATGAACCACGGCAAGGTGGATGGCAAGCAGCTACTCTCTGAAAACAACTCCGTCCAGATGCAGACCACGCAGATGGCCATTCCGGGCGCGCCCGCCTACAAGGAGAACGGCGAAGGCAGTTATGGAATGGGCTTCTTCATCTCCACTTACCGGGGCCACAAAGAGGTCTCGCACGGCGGCAACATCGACGGCTTCAGCGCTAACCTTGCCTTCCTGCCTGACGAAAAAATCGGCGTGGTGGTGCTGACCAATCTAAACGGCACTCCTGTACCTTCTATCGTCACCATGAACATTTATGACCGTCTGCTGGGTCTCGATCAGGTTCCGTGGAACCAGCGCATGCTGGCCGCTGAAACGGGAGGCAAGAAATCCGAACAGGAAGCCAAGGACAAGGGCTACTCCTCGCGCAAACTCGGAACCCACCCCTCGCACGACCTGAAAGACTATGCCGGCGATTACTCCAACCCCGGCTACGGGACAATCACCATCGAGCCCGACGGCGATGCCTTCAAGATGACGTTGAACAAGGTGAGCAGAAAGCTGGAGCACTATCACTACGATCAGTTCCAGGTGCCTGCCGACCCGCTCGATCAGTTCGAGAAGATGAAGGTTATGTTCATCACCGACATGGACGGCGACATTTCCAGCATCTCCATGCCGCTTCAACCCGACGTCAAGGACATTGTCTTCACCCGCATGCCCGACCGGCAACTGACCCAGCGCAGCTTCATCGAACCCTTTGCCGGCGACTACGAGATTCAGGGCTCTCCGGTGCCGATCAAAATATCTCTCCGCGGCGAAAACACCCTCATTGCCACCGTTCCCGGACAGCCGGATTACAAGCTGAATCCCAAGCGCGGCACAACCTTCCAACTCGCCGACTACAACGGCGTCACCATCGAGTTCAAGCGCGACGCCACGGGAAAAGTAACTGAAGCCGTCCTGAACCAGCTCGGCACGGTCGTGGTCTTGAAAAAGAAACAGACGCCGTAACGGCGGCCTGCAGTTGAATTAGTTTTCGCCTTGTAAGTGGGGGTGCCCCGCCTTCGCCGCGTTCGTTTGCGGGATTGGCGGGGCATCTTGCGTTTGGACTGGCCGCAACTGCGCCGCGGTCTTATTCGATCACGACGTGCAGGTTGAATTGCTCTTCATCGGAAGCGGGTTTTTCCCAGGAGCGGACGTAGTGCAGCAGGAGAATCCCCTCCCCGCTGCGCCGTGCTTCAAAAGTGAAGACCTGGACGATGGGCCGGCCGACGCCGGGCTCGGTGGCCTCCGTCTCCGACTGGCGAACAAGCTTCAGGAGCGGGGTTGACTTGAGATGGACGTACCACATGTACCCGGTGGAGGGATTCGATTTCAGGCGGACTTCGAGTTGGTCGCCGGTCTTCAGATGGACATCCCCGCCCTTGTCCGCCTCCGTTACCACTTTGGTAGCCGCAAAGGCCATTTGAGGATGAAAGGCGATGGCCAGGAGCGCCAAAAGAAGAGGCCATCGCGCGGAATGAATCCATCGACCTGATCGTGCAGTCTGCATTGGGAGTTTCCTTTTGGCGCGGTCGAAAGCGCGCTCGCGCTTGTTCTTCCGCGCACCACGAAGATACATCGGTATTGAGCAGGCTGCAACTGGCTTCATAGCTGCGTGGACGATGAGGCGTCAGCTATCTGCCCCGCAATCGCGTAGCTCTCCTCTGATTCTGAACGCACCCTTGAGTGAAGGCGACTGTGCTAGGATTCCCGAGTCGATATTTTTCGCGGACACAGCTTGCAAGCGGAAAGAACGAGGAAGCAGATGATTTTCGATTATGTTGTCATGCCGGCTATCTTCCTGACGGCTGGAATTCTGATTGTGTGGCTGAGCGTCCGCCGCATGATTTCGCTTTCCACAAAGTCCTGCCGGATTTGGAGGAAGGTTGCCGAGCGCATCGCTCTCTCCATCGTCGTTCTGGTTGCGGCAACCCTGGCCCTGAGCAGCGCCTATAACGCGATTGCCATGCAGATCTTCTGGGCAACCCATCCGGCTCCGGGTTCTTTTTACACGGTTCATGGTCATAAGATGCATCTCTACTGCACCGGGAGCGGCTCGCCAACCATCGTGCTGGAAGCGGGCTGGGGAGTTTCAACCCCGGTGCTGGGCTGGGGCAACTTTCAGCCGGACTTGGCGCAGATCACCCGCGTCTGCTCCTATGACCGCGCGGGACTGGGCTGGAGCGAGCCGCAGCCGGGCCCGGGCGACGCCGACCACGCTGCCGCCAACCTGCATGAGCTGCTCACGCAGGCTGGTGTTACCGGCCCGATTGTGCTGCTGTCCCACTCCTGGGGCGGAATCTACGTGCGGGATTACATGACGCGCTATCCCGCCAATGTGCAAGGCCTCATCCTTCTGGATAGCTCAACGCCCGATCAGACCAAGCGCGTCGAGGCTGTCACCGGTCCTCAGGATACATCGCACATGGCACTGATCATCCGGGTCGCCCGGTTGGCCTACAGCGCGGGCATTCCCCGACTCATGGGCATGTGCAAGCCTGTTGCTGGCTGGGAGGCTCGCGCCGCCAGGGAACTCGGCGAAGATTCATGCCGGAGCCATTTCGATGCGCTCGTGAACGAGTACAACAATTTTGACGCATCGAGCGCGGAGACCTTGCATAGCGGTCCATTCGGCGCGCTGCCGATTCTGATCATCTCGCACGATCCGGTCACGGGCGCAGACCCCAGGGAGCCTCCCGAAATGCGCAAGCTCGAACCTCTTTATGCCCAGATGCAGGAAGAACTGAAGCAGCTCTCCACCCACAGCCTGAGAATTATCGCCAAAGGCAGCGGGCACGAGGTGCACACCGACCGCAAAGCTATGGTTCTGAGTCAGGTTCAACTCTTCATCGCGCAGCTTCGAGGCGCCGCTCCGCAACCGGCAAACTTCGGCGCGACGGTCACGGAATAAGATGCGCCTCCGACGGCGTACTATTCTTCTATGAAATCCGCTATCGTCGCGATCGCTGTTCTCGCTATTACCTCCGTTCCGGCCGGCGACCAGCAAGCCGCTTCCGCTGCTCAGGCACACGGATCAGCTCTTCATTGGCTAGTCGAAGGGACGCAGGAACTCGGCGGGAAAGATCGGATCGGAGTGACAGATCTCCTCACTCCAGACGAGCGCGCCGCCCTCATCGATTCGATCTCTTTCCAGCTCAGACCTGGGAGAAAGATCGGGGACGCCACATCTGAAAAGGAACTGCTCGACGCGGTCAACGAGACCCGTGTGAAGCTCGTTGACCTGAATAGCGACGGAATTCCCGAGGTCATCGCCCAAGCCTCCGGCAATGTCTTGTGCAGCCCAACAGGAAATTGCACGATCTGGGTGTTCATGCGCTCAGGAGGCGGATATACGCTCATTCTTCGCAGCAATGCTATCCAGACGTTCGCCATCCGCCCATCGCGAACCAACGGTTTCAACGATCTGGTTCTCGGGCAGCACGGCTCTGCCTATCAAAGCGATCTCTTCCTATACCGGTTCGTCAATGGACAATACCGCAGGGATTCTTGCTACCACGCAAGTTGGGAGAAATTGGTAGGAGATGAATGGCAGATGCTGAAAGATCCCATCATCACACCGTGCAAACGATAGACTTATGGCATTTCAAAAGGCGAACGGTCCTGCTTATGCGAGCAGGGCCGTTCTTGTAGAGGAAGGAATCAGCGAATGAGCCTCAGTGCTTTTCCGCCGCCGCGGCAATCTTGGCTTCGGCTTCGGCGATGACGCGGAGGGACTCGGTGTAGGCGTCTTCGCTGTCGCCGGCCTCGTTCCACTGCTTGTGGCCGCGCTCCAGTTGCTGCTGGGCGCGGGGCACGTCGATCTCCTCGGGTTTCAGCGCGTCGGTGGCCAGGATGGTGACCCGGTCGGGCAGAACCTCGGCAAATCCCCAACTGACGTTGTAATGAGTCGCACTCTCCGGAGCACCGGATTTGGGGCCGGATTCGCCGTCTGCCCCGCCGTGGATGATTACGTCGCCCGCGCCCAATTCGGCCACCAATGGCGCGTGCCCGTAGAGCGCCTCCATGTACCCGTTCTTGGCGGGCAACTCGACCGCCGAGGCCGCGTGCTCGAACAGCGTGCGCTCGGGAGTGACCAGCCGGACGCGCAGTTGATTTGTCTCGTCTGCCATGAAAATCCTTTCAGGATTTCAGGGACTAAGGGACTAGGGAATAGGGACTAGAGAAAAACCGTTTGCTGATAACTCGGTGCGATCTGATCTCCGCTCCCCAATCCCCATTTCATGGCAACGATGCAGCCGCCAGCGTTCCTGCTTTCCCTTAGTCCCTTAATACCAAATCCCTCAGTCCTTCAATCCTACAGTCCCTCAGTCCCTAGTCCCTTAGTCCCTGCATTTACACCGTCGCCTTCATCTTCTCGGCGGTTTCCAGCACATCCTCGATGGCGCCCTGCATATGGAAGGCCTGCTCGGGAATGTCATCGTACTTGCCGTCGAGGACGCCCTTGAAGCTGCGCACCG
This sequence comes from Occallatibacter sp., assembly GCA_052326045.1. Lineage (GTDB taxonomy): Bacteria > Acidobacteriota > Terriglobia > Terriglobales > Acidobacteriaceae > Telmatobacter. The sequence continues at coordinate 3,734 of JBKQRH010000164.1, read as the reverse complement.
TGTCGGCGATCTTCACATAGCGGCCGGGTATGCCGGTAAACTGCTCGGCCACGTGGAAGGGCTGCGAGAGAAACTTCTGAATCTTGCGGGCGCGGGCTACGGTGATCTTGTCGTCGTCGGAGAGTTCGTCGATGCCCAGAATGGCGATGATGTCCTGCAGGTCCTTGTACCGCTGCAGAATCTTCTTGACGCCCTGGGCCACGTCGTAGTGCTCCTGGCCCACGATGCGCGCGCTCAAAATGCGCGAGGTCGAGGCCAGCGGATCGACGGCCGGATAAATGCCGATTTCGGAAAGCGGGCGGCTCAGCACGGTGGTCGCGTCGAGGTGGGCAAAGGTGGTGGCCGGAGCGGGGTCGGTCAAATCGTCAGCCGGCACGTAGACGGCCTGCACTGAAGTTACAGAGCCCTTGCTGGTGGAGGTGATCCTCTCCTGCAGCTCGCCCATCTCGGTGGCCAGGTTGGGCTGGTAGCCCACGGCCGAGGGCATGCGGCCCAGCAGCGTCGAAACCTCGGAGCCGGCCTGCGTGAAGCGGAAGATATTGTCAATGAAGAGCAGCGTGTCCGAGCCTTCCACGTCGCGGAAGTACTCGGCGACGGTCAGCGCGCTCAGGGCCACGCGCAGGCGCGCGCCGGGCGGCTCGGTCATCTGGCCGTAGACCAGGGCGCACTTGGAGTTGGCCCAGTCGCCGGGCTTGATCACGCCGGACTCGGTCATGTCCAGCCACAGGTCGTTGCCCTCGCGGGTGCGCTCGCCCACGCCGCCAAAGACCGAGTAGCCGCCGTGGTTCTTGGCTACGTTGACAATAAGTTCCATGATGACCACGGTCTTGCCCACGCCGGCGCCGCCGAAGAGGCCGATCTTGCCGCCCTTGAGGAAGGGCTGGATCAGGTCGATGACCTTGATGCCGGTCTCGAACATTTCCTCGTGGGTGACCTGCTCGTCGAACAGGGGCGCGGGCCGGTGAATGGGCATGCGCAACGTTTCGCCGACAGGGCCCAGCTCGTCCACCGGCTCGCCGATGACGTTGACAATGCGGCCCAGCGTCTGCTTGCCCACCGGCATACGGATGGGGCCGCCGAGGTCGGTGGCCTTCATGCCGCGCACCATGCCGTCAGTGGCTTCCATGGCCACGGTGCGCACACGCCCCTCGCCCAGGTGCTGCTCCACCTCGAGGATCACGCTGATGGGCGTGGGCACGTTAAAGCCCTCGCTGGTGACGCGCAGCGCCTGATAGATGGGCGGCATCGTCGCTTCTTCAAACTGCACGTCCACCGCGGGACCGGAGACCTTGATTACCTTGCCGATGTTCTCTGCCATTTTTCTGCCTTCTTGTAAAACGATGGTCTTGCTAGTCAAGCAATTCGTGAAGCTTGCTCTTGTGCTCTGCTATTGACTTGCGCATCTTCGCTTGCCATTGATCACTCTGCTGGGAGAGGTTTCCTTGTGATCGATCCGAAAGTTCGCGTTTCTTTGCCAGAATTCTTTCTGTTCGGATCGAATTGAGGTAAGTCGACAACAAGAAGTTCACCCCAATATCTCGATCTGTCCATTCGTCGCGTACCGCGTTCCTGATCTTCAATTCCGCCGCTCTTGCCTCAGTCGCAAATGCATCATCTGTCAGTGGACCGCTTGCCTGGAGCCGATCAATCTCGCTCAGTGCTTCCCGCGCTGCATTTTTTTCTGCTGACGAGAGGTAAAACCTCTCCAGCGTATACCAGCCCAACTGTCCGAGACCAACCAGTGCAACAATTCCAATCAAGAGGATCCATGTAGTCCTTTTGCTCCAAATCTCGATCTGCAAAAGCTCACGGACTTTCATCTTCAAAACCTCACTGCGCCGCCGCCCCACTCACAATTTCGATGATTTCCTTGGTGATGGCCGCCTGGCGCACGCGATTCATGTGCAGCGTGAGCGCGTCGATCATGTCCGAGGCGTTGTTGGTTGCCGAATCCATGGCCGTCATGCGCGCCGCGTGTTCCGCGGCTACCGACTCCGTCATGGCGTGATAGAGCATGGAAGACACGTATTGCGGCAGCAGGCCGTTGAAGAGTTCTTCAGCCGGCTGCTCGTAGATGTAATCCACCTGTGCGGTGCCGAACTTGCGCGCTTCCTCGTCGGCCTCGGCGGTATCGACCGGCTCCAGCGAGATGCCCGCGCTGGCGGCGGCCTCGGCGGCGCGCTCGCGCTCGGCCTCGGTCGGCTCCACGGCGCCGGTAATCTGCGGAATGCCGATCTTCATGATGGGCAACAGCCGCTCGACCACCAGCCGCTGCGCGATCACCGACTTGAACTCGTTGTAGACGATGTAGGCGGCGTCGATCTCCTCGCGGACGTAGCGGGAGATGATGTTCTGGGCCAGCTCGAAAACGCGGCTGGTTTCCAGCTTCAAAAGCATTCCCGGATGGTCGCCGGTGACCTCGACCGGAGCCTTGCGTTCGCGGGTCTTGATGACGCGGCCATTCTCGTCGGTCTGCTCCGAGTAGACCGCTGCCGGATAGTGGCGGCGCATCTGGTCGCGGCCCTTGCGCCCCACGGCCTCGATGTCGATCTCCTTGTTGGTATTCCCCCCAAAGAACTGATAGGCGGTCTTGAGAATGTTGGCGTTGAAGGCTCCGGCAAATCCCTTGTCGCCGGTGATGATCACCAGCAGCACCCGCTTCTCCGGCCGCGTGGCAAAGAGCGGATGGCGTAGTTCGCCGGTCTCCTCGTCAAAAATATCGGCTCGCCGCGTCAGCGATTCCAGCACGCTGGTGATCATCCGGGCGTAGGGCCGGGCCGCCAACGCCCGCTCCTGCGCGCGCCGGAGTTTCGCCGCCGAAACCATCTTCATGGCCTTGGTGATCTGCCGCGTGTTCTTCACGCTGCGAATCCGCCGCCGTAGATCGAGTACGTTTGCCATGACTTAGCTGCTAGCTCCTAGCTTCTAGCTGTTTGTGCTAGTACATGCAACTTGCGTTCAGTCTTTCAACATCTCACTTGCAAACTTCGCTTGCGAATCCCAGTTTCTAAAATCAAAGCTTGTTCTTCTGGCTTTTAGCTAGTAGCTAGAGGCTAGAAGCTGTTTTTACGCCTTTACAGCCGCCGCCAGCTCCGCCTTGAAGTTGGCTGAGTATTCTTTCATCGCCGCGTGCAGCCGGTTGCGCAGATCGTCGTCAAGCGCCTTTTTTGCGGTCAGGTCCTCAATCAGCGCGGTCTGCGCGGCGTCGAAGTACTTGTAGAGGCCAACCTCGAAGGCGCGAATGTCGGAGACCTGCAGGTCGTCCAGGTAGCCCTGCGTGCCGGCAAACAGAATCACCGTCTGCTGCTGCCAGGTAAGCGGCTGGAACTGCGGCTGCTTGAGCAGCTCCGTCAGGCGCGCGCCGCGGTTGAGCTGCTTCTGGGTGAGCGGGTCGAGGTCGGAGCCGAACTGCGCAAAGGCGGCCAGTTCGCGGTACTGCGCCAGGTCCAGCTTGAGCGTGGCGCCCACCTGCTTGACCGCCTTGATGGCCGCCGAGAAGCCCACGCGCGAAACCGAAAGGCCCACGTTCACCGCCGGACGCACGCCGGAGTTGAACAGGTCCGTTTCCAGAAAGATCTGCCCGTCGGTGATGGAGATGACGTTGGTTGGGATGTAGGCCGATACGTCGCCGGCCTGGGTCTCGATGACCGGCAGCGCGGTCAAGCTACCGCCGCCCTTCTTGTCGCTGAGCTTGGAGGCGCGCTCCAGCAGCCGCGAGTGGAGATAGAAGACGT
>JBKQRH010000163.1:0-3558 GCA_052326045.1 Occallatibacter sp. | reverse complement strand
CAAATACCTCTTGCTGCGTCCTCAACGCGGCGGTGAGCGTCTTTGCAGGAACCGCTCCCAGTTTCTTCGCCAGCCGGGTCTTGTCCACGGCGCGAACCTGATCGAGCAGGATCAAACCCTTCCGGCCACCATGAGTGACGCCGATCCGGAACGGCGCCTCGCGACCCGCCGTGGTCATGGGTGCGACGAGCACTGTGCGCAGATGATCGTGCATTTCGGACGGGGACACCACCACACAGGGGCGCGTCTTCCTGATTTCACCCCCGACAGTAGGATCGAGATTCACGAGCCAAATCTCTCCACGCATCACCAGACCAACTCCGAATCCTCCGCATTACCGAATTCGCCCATCAAGAGTTCGTCGTCACCGGCCTCCGCGATTCTCCTGGCAGCCTCGGCCCAACCGGTGCGCGCCGGACTCGCGGGCCTGCGCAACACAAGTGCACCATCCTCGATTGTCATTTCCGCGCCCGCCTTCCCGTCCAGACCCAACTGCGCCAGTACCGGTTTGGGGATGACAATCCCTTGGGAGTTGCCTACCTGTCTTATGCTCACATGAACAGCCCGCATGGTAATAACAATGTTATTCCGGCGCGCCTGGCGTGTCAAGCGGGCGCATCCCCGCCCCAGCGTTATCAGAGTTGCATGATCTGCCTGAGGCCGTCCTCCAGTGCCGCCAACTCTTCCGTCGTGATGACGCCCAGTCGGCTGCGCAGGCGTTCCTTTGACACGGCTCGGATTTGGTCACTGACCGCCACTGCGGGGCGTCCATCGCAGGAGATCGGGATCAGGATCGGCGGGCTGGCCTTCGCCGAACTCGACAGCGGGACAATGATCGCCGTCCTTCGCCTTTCATTCAGCACGCCCACCGAAATCACAACGCACGGGCGTGTTTTGCGAATCTCCGAACCGAGCGTCGGGTCGAGAGCAACCCACCAGATATCACCGCGCTCTGGGATCACTTCCATGGTTCTGCTATTTCGTCGCCGATTTCGGCAAATTCGTTCTCGATTTCGGCCACGTCCAGGTGCTGGTTCGCAACATCGCAGGCACGGATCAAGGCAGCGTCGCGCTCTGCCAGCCGTGCAGCCAGGGCCTCACTTACGAAATGCGATCGCTCGCGTGAGGCAATCCGGTGCAGAAACTGCACAGCCAGCGGCTCGGGTACGCTGAAGGTCATTTTCCTCATCGCCATAATTCCATATTACCAGAAAGCCAGAATGGGAGGGAGCGACACGCTCACTAAACCCCAAGCAGAACGATGTCCTCGGCGGCTGCGGCGGTACGTTGATCCTGATCGAGTGTCGCGAGTGGAAGACTGCGGCGGCGAGCCAATTCCAGGTATGCGGCGTCATAGAGAGTCAGACGGTGCCGCGCGGCCAATTTCGCGATCGCACCCCAGGCGTGGCGATCAGTCTCCTGATCGAGGGTAATCGGCAGGAGAGCAAGGTCCGCGAGGGCGGCGTCCCGAAAAGCCGCATCCGTCCGTCCTTTTCGCACACCCATTTCGAGAACGTTGCCAACCTCCAGCCGCCAGAGCGCCGGGACCCATGCCCCGGATTCGGTGACTTTGGCGAGCACATCGGAGATCGCAACGGTGGTTTCGGCAGAGTAAACCCAGGCAAAAGTCACGGAACTGTCGAGCACCAGACTCAAGGCCGGCCCTCATCGCGGTCGGCCTTGAGAACGTCCCAATTGAAAGTTCCAGTCAGATCGCTGGCACGGGAACGGATGCGGTCCGCCGCCCCTCTCGCTTGCACGCGATCAATGCCCCCAGTGCTGCCGGCCACCAAACGTGCAACTGGTTTGCCGTGTCTGGTGATGACGATTTCCTCGCCGCGTTCCACGCGGTCCAACAGGGTGCCCAGCGTATTCTTGGCTTCGAACGCTCCGACTTCCTGCATAGCTTCCTCTTAATCTAGCTTAAGCCAGCTTAATGTGAAGGCGCAACCATCAACATCGACAAAATCCGCCGCCCTGCCGAAGAGGTCGGAAGCTCGGCAGGCTGGCGTCATTCCCTTTCGGGGTCTTACTTGGCCCGCTTGGCGACGGCGTTGTTCGTCCGCGTGCTGCCATCGCGCGTCGGCCGGCTGATCTCGAGTTTCAAGTCGTCGCCGTCAAGGGCGCCCTTGTAGGTCGTCACAAAGCTGTTACCGTTGAACTCGCGCTTCACCGTGAAGCTGATGTTGTTCCCGTCCACCTTGCCATCCGTGATCGGGGTTTCCATGGTATTGCCTTCGCGTCCCGGCTGGCTAACCGAGCCGGTGAGAGCGCTGCCGGCGATTTTCAGGTCGAGGGTCACCTGCATGGTGCCGTTGCGTCCCTGTTGTTCAAAAGTCCACTTGCCGCTGGCGTCGGCGGCCAGGAGGCATAGCGTGGTCGCGAGCAGAATTGTCGTTACGAAGAGAAGCTTTTTGATCATGGTAAGTGGCTAGGCGTCAGGGAAGGCTCGAACGTTACCGAAGCTGGCGATACCGGCGGCTGGTTGGACACCGGTTGGCAGTGTGCGATGCGTAGCGAAAACTGGGGTGCTGCGGGATATGATGAATGGGATCAACCGGTTGCGGAAAAAACGCAGCACGCGAAAGCAAACTCCGCCAAACAGGTGCTAGGCTAGCAGACGGAACTTTTATGAGCTACCAACCACAAATTGATCGGCGTATGTTCCTCCTGGGCTCGGCGGCGGGCGTGCTTGAGGCGCAGCAGAAGCGCGCGGAGGCGGAGCCGGATCCACAACGGCGCGTGTACGAGCTGAACCGCCGCTGGTTGTTCGGCGGCAAGACAAGAGCGGGCGTCACGGCACCGGACTTCAACGATGCGGCGTGGCAGAAGATCACGCTGCCGCACTCCAACGTACGCCTACCCTGGCACAGTTTCGACGAAAAGAGCTTTCAGTGTGTCTCGGTCTACCGGCGCCACTTGCGCGCGTTGCCGGAATGGAAAGGCAAGCGCGTCTTCCTCGATTTTGCAGGGGCGATGACCGCTACCACAGTGACCGTGAACGGGCACAAATTCGAAGAGTACAAAGGCGGCTACACGCCGTTCCGTTTCGAGATCGGGCCGCACCTGAATTACGGTGCGGACAATGCGATCGCGGTGGAGGTGGACTCGACCGAGCGCGCCGACATCCCGCCGTTTGGCGACAACATCGATTACCTGACCTTCGGCGGCATCTACCGTGGCGTGCAAATTCGCGTGGTGCCGGAGACCTTCCTCTCCAACGTTTACGCCAAACCGGTTGCGGCGCTGACCGCCCAAAGAGCGGTGGTGGTGCGCTGCTACCTGGAGGGACCAATCGCCAACTCCGCCACGCTCACCGCGGAACTACGGGACGGCGACAATGTATTGAAGACGGCCACTGTTACGGTGACGACGGCGGCCGAGCATCATGAGATTCGTCTCGAGTCCCTGCCCGAGATCGAACTTTGGAATTTGCAGAAGCCGAAGCTGTACAGCGTGGTGGTGCGGCTGACGACGGCTGCGGGCTCGCAGGACGAGTATCGCACGCGGATCGGCTTCCGCGAGGCCCGCTACACGCCCGACGGTTTCCACCTCAAT
>JBKQRH010000162.1:0-22352 GCA_052326045.1 Occallatibacter sp. | reverse complement strand
CGATCCGCTGTTTCCTGCAACGCGGGTTGCACTGGGAAAGACGCGCCAGTTTGAGCCATGTGGACTGGAGCGGAACCATTGGAAGACCACCACGCCTATTCGGACGATCTTCCGTGAGGCGTTTGAAGGGGCCGATTTGCCCTACTTCCATCCCCATTCACTGCGGCACACGCTTGCGCGGCTTGGGGAGACGCTCTGCCGGACGCCCGAGGAATTCAAAGCGTGGAGCCAGAATTTGGGACATGAGAAGGTTCGTACAACATTCGATAGCTACGGCTCCGTCACCAGCGACCGGCAGGGGGAGATCATCCGAGGGCTTGCGACGCCAGCAGCGAACCCGTCGGAGGAGGGAGATGCCGCCCGGGTCCTGCTCAAGAGTTTGCGTGCCTCGGTTTTTGAGATCATCCCGGCGCAGAACAGGACGGCCCTGGAGCGAGAGGGCCGGAATTCTACAACCTCCTAGGCCGCTGAACTCCGGAATGGCAGCACTCTGCCGCCGCGCCTGGTTTGCTCCAGGAAGTCCGCCCAATCCTGCATCATATTGGCCCGTGGTTCAAGGTAGAGCGCGTGATTGTAAGCAGCGGACACGGCATTACGCGGCGCGTGGGCAAGCTGCAATTCGATGTGATCGTGGTTATAGCCCTGCTCATGCAGGATTGTGGAAGCCAAGCCTCTGAAGCCGTGGCCGGTCATGCGGTTCTTGTGGCCCATCCGCTCCAGCGCCTTGAGGATCGTCATGTTGGACATTGGTTTAGTCGAGTCCTGCTCGCCGGGAAAGACAAGCTCGCCATTGCCCGAGATCGTCCGCAAAAGTTCAAGCACTTCTACGGCCTGGGTTGACAGCGGAACAATGTGAGGTGTCTTCATCTTCATCCGGGTTGCGGGAATAGACCAGCGCCGAGCGTCAAAATCGAACTCTTCCCAGCGCGCGCCAATCAACTCGCTGGTACGGACAAAGGTGAGCGCCATGAGTTTGATAGCCAACCGTGTCAGTTGCCGCCCCTCATAGACTTCGATGGAGCGGAGCAGCGCCGGTAGTTCACGGGCATCGATACGCGCCATGTTGGTTTTGCGTGTCGGCTTCAGGATGTCTGAGGGACGAATCTCGGCGGCAGGGTTGCGCTTGCTGTAACCGTGTGCGACTGCATAGCGGAAGACCATGCCCACGATCTGCAAAATCCGCTTCGCCATGTCTGAGGCCCCACGGGCTTCAATCCCTTTGGCAAGCTGGACAAGCTCGATTGGCTCGACTTCCGCGATGGGCCTTTCTCCCAGGACCGGGTAGACATTCACCTTCAGACGATTCCGCGTTGTGGCTGAGTGGCGCGCGCTCTTGTTACCCCGCCAGTGTTCCAACCACAACTCGGCGATCTTCTCGAAGGTATGCTCAGTAGCGACCTTGACCGCTGTCTTTTCGGCCATCCGTTCGGCCATGGGGTCAATGCCGTTGGCTAGTCTCTTCCGGGCTGCATCCCGGCGCTCGCGGGCGTCGGCCAGCGCAACTTCGGGGTATCGGCCCAGGGCCATCAACTTCTCGGCTCCGTCAAAGCGGTATTTCCATCGCCAGAGCTTTCCCCCGGCTTGAGTGATGAGCAGATGCAAACCGCCACCATCGGAGAGCTTGTAGGACCCTTTGGCGGGCTTGGAGCGTCGAATCTCAGTGTTTGTCAGCGCCATGGTGAATCACCCCCAATTATCGACGAAATTCCGAAATACCCCCACTTTCGGAAATCCGTACCCCCAGAAATACCCCCACCAGGGATTGGCTTCCATGATACGCATTTAGACACAAGAAGACAAAAGCCGCTGATTTTTCAGCGGCTTGTCGGGATTCTTTGGACTGTATTGGATGTCTTGGAATCTGGAAATGGTAGGCACGACTGGATTCGAACCAGCGACCTCTTCCGTGTCAAGGAAGCGCTCTAACCAACTGAGCTACGCGCCTGCAAAGCGATATCAGGTAGTCTATCAGGATGGCGGTGGCGGGGGAAAGATGGGCGGCCACACCCGCCATACTGTACCATCGTTCTTACGTTCTTGAACCCGCCATGAACGACGTCACAAGCAAACGATTGAACCGATTCCGCACCACTCCCAACCTGCTCACGCTGCTGCGCATTTGCCTGGCTCCGTTCCTGGTGGCCGCCATCCTGGAGGCTCACTTTGCGTTGAGCTTTGGCCTGTTTGTAGCGACGGGATTGACCGACGCGCTGGATGGCTTGCTGGCCCGCCTGCTGAAGCAGCGCACCCAACTGGGCCAGTACCTTGACCCGGTGGCCGACAAACTGCTGTTGAGTACGATGTTCCTGGTGCTTACGCACAAGAATCTGATTCCGGTCACGGTGACGGTTCTGGTCTTTGGCAGGGATGTGGGGATTCTGGTGGTGGCGGCCATCCTGTATGCGGCGGCGGGACGGCGTGACTTCGGCCCCAGCCTGATCGGCAAGGCCAATACCGCGGCGCAGGTCGCCGCGGTGGCCGCCGTGCTGCTGCATCAGCTGACCGCTGCCCACTGGGTGGTGGTGTTTCGACTGGTGGCGCTGGATGCCACGATCGGATTGACCGTCGCCTCGGGGCTGCAATACGCCTGGGTCGCGGCCAGGCGCGTAGGCGCTCAGGCCGCCAACGGACACGGTGCCAAGTGAGGTGGGCTTAGAAGCCGGTATTAGAAGTCGTCCGGGGCATCCTCTGTTTCGACGGTTTCTTCAATCTCCATGTCGCGGAACTCTTCGGAGTCAAAGATCTCGCCACACTCCAGGCACTCGACATACTCGGTGTCTTCGTGCCGGGAAACGATACGTACCCTGGGGTGCTTGCAGATGGTTGCCATCGCTCGTGGTATCGGTTGGAAAAAGTGTTCTTTCCGCCAGATTGTAGCGGTCTTTTCAATAAATTAAAACGGATATTTGATGAATCTGGGGTCTGCCGCGTAAATTTTTCCAGCCAGAGGAGCGGAGGATTCCAGAATGGACTTGAATCCCGACAGAAATGGTCGTATACTGAATACGGACCGAAGAAGTCGGATATTAGGGTCTGGTAACACTACTGGGATGGCGTCGACGGGTGCCGGTTTTTCCCAGTTCTAGGATCGAGCAGCGAACTGTGGTCAATCACTGGAGCGACGAGCGACAACGAAATGGGGAAAACCGGCACCGTCCCTTCGGGTTGCGGCGGAAATCCGGCCATACTTTGTTGTCGCCCTTGTGCTTGGAACAACCAAACCCTGCGGGCTCCGCCTCGTCTGGCCGGATTTCCGCTCACAACGCCATCCACCCCAGTAGTGTTGACAGGCCCTAAATGCTCAAACTGACCAAAAAAGCGGATTATGGCCTGATGGCGCTCAAGTACCTGGCCGAGCACCCGGAGACGCCTGCGCTCAGCGCGAAGGATATTGCGGACGGGTATGGGATTCCGGCGCAATTGCTGGCCAAGATTCTGCAACTGCTGACCAGGAACGGGCTTCTGCGTTCGCACGCCGGGATGAACGGGGGTTATGCACTGGCCCGTGATGCGCGCGAGATTTCGGCCTTCGAGGTGATTCTGGCCATTGACGGGCCGTTTTTCATCACCTCCTGCACCAAGGGCAAGAAGGGCTGCGAGCTGACCCCGAGTTGCACGATCAAGGAGCCTTTAGCGCGCGTGAACGACACGATTGCAGGCGTTTTGCAGAGCATCAGTATTCAGGATCTGGCGGAGCACGAGCAACCCGGTTTGCCAGCGCACGAGGCGGCCGGGTTGGTTTCATTAACGCTTTAACGGTAGTTTTCTCTTTCTCCGCGTTGAGCGGAGAAGAGGATTGAAGAGGATGGAGAACAAGATGAGCACAGTTGCCAGCCAAGTGGAAGTGCCTGCGGGCGTAAGCTTGCCGATTTATATGGACAATCACGCCACCAGCCCGCTCGATCCACGAGTTCTGGAGGCGATGATGCCCTACTTCACCACCAAGTTCGGCAATGCGGCCAGCCGCAACCACTCCTTTGGTTGGGAGGCGGAAAAGGCCGTGGAAGCGGCACGGGAGCAGATTGCGCGGCTGATCGGGGCCACTGCCAAGGAAATCATCTTCACCAGCGGCGCCACCGAGAGCAACAACCTGGCCATCAAGGGCATTGCGGAGATGTACCGCGAGCGCGGCAACCACATCATCACCCAGGTGACCGAACACAAGGCGGTGCTGGATACCTGCAAGCGCCTGGAAAAGTACGGCTACCGCGTGACGTATCTACCGGTGAAGGCCGATGGACTGATCGATCTGGACGACCTGAAGCGGGCCATGGACGACAAAACCATTTTGGTCACGATCATGGCGGCCAACAACGAGATAGGCGTCCTGCAGCCGATCGCCGAGATCGGAAAGCTCTGTCATGAACAGGGCGTCATCTTCCACACTGACGCGGTGCAGGCGGTGGGCAAGGTTCCGGTGAATGTGATTGCCGACAACATCGACGTGCTCTCGATTTCCGCGCACAAGATTTACGGACCCAAGGGCGTGGGCGCGCTCTACGTCCGCCGGCGCAACCCAAGAGTGCAGATCGCGGCGCAGATTGACGGCGGCGGCCATGAGCGCGGCATGAGGTCCGGCACGCTCAATGTGCCCGGTATCGTGGGCCTGGGCAAGGCCTGCGAGATCGCCTATGAGGAGATGGACAACGAGGCGGCTTATCTGCGCGGCCTGCGCGACCGGTTGAAGAACAAACTGGAATCGGAGCTGGACTACGTTCACGTGAACGGCTCCATGGAACACCGTCTGCCCGGCAACCTGAACATGAGCTTTGTGTATGTCGAGGGTGAGTCGCTTCTCATGGGCATCAACGACGTAGCGGTCTCCAGCGGCTCGGCCTGCACGTCTGCTACGCTTGAGCCCTCCTATGTGCTGAAGGCTCTGGGGCTGGGCGACGATGTGGCCCACAGTTCCATTCGCTTCGGGCTGGGCCGCTTCAATACGCAGGCGGAGGTGGACTATGTGGCCGCCAAGGTGATTGATGTGGTTAAGCATCTACGCCAACTTTCACCGCTCTACGAGATGGTGCAGGAAGGCATCGACCTGACCAAGATTCAGTGGGCGGCGCATTAAGCGCGAGATGAATTGAAGGCATCGGCAGGCATACTTGCCGAATCAAATGAGAGTAAACGCGGCTTCCCCCGCAGGAGGATTTGGACCATGGCATACAGCGACAAAGTGATCGACCACTACAACAACCCCCGCAACGTGGGCCAACTGGACAAAAGTTCGACGGAGGTCGGCACGGGCTTGGTGGGCGCGCCGGAGTGCGGCGACGTGATGCGGCTGCAAATCCGCGTGAACCCCGAAACCCAGGTGATCGAGGAGGCCAAGTTCAAGACCTTCGGCTGCGGCTCGGCGATTGCCAGCTCTTCGCTGGCCACCGAGTGGATCAAGGGCCGGACCGTGGACGATGCGCTAGGCATCAAGAACACCGACATCGTGAAGGAACTCTCGCTGCCGCCGGTAAAGATTCACTGCTCGGTCCTGGCCGAGGACGCGATTCGCGCGGCCATCGGCGACTGGAAGAAGAAAAATGGCGTTGCCGCGACAGAGGATGGAGCGGCTGTCGCCGTGGCGCAGTAAGAAGAGGCGGTTATGCCGAACGTAGTGACAATCGGACCACCTGCGGTGGGGCAGACGCCGCCTTCGGCGGCAACAGAAGCACCGCAGCAAGGTTTGCAGATAACGGAGAAGGCGATCAAGCGCATTCGCACGGCTATGGCCAAGGAAGGCATTTCGCCCCAGGAAGGCGGGCTGCGGCTGGGCGTGATGGGCGGCGGCTGCTCGGGGCTTTCCTACTCGATCAAGTTCGATACGCAGCCCCGCGAGCGCGACCGTATCTACGAGTTCGACGGCGTGCGCGTCTTCGTTGATCCCAAGTCGTTCATTTATCTGCACGGCATGACGCTGGATTACGAGGAGACGCTGATGCGGCAGGGGTTCAACTTCATCAACCCGAACTCCACGCGCTCCTGCAGCTGCGGTTCGTCGTTTTCATCGTAGAGCGGCCAGCAGGAAATTTCGTTGGCGATAAGTTGGAATCTTGTGGCAGATATCTTTGAGGCTTACTCAGAAATCAGAGAGCAAAGCGAATGAACCGGACGATTGAGAATTCTGCACCTTGGCCCTTCAAGGAACGAAACGCTCTGGCGGCAATCGCGGTGGGCGGACTGATTGCCGGAACAATAGACCTTCTGCAAGCCTGCATCCTCTTTGGATGGGATATTCCGCTGGCGATTGCCGGGGGTCTGCTGGGCGGGCAGGTTACCGAACACGGGAATGCGGGAATTTATCTTCTTGGCGTTTGCCTGCACTACCTGATTGCTCTCTCCGCGGCGGCGACTTACTATGCGGCGAGCCGGCGGCTGCCCTTTTTGAAGGAGTACCCCCTGATTTGCGGCCTGTTCTTTGGCGCTGCGGTTCAAGAGTTCATGAATCTCGTCGTTCTTCCGCTCTCCGCGCTTCATGCAAGAGGGCCTTACGAACTGCATGACCTGATTCAAGGTTTGCTGGTCCACATGGTCGTAATCGGATTGCCGATAGCCTACAGCGTTCGCCGCTTCGGAAAGTGAAACCGGCGCCGGACTTTTCGCGGCCATACTCGCTCGGAAAAGAGCCTTTGTAGCGCTCTTGAGAAGTCAACACTGGTTCTGCAAGAAAGCAATTATGATGAAAGTCCTCGATTCAGCGGTTCCCATTGCCTGTTGGTCCTGTTCGATCGGCCACAACGACTCCACGCTCTTTTGCCCGCATTGCAGCAAGATTCAGCCCCCACCCGGAGGCGACTATTTTTCTGTCTTCGGATTGGAGCCGCGGCTCAATCTGGATTTGTCCGCGCTGGAGCACGAGTTTCACCGGCTGAGCCGCAAAGTGCATCCCGACCGTTTTGCCCGCGCGGGAGAGAACGAGCGGCAATGGAGCCTGGCCGACACCGCGCTGCTCAACGACGCCTATCGCACGCTCAAGGACCCGTTGCGCCGCACCGAATACCTGCTCAAGCTGAAAGGCGCGGAGATTGGTCCAGAGGCGAACCAAGAACCCAGCCCGGACACGAGTCCGGACCACAGCAGCCAGGTCAGAACAGATCCTTCGCGTGTTCCCGCCGATCTGCTGGAAGAGGTCTTCGAGTTGAACATGCAACTGGAAGAGATGCGCATGGCGCGCAAGACAGGCGAGGACGATCACGAATTACAGGCAGGCCTGGAACAGGCGAAGAGAAGGTTCGACGGGCTGCTGGTTGAGGTGGACCAGGACCTGCGCATTCAGTGGCAAGTGTGGGATGAGGGCGACGCAGCAGCGCGCAAGACGGCGGAAAAAACGATGGTGAGCCTGCTGGACCGGCGGCGCTACCTCAGCAATCTGGTTCGCGACGTTACCGAGACCCTGGGAGCATGAAAGAGCGGATGGCGGAAGGACGCGTAGTTGGAATCGACCTGGGAACCACCAATTCCCTGGTCGCTTATATGCAGGGCGACGCCCCGGTGGTGATTCCCGGCGCGGACGGCTCGAACCTGGTGCCGTCGGTGGTGGCGCTCGACCCGATTCCGGCGGAGGGCGGCCGGCCCACGGTCACCGTGGGCAACAGCGCGCGCAAGGCGCTGATCCAGACGCCGGAGCGGGTAATTTATTCCGTGAAGCGGCTGATGGGCCGCGGCCTGGAAGAGATTCAGGACGAGCTGAAGCTGTTTCCGTTCCGTCTGGCCGAGGATGTGGAATCGGGCGAAGTGCCGCGGATTCGCCTGGGCGAAATGAAATTCACGCCGCCGGAGATATCGGCGTACATACTGCGCCAGCTCAAGCGCAATGCCGAGCGGTTTTTTGGCGCGCCGGTCACCCAGGCGGTGATCACCGTGCCCGCCTACTTCAACGATGCGCAGCGGCAGGCCACCAAAGATGCGGGCCGCATGGCCGGGCTTGAAGTATTGCGGCTGGTGAACGAGCCCACCGCGGCGGCGCTGGCCTACGGGCTGGACCGCGAAAAAGTGGGCACCATTGCCGTCTATGATCTGGGCGGCGGCACCTTCGACATTTCGATTCTCAAGCTGCGCGACGGCATCTTCGAGGTGCAGTCCACCAATGGCGATACGCACCTGGGCGGCGACGACATCGACAACCTGCTCTTAGCCATTGCTCTCGATGAGATTCATGCCGAACATGGGGTCGATCTGCGCGGACATCCCGGCGCTGTGCAAGCGCTGCGCAAAGCCGCCATCGACGCCAAGATCAGCCTTTCCACGGAGCCGGCGGCGCACTTCGATATTGAGTTGCCCAACGGCGACCGTTACCAGCGCGAGATTCCGCGCGCAGTCTTCGAGTTGCTGATCGAGCCGGTGCTCGAGCGCACGGCAGGCCCCTGCAAACAGGCTCTCGCCGACGCCGGCATCACACCCGAGCAGATTGACGAAGTCGTGCTGGTGGGCGGGTCCACGCGCATCCCCGCAGTGCGCCAACTGGTGGACAATCTCTTTCATCTCACCGCGCGCGGCAAGAAGCCGCACATCGAGTTGAATCCCGACGAAGTGGTGGCGCTGGGCGCGGCGGTGCAGGCCGACATTCTGGCCGGCGCCTCGAAGACCACCGGGGAGATGCTGCTGCTGGACGTGACACCGCTCTCGCTGGGCATTGAAGCCCTGGGCGGGACTGTAGCGCGGATTATCCAGCGCAATTCGACGATTCCCGCCTCGGCCACCGAGCACTTCACCACCGGAGTCGATGGCCAGACCAACGTCGCCATTCACGTCTTGCAAGGCGAACGCGAATTGGCTGCGGACTGCCGTTCGCTGGCCCGCTTCGACCTGCGCGGCATTCCGCCCATGAGCGCCGGGCTGCCGCGCATCGAGGTGCGTTTCCTCATCGACGCCGACGGCATTCTGCACGTCTCGGCGCGCGAGCAGCGCAGCGGCCAGGCGGCGCAGATTGAGGTGAAGCCGACCTATGGATTGACCGACGAGCAGGTCGAGAGCATGATTCTGGACTCCTTTGATCACGCCGAGGAGGACTTTGCCAAGCGCCTCTTGATTGAGGCACGCAACGAGGCGGAAACGATTCTTGCCGCGGTCGAGCGCGCTCCGCAGAGCCCGGCGTGGCATCAGTTGAGTGGCGAGGAGCAGGCGGCCATCCGAGCGGCGCGCGACCGGTTGGCTGCCGTGAAGATGGGCCAGGACCCGGCCGCCATTCGCGACGCGACCCTGGCGCTGGATCAGGCCACGCGGCGTTTTGCCGAGCTGGTGATGGATGCCGTTGTGAGCAGCGCGATGCGCGGCAAGACCATGGATGCAGCTGGCGAGGAGTTGGCAGAGGCTGTGACCGCGCCCCATGCCATGGCTCCGGCGGAGTTCAAATGAAGCGGAGTTAACGGGGTTGGCGGAGTTAGCGGAGATAGCACGTCGTCGATTGCGCAAGGAAGGACGATTTTTATGAGCGAGGCAACTGAGAAGGCCATTCCGCCGGAGAAGCTGGTACGCGTCACCTTTCTTCCCGAAGGCCGCACGGTGGAGTTCGAATTCGGCGCCATGCCCTACCAGCATCACGGCAAGCCGATGTCGTTTCTCGACGTGGCGGAGAACCACGACGTCTTCCTTGACCATGCCTGCGGCGGCGTTTGCGCCTGCACCACTTGTCACCTGTGGATCAAGGATCAGGAGGGCATCAGCGAGGCCGGCGACGATGAACTTGACCGGCTCGATATGGCCGCCGACCAGCAGTTGAACTCGCGGCTGGGCTGCCAGGCAGTCATCACTCGCCCCGGCGACTACGTGGTCGAGATTCCCAGGTGGAACCGCAACTACGTCTCCGAGGGCAAGCCGCTGACGTTGGCGGAAGAGAAGTAAGGAGATCCCCGATGCCGCGCGAGATTCTGTGGACCGACGCCGAAGAAATCGGCATTCAGTTGGCGGAGAAGTTTCCCTCGCTCGACCCCTTGACGGTGCGCTACACCGACTTGCACCGCTACGTGACTGAACTCGAAGGCTTCGCCGACGACCCACAGAAGTCTAACGAGTCGCGGCTTGAGGCCATACAGATGGTCTGGCTCGAGGAATGGCAGAACGCGCAGGGATAGGCGACCTCAGCCCGCGATGGCGGCGTGCTGAGAAAGCGAAAGCACGTTTCCATCGGGGTCTTTGAACCACGCCACCTTGTCTCCAGTCGGGAAGGTCTGGATACCCCGCTCATCCTGAGTCATGTTCGGGTAACGCTCGAAGACCACGCCATTCTGGGCCAGACCGTCAACGGCGGAGGCAATGTCGCTGCTCTCCCAGCCAAGAACCGTGTTCGGCGCGGGAGTGAATTGCGGCACCTTGCCGATGCGGAGCATGACGCCATTCAGATCGAAGACCAGGGCAAAGCCATCATCCCGCAAGTAGGTGAAACCGAGCCTGTCGCGGTAGAAATGAACGGCAGCATCGGGATTCTGAGTCAGCAGGAATGTGACGACGCGATCCATGGGATCCTCATGTGTGAACGGAAATCAAGGCCATACTACACGGTTGTGGTGACGCGGGAGAGTATCCGATAGAGCGGGCAAAACTCATTCCCAATCCTTCCGCCGCTCACTCCAGCCGAAGGAGTTCTCAAAGTGGACGAACTCCTTATCCTTTCCCGGCACCAGATAGACGCTGAGCACGTCGAAGCGAACCGGCGGGGCCGTCTCCTGAGGCAACTGGCGCACGTACTGGCGGGCCAACCGGCGCAGAATGTGGCGCTTGTGGGAGTCGACGGCGATCTCAGCCGGAGAAATGTCGTGGGCAGTGCGGGTCTTCACTTCGATGAAGCACAGCATCGGCCCCTGCCATGCAATCAGGTCGAGATCGCCGGGCAGGTTGTCCGCAGACCAGCGCCGCGCCACCACGGTGTAGCCCTTACGGCCCAGGTAAAAGAAGGCCGCGTCTTCGCCGTCGATGCCGGTAACCAGGTGGGCGGGCAGTGCCGACGCGCCGCGACAGCGCGCCACGCGGTTCAACCTGGCAAGGGCGCGCTCCAGCCAAACATTTCGCATCTGCTCCAGCCATCCCATGGCAAACCATTGTCGTCGGGATGAGCGAAAGGCGCAAATCCTGCTGAGCGGAGCCGGGCCGGTGTGAGCTGGCGGCCCGGCAGGTTCGGCAAGCTCAGGCCGCGGCAACCTCGAGCGCGCTCGCGTGCTCGTGCTCCCTTTCGACCTGAGTGAGCGCCTCCTCGAGGATGTCGAGTGCAACGGTGGCTTCATGCTCGCTGACGATGAGCGGGGGGCTGAGCCGCAGCGAGCTCTCGCCGCAACCGAGCACCATCAGGCCGCGCTCGAAGGCCAGGGTCTCGACACGGTTGCGCAGCGCGGCGGCCGGTTCGCGTGTGGCCTTATCCTTCACCAGTTCGATGCCGATCATCAGGCCGCGGCCGCGCACATCGCCCACCAGCGAATGGGTGCGTGTCCAGCCGCGCAGGCGTTCCAGCATGAATTCGCCCACGCGGGCGGCATTCGCCATCGCCCCGCGCTCGATGATGTCCATGGTGGCCAGGGCAGCGGCGATGGAAACCGGGTTCCCACCAAAGGTGGAGGCGTGGGAGCCGGGGACCCAATCCATGATCTCCGCGCGGGTCATGCAGATGCCCAGCGGCATGCCGCTGGCGATGCCCTTGGCGATGCAGACCATGTCCGGCTCCACGCCGGAGTGTTCGATGGCCCACCACTTGCCTGTGCGGCCCATGCCGCACTGCACTTCGTCCACCACCAGCAGGATGCCGTGGCGGTTGCAGATGGCGCGCAGTTCGCGGAGGAAGTTATCGGGCGCCACCACGTAGCCGCCTTCGCCCTGGATGGGCTCAATGAAGATAGCGGCAACCTCCTCGGGCGCGAGGATGGTCTTGAAGAGCTGTTCCTCGATGTAGCGCGCACAGCCCAGGCTGAAGGCCTCCTCGTCCTGTGGACCGCCCGAGCAGCCTCGATAGGCATAGGGGAAGCGGATGTGAGTGACGCCCGGAACCAGGGGCGAGAAGCGGCGCTTCTGCTGGGGCCTGGAGCCGGTGAGCGAGAGAGCGCCCATGGTGCGGCCGTGAAAGGCTCCAAAGAACGAGATGATCTGTTGGCGGCCGGTGTGGTAGCGAGCCAGCTTGAGGGCGCACTCGATGGCTTCGGCGCCGGAGTTGCCGTAGAAGAATTTGTGCGGGCCGGGCATGGGGGCCACGGCAGAGAGCCGGCCGGCCAGATCGGTGAGCGGCTCGTGGTAGAAGTCGGTTCCGGAGATGTGAATCAATTCGGCGGCCTGTTTCTGGATGGCCGCGACCACCTCGGGGTGGCAGTGGCCGGTGGAAACCGAGGCAATCCCCGCGGCGAAGTCGAGGAACTCGTTGCCGTCCACATCTTCCACGCGGATGCCGCGGCCACGCCGGGCCACCAGCGGATACGAGCGGGTATAACTGGGCGAGATCAGGCGGGTGTCGGCCGCGATGGCCGCCTGTGCCTTGGGTCCTGGTAAAGGACAGACAAGTTTGGGTCCGTACTGCGCGTGTAGCTCTTGCTTGGTCATGATCGATCTCCTCGGCAGATTCGTTTATGCGGACATGAATGGGACACGGCCGCGGACCCCGGCAGGGGGGTCATCCAGTTCCGGTCGCTCTTGAGGGCGAGGAACAGCAGGCGAGGATATTCGGTGGACCGGTGCTAGTCGCCGGCGAAGAGGCTAGGCCTTGTGCGGGAGGGCAGCACGCGCAGGTGCTGCCGCGGGCAGATGCTCCGGGCGCGCGTTTGCGACCAGCGTCTGGCGGCTGGCGCGAGCAGTATTCCTTTGGCAGCGCGCGTTGGCATGGAAACCCCGCTGAGGAGAGGATAGCACGGGTTGACAGCGTCTTTCCAGGCAGGAGGATTGTTGGTAGTGGGTCAGTTTGAGTTTGGCTCAGATGTGAAAAGGAATCCGGCGGAGATTATGGGGTTCACTTTGTAGATATCGACGGAAGCTGGTCTCCGAGCCCGAGAAGTTTCGCGAATTCCGTATACTGCTCCGCAACAGACTCGAACAGGTCTGAAGTCAATTCCTTCTGAGAGCCCACCAGAGACTCGTAGGCCATAAGATCGTCCGGTTCCAAGACACCGCGAGCCTTGAGAGCCTCCAACAGAGCCCTGAAAATCGTGACTTGTTTGGTGAACATGAAAACCATAAGCCTGTGTTCATCTTGCGTCATAGTGGACTGATTATACTTCGTATTCAGTTGAGCAGCCCGAGCAGTTCTTCGAGGCTCCAGACGGAACGGACCAAGCGTTTTTCTCGTCCCAAAACAACAAGAAAACGGGCTCGGAGGGCTGGAATAGGGCTGAATTCAGGGAGTGAAGTTTACCAATCAGTACATAGGAGTGATTTTTATTCTATTTATTATGAGCGACTTAACGAAAACACCTGATTGAAAAGAGGCTCCCAGAGGGGGATGGGGAGGGGGGTGGCGCCAGTGAACAGTGGTCAGTGGTCAGTAACGGCCCGCGCCTCCGGTCCTTGTTCATTCTTCGATTGTGCGCCGGGCGAAGGTAATTCTGTGCAAAGGGCAGCGGAGCCGCTTTGCGGCGCTGGAGCGGCGGTCTGGAAACGGCCATTGAGCCTGGGGATATGCCGACCTGGAGGCCTACCTGCACGCGTACAAACAGCCTGATTCACTGCAAATTGGCAAGAAAGCCGCTTTGCAGGTGGTCAGAAAACCGTGAGAGTCGGCCTGGAAGTCGACCGATTTGACCTTAGTTTGCGCGCATTTTGCGGCCTATTTCAACATGGGTTTAGACAGGGGCAGGGACAGGGACAGGGACAGGGACTAGGGACTAGGGAGCAGGGACTAGTTGGAACTTGGAAACGGCGACCTAGAGGCCGACACATTTGTCGACCTGCAGGCCCACAAACAGCCTGATCGGCTACAAATTTGCAAGAAAGTCCTGTTGCAGGCAGTCATAAAACCGTGAAAGCCGCCCTGGAAGTCTCCCTATTTGAGCAAAAGAAGGCATGAACAGGCGTTGTCAGGCGCATTTTGCGCGTTTTTGCATGTATTTTCGATGCTGGGAGAGGCGCTGGGGGAGTAGAGATCAGGGATCAGCAGGTCGGCGAGACGGCGAGTCAGCGGGGAGGCAAGTCAGCGGGGTGGCGGGAGGCGGGAGGCGGCGCGATTGCCGAGTTTTTGAACTGATCTAGATTTGGCCTTAATTCCTCAAGAATTTGTCGAGGATAGACTTTACCTGTTCGGGATTTTTGAGTCTACATTCCCAGATGACCTTGCGTTTCCATCCAAGTTTGCGCAGAAGTCGTGCGGCGTTTTGGTCTCGCTGCCTATTTCTCTTTATCTTGTCGACCCAATATTCACGATTCTGGACCGGCACGCGGTTTCCTCGCGCGCAACCGTGACCGTGCCAAAAGCAGCCGTGAACAAAAATGACCTTCTTTAGCCTTGGAAAGACGAGGTCCGGGTTACCGGGGAGGTCGTGACGTGGATTGTGACGTCTCCGAGGAGGAAATCTCCGGCGCCCTATAATACTTGAGTAGACCTTTTGATGCGTTTCCCTGGTGTCCCGAGGATTAGAATTCCGACTGGAGGAATGCTCGATGAACAAAGACAAGCTAATTCCTTTGGAAGGCGGAAGCGGTTTTGGTTCCGATGCACGAGTTTTGCCTCCGCGTACCAATGACTTTGGCCCGAATCAATATAACGTCCGCACGGGGATTGACGTCTCCGCGGATGGCCCAGGTGCGGCAATGCTTGCCGCCATCAAGGAGATGGAGCTCCGAAGCCCTGAGGCCTTTTGCTACCATGTGGAGCATCTTCAATCGGGGAAGAAATGGGAGGTCGAACTTTACCCCAGCGGTGAGATTGAGGTCGAGGACTGGGATACATAACCTGCACTTTATCCGCAATTGTGGCCGTACAATCGCTAGGTTGGATTAGGGTCTGTTCACACTACTGGGGGACGGCGGACTCTCCGCTCCGATCCCTTCCTGGCGGAGGGAGCAGGGGCCTTCAGGCCCCTGGACGCAGCCTTGCAATGAGAGTGGCTTTAGCCACGGGCTTTTCGTGTATGCTGCTCAGATGCGGTTCGCGCCACAGGAAACCCGGACGTATCTCGTCACCGCTGTGACGGCGCAACGCCGCCGCCTTTTTCAGGTCGCTGCCACGGCGGAATTGCTGGAGCGAACCATCCTCAACTATCGCGGTCAGGGGAAATTCCTCCTCCACGCGTTCGTCATCATGCCTGACCATTTCCACGCTCTGATCACACCCGCTCCGGATGTTTCGCTTGAAAAGGCCATGCAGTTTATCAAGGGCGGCTTCTCCTTCCGCCTGAAGAGCGAGCTCGATGTGTGGACGCGCAGCTTCAACGAGAGCCAGATCATGAGCGAAGAGAAGTTCATGAGCTGTGTCCGGTACATCGAGGAGAACCCCATTCGCCGGGGACTTGTAATGACGCCGCAAGCCCATCCCTACAGCTCCGCTGCCCGTGGCCCGTTGGACCCCATGCCTCTCCACCTGCGGGGCTGAGCAGACTGCGGGGAAGAAGGCCCGTGCCTAAAGGCCCGCCATATAGGCGCGGTGTTCAGGGGCCTGAAGGCCCCTGCTCCCTCCGGCACTATCCGGGGGATCTGACGACTCCTGCTCCCTCCGGAGGAATAAGAAACGGCCATCAGTGAATAGGCCCTAGACGCGGGTCAGCCACGATACCTGAATCAGTACTCGCTCAGTCCTAGTGAATTGGAGTTTGCCTGCTACTGGGTTCAGGAAAAGTTCGTGGTAGGGAGTCTTCTGAAAGTTCTTAACTACAAATAGATAGAAGCGGTCCCGCAGTTCAGTCGCAACTTCGTATTCCCTTGGCGTAAGCGAGATGCTTCCGACTCTCTGTCGAATGCCCTTGACCTCGACCGCGAGGAAGTCTTTGCTTTTCTCTCTGCATAATTTGAAGTCATAACCGCAGCCGAGTTGAGTCGTGTTCTCGATCGCGCAACCCCGAAATTCAGGGAGAGTGGAATGTACGGACTCAAAATATCGCTCCGCAGCCAGACCGGTAATCAATCTGTTCGCAAAGCCTGACGCCCGTTCTTCCCGTTCATCTCTCGATTGGACAACGCTCAAAGCGTTTTCGTCATATCCTACGAAGGACTTGATCAAGCCGGTAAATGACCCAAAGTCCAGATCTTCGTATTCATCGAGTACCTTCTTGCAGTATTCACGAATTTCGCGCTTATGCCAGCCTTTCCTGGGATTTGGAAATAGAGGGTCGAACTCGTCTCTATAATTTTTTATCGATAAGGGACGTGATCCAAGTGCATATCCGACGACATTGTATGCTTCCGCGTAGGTGCGAAAACCAAGCTGCTTCAATCCAGGTGATCCATATTTCGAAAGATATATTCCTGTTAGGATAAGCTTCTCTCGGATTGCGATGCGGTGTGGATCGAGAATCATATTGCTAATTCTTCCGATTTACGGTGGGCCAGAAGCTGCCGGAACGATGTCCTTTAAGTCCGGCTCCGTCGCCGGCTAGAGAAAGGTCTTGGCAGGGGAATGAGGCCCACGCAAGATCGGCCTCTCCGGGGAGGGCCTCAACTCTTACCTCGGCAACGTCTTTAACCACGAGATGTTCAGCACCCCAATTGGTGGCGTAGCTGAGGGCTTTCTTTTCGTCGAAATCGTTCGCAAAAAGGCAGCGCCACCCTTCGCCGAGTCCCGCTCTCGCCATTCCTCCGCCGGCAAAAAACTCATAGAAGGTTCGCATTGGGACACCCACCGTTTCCATAAATCTACACTACTGCGGCGACCCATGAAAGTGTGAGCGGGGGTACCGGACGCAGCTTGCGCCGCGCTGGTCGATTTTCCAAGATGGGTGGATTATTGCCGGGGTTGAAACCCCCGCCTACCGCTCCTGCCGTACCGTGGCTGGTTGGGCTTTGTAGTCTCCCAGGTCTCAAAGGCGAGACCTGGGGCACCCGGCCTATCCCGGCTTCTCCGACCGATCCGGCCCAAAACCGCATGGCCGATTTCTTTGTGCGGGGCCGTCGCTGGAGCGCGCGCGAGTTGCCGGCTGCAGAATCATCCGCAGGCCGCGGGCACGAAATGAAGGTTTCTGTCTCTATCCGTTAGCGCGCTTCCCCGGCCCGGCGGCGCGGACGGCTTGGGGGGCGTCGAACTGCTGGAAGTTGGCATCAAAGCGGGCGGCGAGATCGGCGGCCTGGCGGTCGTAGGCTTGCTTGTCGGCCCAGGCGTTGCGCGGATTGAGGACCTCAGGCGGCACATCCGGGCAGGCGACCGGAATGTGGAGGCCGAAGGCGGGCTCGGTGACAAACTCGACCCTATCCAGATAGCCGTTGAGCGCGGCGTGGACCAGAGCCCTGGAGACACGGATGCTCATGCGCTTGCCGACACCGAATTTGCCGCCGGACCAGCCGGTATTGACCAGCCAGCAGGCGGCCTGGTGCTGGTTGAGGCGCTTGCCCAGCATCTCGGCGTAGACCCTGGGGGCCAAGGGCAGGAAAGGCGCGCCGAAGCAGGCGGAAAACTCAGGCACCGGGTCAGAGCCCATGCCGGCCTCGGTTCCGGCCAGCTTGGCCGTGTAGCCGGAGAGGAAGTGATACATGGCCTGGTCGGGCGTGAGGCGGGCGATGGGCGGCAGGACGCCGAAGGCATCGGCGGCCAGAAACATGACGTTGCGGGGATGGCCGCCGACGCCTGGGACCACGGAATTCTCAATGTAGCTGACGGGATAGGCCGCGCGGGTGTTCTCAGTGATCTGGATATCGGCGTAATCGGGCTGGCGGGTGACGGGGTCGAGGATCACGTTTTCCAGCACCGAGCCGAAGCGGATGGCGCGGTAGATCTGCGGCTCCTTCTCTTCGCTCAGGTCAACGCACTTGGCGTAGCAGCCGCCCTCGAAGTTGAAGATGCCGGTGGCGCTCCAGCCGTGCTCGTCGTCGCCGATGAGGCGGCGTGCGGGGTCGGCGGAAAGGGTGGTTTTGCCGGTCCCTGAGAGGCCGAAAAACAGGGCAGTGACGCCGTCCGAGCCGACATTTGCGGAGCAGTGCATGGGCAACACGTCGCGCTGCGGGACGAGGAAGTTCATGACGCCAAAGATGGACTTCTTTATCTCGCCGGCATACTTGGTGCCGCCGATGAGGACGATTTTGCGGGTGAAATCGGCCAGGATGAAGGCGCCGGAGCGGGTTCCGTCGCGCTCGGGGACAGCCTCGAACTCAGGCGCGGCGATGACGGTGAACTCGGGCACATGCGCCGCCAATTCAGCGGGTTCCGGGCGGACGAAGAGCTGGCGCACAAACAGGGCGTGCCAGGCGTACTCGGAGATGACGCGGATGGGCAGGCGGTAGGCGGGGTCGGCGCCGCTGAAGAGGTCCTGGACGAAGAGGTCGCGCTCGCGCATGTGCTCGACCACCCGCTCGAGGAGCGCCTCGAAGCGCTCCGGGGCGAAGGGCTGGTTCACCTTTCCCCAGTTGACCAGGGTGTGCGTCGTGGCGTCGTCCACGGTGAACTTGTCCTTTGGACTGCGGCCGGTTCGCGGGGCGGTGGTCGCCACCAGGGCTCCGTTGGAGGCCAGGCGGGCTTCGCCGCGCTTGATCGCGCTCTCAATCAGTTCGACAACCGGTGTGTTTGCGTGCACTTGGGGCCCAGACGCAAGGTTCTGCACCGCCTCCATTATCAAAGGACTTGCCATGAACAGAAATCCTTCCGAGTGAAAGAGAATTGAAAAAAAGAGCCAATAATCCATTGTGCCATAAACAGGGGACAGGGGCTAGGGACTGAGGGACTAAGGGACTAGGGACTAGGGACAGTTTTCAGTGGACAGTGGACAGTGAACAGTGAACAGTTGGAAGTTGAAAAGTCGGCGTGGAGGCCGACAGATTTGTAGGCATGGGGGCCGACAAACAGCCCGATCGGCTACCAATTTGCGAGAAAGTCCTGTTGCAGGCAGTCATAAGACCGTGGAATGCCGCCCTGGAAGTCTTCCGATTTGAGCAAAACAAGGAGAAATAGGGTCGTTTTTGCGTGTTTTTGGCTCCTTTTTGCGCGCATTTTGCGGCCCAATCCATACATATTTCGCGTACAGATTGCCGTTCTTAGGCGGGCCTCCGTCTTTGCCGCGGCGGGGCAGGGGTCAGGGAACAGGGAACAGAAAGACGCCGGGCCGGCTGCGAGGCCGTCCTCCAGGTTTCAAGGGTGAGGCCTAGGGCGCCCAATGCGTCGCAAATCAACCCGCATTGACTTCCCTCCAAGCCAGAGGGACGATGCGGCGGTCATCCTTATCCCAGCCTCTTGCTCCCTTATTGTCAAAGTACTTCTTGACTTCATTTCGGATATACTCCGGCACTCGATCCGATCGAAGGAGGTCTGAAAGCGTCTCAATCTCGCCGAGAGAAAGCTCTTGCACCACTCCACCGGCGTTGCAGAGCAGTTCTATCGTCTGGAGCGTCCTGCGGCTCCCTTGGGCGCCGACGTTTGCCAGAAAATAGTCTCGGACTTCTTCTTTGAGACGCCAGAATTGGGTGAGAGCCCGTTTTGCAGCCGACAACCCTCCCCTCGGGTTGAATTTCTTCAGCTCTTCGTCGGATGTCTGCTTCAGCCAATCGCACCACAACCGTGCCACAGACTGATTTTTGTATCCCCTGCGGTAAACTAGAGATGGGAGGGTCGATAGGCTGGCCCTGAAAGGGGATTATGCTCACTGAAGAACAAGCGACGGCGCTCAGACATGTGCAAGAGAGCGACGATGAGCAGCTACTAGCCTGGTGGGCTGGTTTTGGAGTAGAGGATATTGGCAACAAGATTCTTGCAGGCGATAACTGGTCAGACTGGTATCTTTTAGTGGTTTCGGAACTTATCTATCGCGGCTTCTGCTTCCAAAAGGAAAATGGCATAGAGTGTGCTGATCGGGGTGTTCCAGTTTCTGAAATGTGTCCCGGTTGCAAGTCATACTGGATACAAGCAGCTCGCTTGGCAGGTAAGACAACTATGGAGTGGATTGCGGAATGTACTACCTAGCATTTTAATCGCCGGTATAAAGACCGTCCATCATCATACAAACTCTGCGGCTGTCAAATGAGTAATTTATAGGAACCGCGTCCACAGAACTCTAAGAAGCCGAGATCACGCAAGACTTGTAACTGCTGTCTCACCTTGGCATGGATATTGTTGTTCTCTGGATACAAGGCGGCAAATTCATACTCCTTTGCATAAACCTCATTAAGTGAAAATGTCTGTTGATTGAGACTGCGGACGATTCTCAAGGTTAAAGTAGCCCAACCGCGTGAATTCAGCTCGATGTTCTTGAGTCGATTAAATCGTTGAAATTTTTCCCGCACGATCCTCGGGTTTTTTGCAATGTGCTTATGCACGACATAGATTTGCGCGTCCTGGGCAATCAAATCGAGACGGATATTGCAGCCGACCCAGCCAG
This sequence comes from Occallatibacter sp., assembly GCA_052326045.1. Classification (GTDB taxonomy): domain Bacteria; phylum Acidobacteriota; class Terriglobia; order Terriglobales; family Acidobacteriaceae; genus Telmatobacter. The sequence goes on along the minus strand of JBKQRH010000162.1, from coordinate 1,953 downwards.
CTCTCCTGGCTGTCGTGGACAATGGCTTTCGCTGCACTATAACATTTGGGGTTAGGAAGAGATGATGAATCGCGGTTAGACTATCGATCATCCATTGGTCGTTTCGCTCAAGCACCATTAGGGTTGGTGCTGAACCGCCGAGGATACGATTCATCAGTGGCTCGTATGCGCCGTCAACTATTGTTCGCCCCAAACGATGGCGAGTGGCCTTCAACTCGTAGCTCTGTCGACAAGATGGGCAAATAAAATCCGTTGCCTTTGTGTTAGCTCTTGTTGCAGTCAATCTGTCACTGTCGCAAGCAAGGCAGTAGCCGTTGGATAGGAACCAGGACTCGGAAAGTACCCGCGACTTTTGGGCTTCGCTTGTATAGCTGTCGGCAGTGGATGTGTCGCAACTCAAAAGCATGAATTCAACACCTTCTCAGTAGCGTTGCGTTGTATGCTTCAGACTTTCCATACCAAGTACATTCAAGCTGTTCATACCCATGATGCGACGAGACATTCAACGATATTCGGAGACCCACCTCATTTACTGGAAACTAATGTCCATTCGCTAAAATACTCATCCATCCGACGTTGGTACTCCCAACAGGAAGGGCACGCCGTTGGGAGGTTACGTTCAAGGCAATCCTCATCTTCAACGAGGCTCGTGCAATCAGAAGGTATACCGATTGGCCAATCGACATTTACCCACTTCTCAAAAAAACTTCCGTTCACCGCATCTCCCTTTGTGCTATTGCATTCATTTGCCCGACTCAACGACAGGGGTAAGGGTCTCTTCTTATGCTACCGGAGAGAGCAGGGGCCTTCAGGCCCCTGAATATAATAGCTCAATGCAAGGCCTTTAGGCCCGGGCCTTCTTCCCCGCAGCCTGCACAGTCCCGTAGATGGAGAGGCATGGGGTCCAACGGTCCACAAGCAGCAGAGCTGAACGGATAATCTTGCGGTGTCGCCACATGACCCCGCCGCACCGGGTTCTCTTCGATATATCGCACACAGCTCATAAACTTCTCTGCGGTCGAGATCTGGCTCTCGTTGAAGCTGCGCGTCCACACATCGAATTTGCTTTTCAGTCGGAAGGAGAAGCCGCCCTTGATGAACTGCATGGCTTTTTCAAGCGAAACGTCCGGGGCAGGCGTGATCAGAGCGTGAAAATGGTCAGGCATGATGATGTACGCGTGCAAGAGAAATTTTCCCTGGCTGTGATAGGCAAGGATGGTTTGTTCCAGCAATTCCGCCGTGGCCGTGACCTGAAAAAGGTTGCGACGTTCAGCCGTCACAGCGGTAACCAGATACGTCCGGGTTTCTTGTGGTGCGAGCCGCATCTCAGCAGCATAAACGAAAAGCCCGTGGCTAAAGCCATCTTTATTGCAAGCCTGCGTTCAGGGGCCTGAAGGCCCCTATTCCCTCCGTTAGGGAAGCGATCGAATTGCGGCTTACGCCACGCGGAGAGTTTCCCCCAGCGGTTAAACTCCGATGACGGGATTGCGGATGCGGACATGAATGGAAGTGTCGAGGGGACGGCCCCAAAACTCGGCTTCACGAAATGTGGAGGCGAGAAATTTACCGCGCTGCTGGTATGCCTTGGGGTCGGCCGGAGGAACGTGCCACCAATCCTTGCGGTTGATGCGCGCCAGCAATTTGTCTCTAGTTTTGGTTTCCATGGCGGCGGGCCGTTGGTCCGATGGCCTCCCTTAGCGAATATCCTACAGCGAAAGGATGTCGAAGCGTGCTGTGGGAATCAGGACGGTTTACTGTCGAATTCTAATTTGGCACGGATTCTTCGGATTTCAGGAATGAGCGCGGCTTGCGCCGCGCTGGTTGATTTTCAAAATGGGTGAAATTGGCGGAAAGCGTCCCTCCGGGGCTAAAGCCATATGATCGTGCGCCTGCGTTCAGAGGCCTGAAGGCCCCTGCTCCCTCCGACCTGGAATCAGGCGATGACGGGGAGGG
>JBKQRH010000161.1:0-3726 GCA_052326045.1 Occallatibacter sp. | reverse complement strand
GAGCGGCGCGGAATTTGTGCTGGCGCCCGTGCGGCGCTCGCAGGAAAAGGAATTGGACGACTTCGTCGGCTATGCGGCCGATGCGGTTCGTTCGATAATCGCCGAAGGCGTCTTTATGGCCATGACGAAATACAATCGTCGCGCCCCAGGCTCAAACACAGAGGATGCATGAGGATTTACGAAGAGCTTTTCATCGTTAAGCCGGATGCGCCGGAAGAGGAAGTCGACCAGTTCGTCGAACAGTTGCGAACTCAGTTGACGGCCGCGGGCGCGACGGTGGATAAAGTCGAGAAATGGGGCAAGCGCCGCCTGGCCTACCGGGTGGACAAGTACCGCGAGGGCACTTACGTTTTGCTCGAATTCACCGCCGCGGCGGACACCGTGAAGGAACTCGAACGCCGCCTGCGCGTCGCCGACATGGTCATCAAGTTCCTGACTGTGCGCGTGGACCAAACGCGGAAGCGGCTCGATAAGCGGAAGAAGCAGCGCGACAAGCGCGCCGCCAAGCGCGCCGCGAACGCGCCGGCGCAGCCCGCCGCCGTTCCCGGTGCACCCCAGAGCGCGGCTCACGCCGGAGAGGCGCCGGCCATGCCCGGCCAGCCCAAGGAGAATTAACCATGGCGGAATTCAAAGGAAGACCCGGCAGTGCCGGACAGCGTCCCACCGGCGGCGATAAAGCCGTCGTTTCGGGGAAGAAACAGTACTTCCGGCGCAAGAAGATTTGCCGTTTCTGCGTCGAGAAGATGGACGACATCAATTACAAGGACACCAAGACGCTGCACGCCTTCGTGGCGGAGCGCGGCAAGATCGTCCCGCGCCGCATTTCCGGCGTCTGCGCCCCGCACCAGCGGCGGCTCACGGATGCCATCAAGAAGGCGCGTAACATCGCCCTGCTGCCCTTCGCGGCGCAGAACTAGAGGCAGGAGGAAACTCGCATGGAAGTCATACTGAGAGAAGACGTCGAGAAACTGGGAGTCCGCGGCGAACTGGTCCGCGTGGCGCCGGGCTACGCCCGCAATTTCCTGCTGCCCAAACGCCACGCCGTGACCGCCACGGACGCCAACCGCAAGATCGTCGAACAGGAGCGCCACGCGCACCTGCGCAAAGAAGCCCACCTGAAGGGCGAGGCGGAGGACCTGTCGAAACTCTTGACCGGTGTCACCGTCACCATCGCGCAAAAGGCCGGCGAACAGGACCAGCTATTTGGCTCGGTTACGGCGAAGGACGTGGCGGACGCCCTGGCCGCCAGGAACTACATCATCGATCGCCGCAAGATCGTGCTCGACGAGCCCATCAAGCAGCTCGGGGAGTTCAAGGTCCCGGTGAAGCTCCACAAAGACGTCGTCGCCGAGATCACGGTCGTGGTTTCGAAGGAAGAGTAGCTTTTCAGGTTGCTCCGCCTGCTCGGTGGGCAGGCGGGGCGAGGACTCCTGGGCAAGCCCGCTGTGAGGCGGAGGGTCGATTTTTCTGGTCACGATACCATCCTTTGGGGGGCAGGCCGACCGTGACACCGACGGTCTGTCCCACCTCTGCAAGTAACCTCAAAGTTCCGCAGGTCTTCTCCCACCCTGGGCACGTGAAACGCGGCTGCTTCAGCGGTCCATCAAATCCGAGTAGCGGCCTAGGACAAAATTCAAGTTCACCACGGCAACTCTCTGCACCGGCTCTCCATCGAGAAGCGTCGGCTCATACTGCCACTGCTTGACCGCATCCTCGGCAACCCGCCGCAGCGGATAGGGACCGCGGAGGACGCTGGTTTCCGCCACGTGGCCGTCCTTCCCGATGCGTGCCACCACGGTGACCATTCCGGACACCTGAGCCTGCTTGGCGGCGACTGGATAGTCGGGCGTCGTCATGCGGACCAGCTTGCCGTCCTGAACCACGCCTCGCGCAGTGAGACGGGTTTGCCCGGAAGCGTTCCGCGCGATCAGTGAATTACCGATCACCGCCGATCCAGCCAAGGCCGGAATGCTCAGCAGACTTATCACAATCGGCAACGCGTTTCTCTTCAGCATGTGCGATCCTTCATCTTTTCCGTTGAACCCTGTGTCCAGCGGAGTGTGTTGATGACGCGAGTATAACGTGCCAGTTGCCGCCTGAATAGGTGTGTGCGAAGCGTTCGCGTACTGGTTCCGGTTGTACCGTTCTACAGTGGCGGATCTGGGCCGGTACCATACTGTGGGGCCGACCGCTTTGCGGAGGAGCGAACCGGAGCCGGTTGGGGCTTGGTACGGTATGTATCCTAGGGGAATTATCTCATCGAACTTAGTAAATAAAAAAAGCGCACTTGCGAGCTTGATACAAGAAGTTACAAGAGATAAATGTTCGACGATCCAATGAGATAGCGTCTTGTAACTGAATATGGTCCGCATTGTAACGGCATTCCACATTTTGTACTTGACATCACATATTATTTTGATAATAATTAGTACATTAATCAGGACTCTCAGTACTTCTAGAACTTATTGATTATCCAGCAGTAAGCACTGGGACGGTGCTGGCCGTTTCAGGCTGGGCAGCCGCAGTGAAGGAGGCTGGTGATAACCAGAAGGTGCTTCATCTTGGCAGGGTTATCTGTTGCCGCAAAGGCGCAAAAGACGCTGTTCGATGACGCCGATTTCTCCGGTTGGCAGAATGTCGGGTCCGGAAGCTGGAACGCCGAAGGCGCCGAGTTGGTCGGGCGCTGCGACAAGAATCGGCCCGGTGCCGGTTACATGTTTACCCGCGACGTGTTCACGGACTTCCGGATGACCCTGCTGTTTAACGTCTCGGGCGGCGGCACGAGCGGCGTCTTCGTTCGGGAACCGCGCCGGAAGTGGACCACCGAGGGCGATGGCCGCCCCGGTTCCGGTCCTTCCGGCGGTTACGAGATCTTGATCGGCTATCGGGACCGGGACAATCCCGCTGGGACCATCGACCACATTCAAAAAGCTAAGAAATCGGCTGGGATCGAGGGAAAGTGGAATGAAATGGAAGTCGTCTGCCGGGGCAGTGAGATCCGCATTTCCATTGCGGGTCAGAATGTGAATCGCTTCAATCAGTTGCGAGTTCAGCCCGGGGTGATTGGGTTTGAGGTGCCAGCCACAGGTGCAGAGGATTTCGTAGTGCGTTTTCGCGACATCGTGATTTCAACGGTCGCATAGTGGTAGCGGATTTGTTTTTAGCGGCTTAGAAGTTCCTGCCTGGTGAAGGCAGGGGCCGCCGGGCGATTGGCAAAAACAGGATAGGCCGCGTTGTCGGATCGGACGTCCTCGTCGCCAGTCGCGCCAAGCACGTGGTGAGCATGTGGTTCGGGACAAAGAGGTGATGAAATGATAGGACATCGAGTTGGTGTAAATGCTGCGCGGGCGCTGGCGAGCCGAGGCGGTTTCGTTCTGCTGTCGCTCGTTTTCTTCTCCGCAACAGTTTTCGGGCAGGTGTTGGGATCGATTTCGGGCTATGTTCACGATCCGACCACGGCGGTGATTCCCGACGCGACGGTGATCGTGGCGAACGCCGAAACCGGAGCTACCCGCACGCTGGCTACCGATGAGCACGGCTACTACTCGGCCACAGCGCTTCCCGTGGGCCGCTACGATGTCAAGGTTCAGAAGAGCGGATTCCGCAACCTGGTCCGTTTCGGCATCGATCTCGCGGTGGCGCAGGATGCCGTGGTCGATATCGCCATGCAACTAGGCGTTCTCAGGGAGGATGTCCAGATCGGCGGCGACGCCCCATTGGTGAATG
>JBKQRH010000160.1:0-3175 GCA_052326045.1 Occallatibacter sp. | reverse complement strand
AGCGAGCAGTTGGCCGCACCGCAGGTGCTGGCGGAGAGGGAGGGATTCGAACCCCCGATAGCCTTGCGACTATGTCTGATTTCGAGTCAGGTGCATTCAACCGGGCTCTGCCACCTCTCCGCTTTGGCTGCAACGATTTAGAGGATGCTCTCGACTGCGCTTTTGTGGCACTGGCAGTTGCCCCGGGACCCCCCCGGCCGTGCGCAGATTCGTTGCGGCCTTATCTAGTCTACCGGCGAAGTGTGCCGGATGCAATGCCAGGCGGGGTCCGCTTGCGGGCGCGAGATGCCGGATGCGGAGTAGAAATGCTCGATGACGTACACGGCTTACCTGAATTGGTTAAATTGTTGATTCTATTGGCGTCCCCGACGGGATTTGAACCCGTGTTATCGCCGTGAAAGGGCGGTGTCCTAGGCCGTGCTAGACGACGGGGACGCTGGAAGGGCCAGGAGCGGCCTGAATCGGCAGGGAGCGTCCTTAGGAAGGCTACCAACTTGGGAGGGCTGTGTCAAAATGTGGCGTAGCGGATGGCGGCTCCCGACAGGCGGCCACCGCGGATGGTCCACCCAGTAGTTCACCAGGCGGATCGGCTTTCGGCCTGGGCGGAATCTCCGGCGCGGAGATTTTTTGCGACAATGACCCGGCTCGGAGCGTCACAATAGCAAAGGCTTTGTTTAGACATTTTTCCGCCGGTTCGCGGCGCACTCCCCCGCCGGGATCATCGCATGAGCGGAAGTCCCGGCAGACAGAACGCTCCTGCACCCCGGCATCGCAATTGTTCCGGCACAAACCGGAAGACGGGGTTGAACTTCGGACGAACACTGCCGTACAAAGAAATAGAGTGAGGAAGATCGCTTTGAAACGCATTCTTGGGATAGGTTGTCTTGTTTTGATGGGGCTTGCGGTCATCGGCTGCCAGAAAAAGCCGGTGGCGCCGGCTGGGGCCGGGATGCAGGCGATGCCGGTGCAGACGGTGGCAGCCACGCTGTCCCCGGTGCCGCAGTCGAGCGAGTACGTAGCCACCATCAAGTCGCGCCGCTCAGCCACGTTGCAACCACAGGTGGATGGAAGGCTGACGCAGATTCGCGTCCGGTCGGGCGACCGCGTGACGGCGGGCCAGCCACTGATGGACATCGATCCACAGCATCAACTGGCCACGGTCGAGTCGCAGCGCGCAACGGAGCGGCAAAAGAAGGCGCTCTTCGACTACAACACTCTAGAGATTGAGCGGCAGCGCAAACTCTTTGAGGCAGGCGTGACCAGCCGCGACGCCTTCGATCAGGCGCAGCAGGCCTTTGAAAACACCAAGGCGGACTACGAGTCGGCGGTGGAGATGCGCAAGACGCAGGAGGAGCAACTCGCCTACTACACCATCCGCGCGCCGTTTGACGGCGTGGTGGGAGACATCCCGGTGCATGTGGGCGACTACGTTGCGCCCGCCACCATGTTGACCACGGTGGATGAGAACAAGGACCTCGAGGCGTATATCTATGTGCCCACGGAGCGCGCCGGCCAGGTGCGGCAGGGGCTGGAAGTGGATCTGATGGACACAAGCAGCAACCTGCTGGAGAAGACCAAGATCGATTTTCTTTCGCCGGAGGTGGATAGCACCTTGCAGGGCATTCTTGTGAAGGCTCCTGTACACGCCACTCCGGAGATTCTGCGCAATGCCCAAATGGTGAAGGCGCGGGTCATCTGGAGCACGACTCCCATGACGGTGATTCCGGTGCTGGCGGTCACGCGCCAGGGCGGGCAGAGCTTCGTCTTTGTGGCCCAGCCGCAGAACGGCCACTTCCTGGCCCGCCAGGTCGCGGTCACGCTGGGCGACACCGTGGGCAACAACTACTCCATCTCGTCAGGTCTCAATGTGGGCGACCGGGTGATCGTGTCGAGCACGCAGTTCCTGGTGAAGGACATGCCGGTTATGCCGCTGCCGGGAACCTAGAGCACAGCTGGCCCAGTGCCTCCGGCAGTGTGCGGGAGGCGGGCGATGCGCGATGTTCATTGCGCGCCCATTGCAAGCGAAAAGGAAGGCAACCCTTGTTTGTCGATTTCTTTATCCATCGGCCTGTTTTTGCCACGGTGTGCGCGCTGCTGATCATTCTTGCCGGCGCGGTGTGCATTCCCAGCCTCCCGGTCGCCATGTACCCCACCCTGGCGCCTCCGGTGGTGGAGGTGGACTGCAACTATGTGGGCGCCAACGCCGACACGGTCGAGAAGGCCGTCACCATTCCTCTCGAAGAGGCCATCAACGGCGTCGAGGGAATGCGCTACATCACCTCCTCCAGCACCAACAACGGAACCAGCTCCATCGCCATCACCTTTCAGACGGGCTACGACCTCGACATCGCCGCCGTCGATGTGCAGAACCGCGTGGCCAGCGTGACGGGCCGCCTGCCCTCGGCCGTTAATGCCACCGGCATAACCATCACCAAGTCCAGCTTCAACTTCGTCTTCGGCGCCGGCTTCTTCACCCGCGACGGCCGCTATTCCTCCGAGTTCATCTCCAACTACCTCGACGTCTACGTGAAGGACGCCCTTAAGCGCGTGCCCGGCGTGGGCGACGTGATGATCTTCGGCGAGCGCAAATACGCCATGCGTGTCTGGCTTGACCCGGTGCGGCTGGCCGCCCGCGGACTCACGGCCACCGACGTGGTCAACGCGCTGGTCGAGCAGAACGTCGAGATTCCCGCCGGACAGCTTGGCCAGCCGCCCGCGGACTCCAAGCAGGCCTTTCAGATTCCAGTGCGTGTCGTGGGCCGACTCACCAGTCCCCAGGAATTCGACAACATCATCGTCAAGAATTCCTCCACCGGGCTGGTGCTGCTGAAGGATGTGGGCCACTCCGAGGTGGGCGCCGAGGACTACAGCAGCTCGCTCAAGTACGCCGGGCACGATGCGATGGGCATCGGCGTCCTGCAACTCTCCAACGCCAACGCCCTGGAAGTGGACAGCAAGGCCACGGCCGCGCTCGCGGAACTCTCCAAGAGCTTTCCGCCGGGCCTGGAATACGCCATCGCCTTCGACACCACAACGGTTGTGGGCGACTCGATTCGGGAGGTGCTCCAGACCCTCGGCATCGCCATCTTCATTGTCATCACCGTGATCTTCCTTTTCCTGCTCGACTGGCGCGCCACTATCATTCCCGCCGTCACCATTCCCGTCTCGCTGGTTG
>JBKQRH010000159.1:0-4629 GCA_052326045.1 Occallatibacter sp. | reverse complement strand
TACGTTTCGTCCGCCGACGGCCCATACGTGCCGGGGATCGGCTTGTTGAGCAGGCGCAGGTAGACGCCCAATTGGGCGCGGTGATGAATCATGTGGTTGAGCACCCAGGTGCGCCAGACCTCGTACTTCGATTCGTCGATCCAGGCCTGGCCGCCGGCCACAAACTTCCAGTTCTCATCCCACTTCTGGGGCGCAAACTTGGCCAGCTCGGCCTTGACCTTGGCCACTTCGCCGTCAAAGCGCTCCAGCAGCGCCTTGGTGGAGGCAGGAACGTAGGGATCCCACTTGTGATCAGGGGGAAACTCCAGCTTGTCGGTGGTCAGCGTGGAAATCGCCCACTCCCCGGCGGTGTCCGCGGTGTGCCCGGCCAACCGGCCCAGGCTCATCGACTTGGGGTGGGGTTTCCAGTTGAAATCAACGTCCGCCGGGATCGCCTCCAGCATCTTGCGCGTCCGGGCGGCCTCGTGGTCGAATTCGGCAATCAGTTCTTTTTGAAAGTCCATCGGAGCAACCTCCTGTGTTGCCAAACCAGCATAAATCAGGACCCGCCAGAAAAGCGAATAAAAAGCGATAAATTCTCCCGGCCCCGGCTGCTAGTCGTTTCCGGCTATCCAAAGCGCGTAGATGCAAAGGCGGCCGACCAGGCCTCCTGCCAGCCCTTGACGGGGTTGCCCTCTGCGTCGTAAGGCCCGGGCGGCGGTGTGCCCTGGGGCGGCACATCGACCGGCGGAGAGATCGACAATGGCGGAGGCGTGTCCACTTGCAGGTAGTTGCCGTGGCCGTAGTTCCAGATGTCAGGTAACTGGCAGGGACCCCGATAGTGTTCCGGCCTTGGGAACGCTCCAAAGCGGCCTAGCGCCGACTCCCACCAAGGGTGCGTGTGGTCGACGATCTCCGAGGCAAAGTCGCCGAGCGGGAAGGCCCAGCGCAGCACCTCGTCTTCTTTCGATGCGAGCAGCGAGATTGTCCCCACCTTGGCCGGCACGGCGGCAAACTCAGCGGTTAGGCAGTTGTCGCTAACGGCCCCCGCCATCAGAATGAGCCGGCGCACCGGCAGGCTCATCTTGCTGATCGCCTGCAAGACCACCCGCGCGCCCAGGCTGTGCGAGACAAAGGAGATGCTGGTCGCGTTGGCGAAATTGTTGTCTACGAACTCGGCCACCATGTTGCCGGCGGCCATGGCGTTCTTCGGCTCCTCGGGATAGCTCAGGGCATGAAAGGACTCCGAGTCGCCCGGCCAAAGCAGCCCCACAAAAGCCGGAACATCCGCACTCGACAGCAGACCCTCCCAGATAGTCAGCGTCTTAATACCATCGGCGCGGTTGACGTTGAACCCGTGTGTGCAGATCAGTACGTCCTTGTTATGGATGTGACTCTGCAAATCGTCTGGGGATAGACCGATGTATTTGGAGCGGTCCGCGTAGTTATTGCCGCCTGTCCACTGCGTAAGTTGCACCACGCTCGATACGCCCCCGCTGCCCCACAAGGCACGAACATCGAGGAATTTCGTCGTATTGGTCATCGCGGCCCCTATTTCTTCAGCAGCTGCATGGTGTTGACGGCAGTCGCCAGGGCGGTGGAAAGGTCCTTGGCGATGGGCGCAAGCGGAGTGGCCAGCAGGCCAACCAAGAGAGCCAGAAACATTTCGGGCTTCCACCAAAAATGCTCCCAGCAACCCGCCAGGGTCCATCCCCCGGCGAAGGCCAGCGCTATGGCGATTCCAGCAGCTAGCCCACGCATCCAGTTGCGATAGACCTGGTCCGCGTGCTGGTAGGATTCATCGAGCATGGCGGTCACAATCAGGTCGAAACGCGAGAAGACATCGCTTTCAGCCTCCGAGAGCGGATCCCCGGCCAGGGTTTTTGTGGCCACTGAGGCCAGCAGATTCCCATCGACATTGGTAGCGTCCGCCAGGGCTTTGGCGTTGCCGGCGCTCAGATGCAGCTTGACCAGGGACTTGGCAATCGCTTTCTGGCTGGCGAGATCGGTCCCGTTCACCCAGTTGGCAAGCAGCGATCGCAGGATTTTTTTCTGAGGTAGCGCATTCACTGGCGGCTTTGCTCCTGTCTCACTGGGGGTCAGGACGGTAACGGTACAGCGAATTCTGCCGAAGCCGATGTGATTGATCCAGGGAATCACCGGCTTGGCTGCTTCCAGCAGACCAAAGGCTGCCGTCCCCAACCCGCCGATGGCGGTTATGATCTGCGGCAGCGGGATACTATGCGGGTCAATGTTCATGCTTTTCGCCCTCCTACGTGCTCGCCAGTTACATTACAAGCAAATCGCCGGACAGTAAAGATAGATTATTTCCGAAAACAAGAAGGCTGAATTCTCGACGAAGAATCCGGCCTTCTTATCGGGTTTGGAGCTTTCTCAGCTCTCTCTGGTCAGGAAGTTTTCCATGAAGCCGGTGTCGAATTCGCCGGCGCGGAAACCGGGGTCGGCAAAGATCGCCTGATGCAGCGAAATCGAAGTTTCAATGCCCTGCACGATGAACTGGCCGAGCGCGCGCTCCATCTTGGCGATGGCCTCCGCGCGGTCGATCCCGTGCACAATCAGCTTGGCAATCAGCGAGTCGTAGTAGGGCGGGACCACCCCTTCCGCGTACTGCGCCGTGTCCACGCGCACGCCGTTGCCGCCGGGCACGTTGAAGGCCGTAATCTGGCCCGCCGAAGGGGTGAACTTCTGTGGATGCTCGGCGTTGATGCGGCACTCGATGGCGTGGCCGCGGATCTCCAGCCTGGAGGGCAGAATGGCCTCCAGCCGCTCCCCGGCGGCGATGCGCAACTGCGCCTTCACCAGGTCCACGCCAGTGATGGCCTCGGTGACCGGGTGCTCCACCTGGATGCGAGTATTCATCTCGATAAAGTAGAGTTGACCGTCCTCGTCCATGAGGAACTCGACGGTGCCGGCGTTCTGGTAGCCGATCTCCGAGAGGCAGCGGCACAGCGTGCGGCCGATTTCCTCGCGGAGTTTGGGCGTCACCTTCAAGCTCGGCGCCTCTTCGATCAGCTTCTGATGACGGCGCTGGATGGAACACTCGCGCTCAAAGAGCGAGGCCACATGGCCGTGCTCGTCAGCCAGCACCTGGAACTCGATGTGGCGGGGCTGCTCGATGAACTTTTCCATGTACAGCTCGCCGTTGCCGAAGGCATTGGCTGCCTCGCCGTAGGCCGCGTGGAAGAGATTGGGCAGCTCTTCCGCAGTGCGCACAATTCTCATGCCGCGCCCGCCGCCCCCGGCTTTGGCCTTCAGAATGACCGGGAAACCTACTTTCTTAGCCCAGGCCAGCGCTTCTTCGGCGGTGCCAATCACGCCGTCGGAGCCGGGCAGGATGGGCACCTTGGCCTTTTTCATTGCCTGGCGGGCCTTTTCCTTTTCGCCCATCAGGCGTGTGACCTCGGGCGGCGGGCCGATGAACTTGATGTTCGAGGCGCGGCACACCTCGGCGAAGTTGGCATTTTCGCTCAGCAGCCCGTAGCCGGGATGGATCGCGTCCACATCGGCGATCTCGGCGGCGGAGATGACCGCGGGCACGTTGAGATAGCTGTCCGCCGCGCGCGCGGGACCGATGCAGATGGCCTCGTCTGCAAAGCGCACGTGTAGCGAGTTGCGGTCGGCCTCGCTGTACACGGCGACCGTGCGGATGCCGAGCTCCCGGCAGGCGTTCAGAACGCGCAGCGCGATTTCGCCACGATTGGCAACCATCACTTTACGAAACATTCAAGACCCTTTGTGCGGAGTTAACGGCGTTAGCGGAGCTGGTCTTGCTAACGCCGCTGACAACGCTGGCCGCGCTAACTCCGCTGTCTTTCTTACCCCAGCCGGATGGAAAAGAGGGACTGCCCAAACTCGATGGGCTGGCCGTTGGATACAAAGCACTTGACAATCTCGCCCGCGGCGTCGGATTCGATCTCGTTCATCAGCTTCATGGCTTCGACTACGCAGATCACCTGGCCCTTGTCTACGTGATCGCCGGGAGAGACAAATGGCGAGGCGCCGGGCGAAGGCGAACCGTAAAAGGTGCCCACGATAGGCGACTTGACGATGTGCAGCCCCGCATTCGGATCTTCGGGAGCTTCTGCAGCCAGCGGCGGAGCGGCCGGCGCCTGGGCCGCCGGTTGAGCCGGGACTCCCTGGGCGCCAGCGAGCAGGCCAGCCAGATCGGACAGCCCCTTTCCCGGAACCTCCGGCTGATTGAACTTGAGCCAGACTTTCAAATCGCCCCGGTCCAACTCGAATTCGCCAACTTGGTTTTCCTTCAGGAAATCGATCAGTTGTTTCAGATCTTCGATATCTTCTGGGTTCAGTGGATTCATTCGTTCCTTAAGTTTCCCACACGCGGGGATCGGATGGTTCAAAGTTCGATGAGGGCCTTGGGCGCGGGCGTCAGCACCTGCCCTCCGGTTCGGGTTACAGCCACCATGTCCTCGATGCGAATGCCGAACTGACCCGCCAGATAGACTCCAGGCTCAATGGTCACAACCATGCCGGAAAGCAGTCTGGTTGTCTGTCCGGCGCCGATGCGCGGCGGCTCGTGAATCTCCAGCCCCACACCATGGCCGGTGGAGTGGGAAAATGCCTCCGCCAATCCCGCCCTGCGCAACACGCCGCGGGCGGCCTCATCCA
>JBKQRH010000158.1:0-22994 GCA_052326045.1 Occallatibacter sp. | reverse complement strand
TGGTGATGTCGGTGATGTCCAGGCCCTTCAAAACGGCGATCCGGCCCCACTTCTTCTGGTGAACCATGTCGATGGCGTGCAGGCCGTAGCGCTGCCCGAGCAGGCGGTCATAGGCCGTGGGAACGCCGCCGCGCTGGGTGTGGCCTAGATTGACCGACCGGGTCTCGTAACCGGTCTTCTCCTCGATCAGTTCGGCCAGAGCCTCGCCAATGCCGGAGAGGCGCACATGGCCGAAGGAATCCAGCTTGGCCTTCTCATTAATCACCTGGCCCACATTGGGCAGTTTGGCGCCCTCGGCCGCCACCACAATGCCGTAGTGCTTGCCGCGATCGTAGTTGTGCTTAAGCAGCGCGCACACGTGGTCGATATCGATTTCCTTCTCGGGAACCAGAGTCACATCAGCTCCGCCGGCCACGCCGGAGGCATAGGCGATCCAACCGGCATCGCGGCCCATCACCTCGATAACGATCACGCGGTTGTGCGAGTCGGCGGTCGTTCGTATGCGGTCCACGGCCTCGGTGGCGATGGAAACGGCGGTGTCGAAGCCGAAGGTCTGGTCCGTGCCGCTGATGTCGTTGTCGATGGTCTTGGGAACGCCCACGCTGGGCACGCCGTGCTCGCTCAGGAACAGCGTCACCGACTGCGTGTCGTCGCCGCCCAGCGCGATCAGCGCGTCGATCTTGTTGATCTTCAGAACCTCCTGCACCTTCTCGATGCCGCCGGGAACCTTCTTCACGTTGGTCCGCGATGAGTGCAGTATCGTGCCGCCCTTCAACTGGATGCCGTCGGTGCTTTCCAGCGTGAGGGGAATAAAGTTGTTGTCCAGCACGCCGCGCCAGCCGTTCAAGAAACCGATGAACTCATCGCCATAGTGGTTGATGCCCTTTTTCACAGCCGCGTAGATCACCGCATTCAGTCCGGGGCAGTCGCCGCCGCCGGTCAACAAAGCAACTCGCATCGTAACAATCTCCTGGTCGTGGTCTTTTGCGCGGCTGGATGAGCCGGGCCGGGAATATCTCCCTGAACTGTACGCCTGAACCCGGCAAATCGCCCGGCCTCGACGCCTTAACCAGTCTATCCCAACGCTGTAAAGAGGAATCGTGACCGCGCTCACGATCAGCGAAGAACTGGCCTCCATGCATTTCCTTGTTCAACACGGCGCGGCAATGGTTCAATAAGGTATGCCCAAAACCGGAGCGCTGTTGTTGCTGGCGTTTGTCACCCTGGTCGCCGCCGTGCTGCTGGTGCTGCTGCAACTGACCCGGCTGGGCTTCCTGGTCCGCTCCACCATCCCCGACCGCCCGCGGCGGCGCATGTTCATCGCCTCGGTCGCCTTCCTGGTCACGTTTGTGGGGGTCCGCATCCTGGTTCACCGCATCGTGAATCATGAGGGACACTTCCAGTGGGTGGTGGTGCATGGCCACCACATTCACCACCTGGTATGGGGCATTCTGATTTTGCTGCTTGTGGGCTACGGCTGGCTGCTGGACCTGGGGCGCTCCCACTCGCCGCTTTCCATCTTTTTCAGCCGGCTGATGTCAGTCGGCTTCGGGGTAGGCGCGGCGCTGACCCTGGACGAGTTTTCGATTTGGCTGGACCTCGAACCGGATGCTTACTGGTCGAGCGCCGGGCGGCTCAACATCGACGCGATCATCCTCTTCGGCGCTCTGCTGGGCGTGGGCGCCTGGGGCGCGCCGTTCTTCCGCGGATTGCAGCGGATGTGGGGCCTGGGCAAGGAATTAGGGCTGAATTCGCCTATTCGCCGCGCGAGGTTGCTTCGTCGGCGTAAAGTTCGGCGATCGCCCCCGCATATCGTGCCGTAATCACCCGCCGCTTGAGCTTCATTGAGGGCGTCAGTTCGCCCGTCTCGATCGACCACTCCTCGGCCACCACGCGAAACCGCTTCAGCGTTTCAAAGTTGGCCAGGCTGCCGTTCACCTCCCGGACAATCTCGCCATAGCGCGCAATCACGCGGCTGTCGGCCACCAGCTCGGCGCGGGATTTGGCCTCGATGCCGTGGCGCCGTGCCCATTCCTCCAGCGCTGCGAAGTTGGGTGAGATCAGCGCGGAGATAAATTTATGCCGGTCGCCCACCAGAGCGGCCTGGGCCACCAGCAGATTGATCTTCAGCTTGTTTTCGATCGGCTGGGGCGCCACCATCTTGCCGCCCGAGGTTTTCAGCAATTCCTTCTTGCGGTCGGTGATGAAAAGGAACCCATCCGCGTCGAAATGGCCGATGTCGCCGGTGCGAAAGAAGCCCTCCGCGTCGAAGCACTCTGCATTGGCGGCCGGCTTCTGCCAGTAGCCGGCAAAGACCGACGGTCCGCGAACCAGCAACTCTCCATCCTCGGCCAGCTTCAGCTCCAGATTGGACAAGGGCATGCCCGCGGCGCCCATGCGGTGGCGCAGGGGCGTGTTGACGGCGATCACCGGCGAGGTTTCCGTCAGGCCGTAACCCTCCCAAAGGGCAATCCCCACCGAGGCGAACCACTTCGCCGTATCGATGCCCAGCGGTGCGCCGCCTGGAACAAAGACTCTCACCCGGCCGCCGAAGGCCTCGCGCACCTTGGAATAGGCCAGCTTGTCGGCCAGCTTCCACAGCGGCGAAGAGGGCCGGCGTCCGTCATAGACCGTGTCGCAATGATCTGCGCCCACCCCCACAGCCCAGGCGAGCAGGCGCTTCTTCACCGGTGACAAACCCGCCCGCCGCTCCACCTCCTGGCGAATCTTCTCGAATACGCGCGGCACTCCCACGAACACCGTGGGCCTGATCTCGCGCATGGCCTGCGGCAGTTTGTCGAAGTGCGAGCAATAGGCCACCTGCACCCCGAACGAGTACATGATGTAGTCCAGCGCGCGAGCCGTAACGTGCGACAGTGGCAGGAAAGAAATCAAGGCGTCCGTGGAGTCGAAGTAGAAATCCATGGGAGCGTAGTTCTGGTTGGCGGCCAGGTTGGCGTGGGTGAGCGCCACGCCCTTGGGTTCGCCGGTGGTCCCGGAGGTGTAAATCAGCGTGGCCAGGTCCTTCGGCTCCACGGCGCGGACCAGTGCGTCAAAGACCGGGTCGTGCTCGCTGCCGCGGTCATCGGCTCCCGCCATCACCGCGCTGAAGGCGATTGCGCCCTCCGGCAGAGCGGCGGAATCCATGATCAGGATCCGCTCCAGTTGCGTGTGGCTGCGGACCGCGTTCAGCTTGTCGAATTGCTGGCGGGTGGAGACCACGGCGATCCGGCAGCCGGCGTCGGCCACCAGCGCCGCCTCCTGCTCGCCGGTGAGCGTGGGATAGATGGGCACATCCACGGCGCCGATGGCCAGCGCGGCGAAGTCGGTGACGGCCCACTCCCAGCGATTCTCGCTGATCAAGGCGATCCGGTCGCCCTTTTGCGCGCCCCAACTGAGAAAGGCCTGGGCCAGCGCTCTTACCCGCTGATAGATCTGGTCCGAGGAAATGGGTTGCCATTGTCCAAACTCGTCCTGCCACAGCACGGCGCGCGGGTTGGCTGCCGCGGCGACGCGGCGAAAGAGATCATTGATGGTGGTAAGCGAACCGATAGGTGTCATTTGATCCGGCAAGGGGACGCGGACAATCCTGAACCGCGGCCACTCCGGGAGTGTATCAGCGCGGAGCCGTGGTGCGGGAGGGGCGGCGGCAGAAATGCGGCGCAACCGCCGGTAGGCCGCTTGCATCCCTTCGGCGCTATCGCCGCAATTCCACCATCGAGCCAGAGGGCTATCGAAAGCGCAAACCGGCGCTTTATTCCTCATTTTTGCGAATTTTCGAAATCGGTATTGCATACTTATGCAGATCCGTGTATATTTATTCAATCACATCCGCCTCTCGCGAGACGCTCTTTCTTGTTTGCCCGCGGGCGGAGACCGGCAAGTCAAAAAGCGGCGATGAAATTTCAGCGGCACAAAGCGATACGGGATTTGGTGGCCGGCTCCCTGGTGTCCAACCAGGACGAGCTGCGCCGCAAGCTGCGACGACGCGGCTTCGCAGTCACCCAGGCCACCCTTTCGAGGGATATTCACGAACTGCGTCTCTCCAAAGGCCCGGGCGGCTATTCCTTGCCCGGCGGCAACGGCAATGGAGCCGCCGCGGCGGTGGAAGACGACGGCCCGCCCTCTGTGGCGGAGGTGATGGAGAGCTTTGGCCTGCGCGTGCGCCAGGCTATGAATCAGGTGGTCATCGGCACGGTGATGGGCGGAGCCCAGCCGGTGGCCGCGTCCATGGACCATGAGGGGTGGCCGGAGATAGTGGGCACCGTCGCCGGCGACGACACGGTGCTGGTGATCTGCCCCGACGTTCGCCGGGCAAGCGATGTGGAATCCCGATTGAGGACGATGCTGGAATCATGAAAGAAACAGTGCAAACAGCGGTAGTGGGAGTGACAGGGTACGCCGGCGCCGAGTTGGCCCGGCTGCTCCTGCGCCATCCCCGCCTGAAGAGCAAGCCTCCGGTCTTTGCCGGGCGCGTGGATGAAAAGGATGCCGCGCGGGGCGGCGTGCCTCTGGCCGAGATTCATCCCCAACTAGCCGATAGTCTTGGTAATGGCGCATTGAAACAGGAGCCATTCAGCTGGGAACTGCTGGCCAGCCGCGGCGTTGAGGTTCTATTCTTCGCCACTCCCCACGAGCAGTCCCGCGAGTGGGCACCGGAGGCGCTCAAGCGCGGTCTGCGGGTCATTGACCTGAGCGCCGCGTGGCGTCTCGCCGAAGCGGCCAACCGCGCGGTTTATGCCTTCGAGGATGAAGGTTCCGGACTGGCCGCGGAAACCCAGGCGCAGGCCGTCTACGGCCTGCCTGAGCTGCATCGCGCCCGGATTGCCTCAGCGCGCCTCGTCGCCAATCCCGGCTGTTATGCGATCTCCGTCATTCTGCCTCTGCGGCCGCTGGTGGCCGCCGGGCTTCTCGACCTGGACCACGGCATCGTAGCCGACTCGAAGAGCGGCGTGAGCGGCGCGGGCAAGGTCCCCACCGCCAGGACGCACTTCATGTCCGTGGCCGACAATCTCTCCGCCTATGGCGCCTTCACCCATCGCCACACCGGCGAGTTGCTGGAGCAGATCGGCGTCGATGCCAGCCAGATCGTCTTCACGCCCCATCTGCTGCCCATTCCGCGCGGGATTCTCTCCACCATCTACGTCCGCTTCCGCCAGACGCAGACGGCGGCAACCATCTCCCGCGTCTACCATGAGTTCTTTGCCCGCAGCCCGATGGTGCGCCTCCACGACAAAGCGTTGCCGCAGATTCAGTACTCGGTGCACACCAACTACGCCGACATCGGCTTCCAACTGGCCGCCGATAGCCGTCGCGCCGTCATCGTCAGTTGTCTTGACAACTTGTTGAAGGGCGCATCCGGCCAGGCCGTGCAAAATCTGAACGTCATGCTGGGTTGGCCCGAATCGGAAGGTCTCGAATGAAACTAGCCGCGGAGGGCCTGAAATGAAGTACGTCGTCAAATTGGGTGGAGCGGGCCTGGAGACTCCGTCGCTCCTGGAAGGTTGCACCCGCGCCATCACCGAGTTGGTGCGTGACGGCCATCAGGTGGCTGTGGTCCACGGCGGCGGCGCGCAGTTGACCCGCATGCTCAAGGCGCTGGGCAAGCAAAGCGAGTTCATCGCCGGCCTGCGCGTCACCGATGCGGAAACCCGCGACGTCGCGCTGATGGTCTTCGCCGGCAAGGTGAACAAAGGCCTGGTGGCCGCGCTCGGCGCGCTCGGCCAGCCGGCCGTGGGTCTCTCCGGCGGCGACGGCCTGCTCTTCCGCGCCCGCAAAAAGCGCACCGCGCCCGACCTCGGTTACGTGGGCGAGATCGTCTCCAGCGATCCGCGCTGGATTGAGGCCATCTGGAATCTGAACGGCGTGCCGGTGATCTCTTCCATGGCCCTCGGCTTCGACGGCGAGTACTACAACATCAACGCCGACGAGATGGCCGCGGCCTGCGCCATTGCCTGCCGCGCCGACGCCCTCGTATTCCTCACCGACGTTCCCGGCGTCAAGGGCGTAAACGGCGAGGTGCTCCGATGGCTCTCCATCGATCAGATCGCCGAGATGGCCAAGAGCGCCGTGATCTCAGGCGGCATGCTTCCTAAATTGAGCGCCTGCCGCGAGGCTCTATTGAACGGCGTTAAGCGCGTTCGCATTTTACCCGCAGAGGCTGCCGGATCGTTACCCGACCTGTGCAGCTCCCGCGTAGCATACGGCACCGAAGTGATGGTGGCCTAAGGAGAAGGAATGACCAAGCTCGAAGAAGTTCAAGCCGCCGAAGCGCGGCTGCTCATCCATACTTACGATCGCTTTCCTGTCTTGTTTGTGGCGGGCGAGGGCGTCCATCTGATCGACGAGAACGGCGATCGCTATCTCGATCTGCTCAGCGGAATCGGCGTCAACGCGCTGGGATACCGCACCAAGGCGATTGAAGAAGCTATCGCCACACAGAGTTGCACGCTGATCAACGCCTCCAACTACTACTTCAACGAAAAGCAGGTGCCGTTGGCCGAACGGCTCACCGTGCGCACCGGCATGGACCGTGCATACTTTTCCAACTCCGGCACTGAAGCCGTCGAGGCCGCGCTCAAGCTGGCGCGCGCTCACGCCGGAGTTCTGCGCGAGGAAGGCAGGCAGATCGGAACCAAATTCCTGGTTCTCGAGCAGAGCTTCCATGGACGCACCTTCGGCTCCATCTCGGCCACTCACAAGGAGAAGTACCGCGAGCCCTTCGCCCCGGTCGTGCCCGGCTTCGAGTTTCTGAAGTTCAACGACGTGGCCGATCTGCGCGCCAAATTCTCCAATGAGGTCTGCGCCATTCTTCTTGAAGCCATTCAGGGCGAGGGCGGCGTGCGTCCGCTCACGCAGGAGTTCTTCGCCGAGGCCCGCGCGCTCACCCGTTCCACAGGAGCTTTGCTGATCGTGGATGAGATTCAGGCCGGCATGGGACGCACCGGGAAGTGGTGCGCCTACCAGCACTTCGGCATCCAGCCCGACATCACCATGTTGGCCAAGCCTCTGGCAGGCGGCATTCCCATGGGCGCCACGCTCTGCACCAACGAGGTGGCCCGCGCCTTTCATGCTGGCATGCACGGCACCACATTCGGCGGAGGTCCGCTGGCCTGCGCCGTCGCCATCGCCGTCATTGACGCCATCGAAAAGGACCATCTTCTCGACCACGTCATTGAAGTCGGCGACTACTTCCAGGCCCAACTGCGCTCGCTCGCCCAACGCCATTCATGCATCGTCGATGTGCGCGGAGCAGGCCTGATGATCGCCGCCGAACTCAACTCCGCCGACCTGGCCAAGCTCGCCGTCACCGAAATGCTCAAGCGCCGCGTCATCATCAACTGCACCAGCGACACGGCGTTGCGTTTCTTGCCGCCCTACATCTTTGAGCGCGCCCATGTGGACACCACCATCGCGGCGCTGGACGAAGTCTTCACGGAATATGCGAGCGCGAGCGCGGACCAAGCCGTCGCCGTTGCCGCGGGAGGAACCAACCATGGCTAGCAGAGCAACCATCGAGCGGCCGGCTGCGGCCGTGCCCGTTCAGAAAGACCCCGACATTCTTGCCGCCGCCGCGCGGCTGGCCGGCGAGGACATGTGTTCGGTCGCCGATCTCTCCAGCGCCGAGGTGCGCGCCATACTCAAGCTGGGCCACGAGGTCAAGCGCAAGCCCCGCGAGTACCGCCATGCCCTCGACGCCAGGCAGATGGTGCTGATGTTCGAGAAAGCCAGCCTGCGCACGCGCCTGAGCTTCGAGGCGGGCATCAACACCATGGGCGGCAACGCCATCTTCGTCGACCAGACCAGTTCGCCGCTGGGCGAGCGCGAATCCATCGCCGACATCGCGCGCAACGTCGAGCGCTGGGTGGATGTGATCGTGCTGCGCACCTACGCCCACGACACCATCACCGAGATGGCCGCCAACTCGCGCGTGCCGGTCATCAACGCGCTCTCCGACTTTGAGCATCCCTGCCAGGCTCTGGCCGATTTCATGACTTTGGATGAGCACTTCGGTTCCGCCGCCGGACTCAACTTTACCTATGTCGGCGACGGCAACAACGTCTGCCACTCGCTCATGCTCACCGGCGCGCAGTTGGGGACCAACGTCACCGTGGCCACGCCCCGCGGCTACTCGCCGGACATCGAGATCGTTACGCGCGCGCGGGAGATTGCTCAGGCCAACGGCTGCGAACTCCGCCTGCTCCAGGACCCGCAGGCCGCCGTCGAAGGCGCCGACGCGGTCTACACCGACGTATGCGTCAGCATGGGCTTCGAGCACGAGTCCACCAAGCGCGAGCCCATCTTCCGGCCCTTTCAGGTGAACGAGGCGCTGATGCAGAAAGCCGCGCCGCGCGCCGTCTTCATGCACTGCCTGCCCGCCCGGCGCAACGCCGAAGTCACAGACGCCGTGATCGACAGCCCGCAGTCCATCGTCTTCGATCAGGCCGAGAACCGCATGCATTGTCAAAAAGCCCTGCTGCTTCTGCTCCTCGGCGGGTTGGCGAATACAGGGAACAGGGAATAGGGAACAGGGAACAGAGGTGATTCCGATGCAAGATCGGTGGTATGGAGATAATCGGGATTTGGTGAAGTGGGGAACTTTGTTTGAACTTGCTCGAAGATATGAAGCTAAACAAATTCTTCAGATTCTCTACTATCGTCGGGCGAAGATTGAAATTGACGGAGAAGTGGTGGAGATTGCGAAGGAGGTCACTCATCATTTTCTTCGAGACGTGAACTTGATCCGCAATCTGAAGGTCACTACCCAATCGGAAGAGAATTTGAAGCAGCCGCATGATTGCGTTTGCTGCAAAGATCAAACATCCAGCATTTTCGCTCCAGGTCACGATGCCCGCGTGAAAAGTATTTTGCTCAGGATCGAGCGCGGCGAATTGGAGAAATCTGTCTGTCCTGAAAAAGTTGCCCCATTCGTCAAATGGTCCGGTCAGTGGAATACAGAAGGATTCAAACTGACGGCTGCCCCCGTGAGAATTCCCGGACGCGATGACGTGGAATACACCGGCGAACAGATAATGAACAACATGGTTCCAATCGAAGTCTTAGATAGAGAATTCGGTGATCGGAAAAAGTACCATGAATACGTCATCGCTGCAATCAAAGCGAGAAGCAATAAGCCGGGTATTATTTTTCTCGATCCAGACATCGGACTTGAGCCGCCGATAGCTGACGCTGGCCTTGAACACGTGTTGAACGATGAGGTTTATTTGATCTGGAGTTCTTTGTCATCTGGTGATGTCTTGGTGTTTTATCAACATAAACCTCATATCCACGGTTGGATCAAAACAAAGAAGGATCAGTTCGCAAATGCAATTGAAATAAAATCTGAATATGTGAAAACCGCATATGCAAAGGAGATTGCACCAGATGTAGCCTTCTTATTTGCACGGAGGGAGTAATTTCTTTCGCTGATACGTGATGCGGACGGGTTCTTCCTAGTCCCTAATCCCTAGTCCCTGTTTTGAGGTTTCCAAGCATGTCCGTAATTCTCGAATCCCTGCCCGTCGGCCAGAAAGTTGGCATTGCCTTCTCCGGCGGGCTCGACACCTCCGCCGCCCTGCACTGGATGAGGCTGAAGGGAGCCATCCCCTACGCCTACACGGCCAACCTGGGCCAGCCCGACGAATCCGACTACGACGAGATCCCGCGCAAGGCCCTCGAATACGGTGCCGAAAAGGCCCGCCTCATTGACTGCCGCGGTCCCCTCGTTCGCGAAGGCATCGCCGCGCTCCAGGCCGGCGCCTTCCATATCACCACTGCCGGCGTCCCCTACTTCAACACCACTCCAATCGGCCGCGCCGTCACCGGCACCATGCTGGTCGCCGCCATGCAGGAGGACGACGTTCACATCTGGGGCGACGGCTCCACCTTCAAAGGCAATGACATCGAGCGCTTCTACCGCTACGGCCTGCTCGTCAATCCCGGCCTCAAGGTCTACAAACCCTGGCTCGACGCCGCTTTCATCGACGAGCTCGGCGGCCGCGCCGAGATGTCTGCCTTCATGCAGAGCCACGGCTTTGCCTACAAGATGTCCGCCGACAAGGCCTACTCCACTGACTCCAACATCCTCGGCGCAACCCACGAGGCAAAAGACCTGGAGCGCCTTTCTGCCTCCATCAAAATCGTCGTTCCCATCATGGGCACGGCCTTCTGGCGCGACGATGTCGAAATCCAGCGCGAACAGGTCGCCGTCCGCTTTGAAGAGGGCTTTCCCGTCATGCTCAACGGCCGCCAATTCGACTCGCCCGTCGAGCTTCTTCTCGAAGCCAATCGCATCGGTGGGCGCCACGGCCTCGGCATGTCCGATCAGATCGAGAACCGCATTATTGAAGCCAAATCCCGCGGCATCTACGAGGCCCCCGGCCTCGCCCTGCTCTTCATCGCCTACGAGCGCCTCATCACCGGCATTCACAACGAGGACACCATCGAGCAGTACCGCGACAATGGCCGCAAGCTCGGCCGCCTGCTCTACCAGGGCCGTTGGTTCGACTCCCAGGCGATCATGCTCCGCGAATCCGCCCAGCGTTGGGTCGCCAAACCCATAACCGGCGAAGTCACCCTGGAGCTGCGCCGCGGCAACGACTACTCTATCCTCAACACCGAGTCGCCCAACCTCACCTTCCATCCCGAGCGCCTCAGCATGGAGAAGACCGAATCCACCTTCTCCCCGCGCGACCGCATCGGCCAGCTCACCATGCGCAATCTCGACATCGCCGACACGCGCGATAAGCTCCTTACCTACGCCGCGGCTGGCCTCCTCACCCTCAGCAAAGGCAGTGAGATGCCCAGATTAAACAGCGCCCCCGACAAGAAAAAGGAAAAGGAATAGCGTGAGGTACGCCTAAGTCAATGTCCGACAAACAACAATCCGTCAAGATGTGGTCCGGCCGTTTTCGTGAGCCGCTCGACAGCGAGTTTGAAGCATGGCAGCGGTCGATCGTCTTCGATTGGCGGCTTCTCCCTCAGGAAGTAGCCGCCAGCAAGGCGCACGCGTCTGCACTTATTGCCGCAAACATTCTTACAAAGAGTGAAGGAGCGGAGCTCCGTGCCGCGCTCGACGCGATTGCCGCCGAGTTCGCCTCGGAAGCAGGCCAGGCGCTGGTGCGCGATCATGCGACGGCTGAAGATATTCATCACTTCGTCGAGCTGAAGCTGGTGGAACGCATCGGCCCGCTGGGCCTCAAGCTCCACACCGGCCGCAGCCGCAACGAGCAGATCGCCACCGATCTGCGCCTCTACGTGCGCAAACAAATCGGCCTCGTGGTTGAAGCGCTGGCCGCCTGGGCCAGCGCGCTGGTCGAGCAGGCCCACGCCGTCGGCGACTCCGTGATGCCCAGCTACACGCACCTGCAACGCGCCGAGCCCGTGCTCGTTGCCCACTGGCTTCTGGCTTACGTTGAAATGATTCTGCGCGACGCCGCGCGCCTCAACGATTGCTCGGCGCGGCTCAACGAGTGTCCGCTTGGCTCGGGCGCGGTGGCCGGCGCAACCCTCGCGCTCGACCGCGACCTTGCCGCGAAAGAGTTGGTCTTTGCCGGACTCACGGGCAATTCAATCGACGCCACCAGCGATCGCGATTTTATTCTGGAATATTTGCAGGCGTTGACCATTGTCGGTCTGCATCTGAGCCGGTTTGCCGAGGAGATTACGCTTTTTGCAACAGCGGAGTTTGGTTTTGTCACGCTGCCCGAGGCCTTTTCCACCGGCTCCAGCGCCATGCCGCAGAAGAAGAATCCCGATCTGGCGGAGCTGATTCGCGCCAAGGTCGGCCGCATCCACGGCGCGGCGCAGGCCGTCACGCTGCAACTTAAAGCTCTGCCCTTGGCCTACAATAAGGACATGCAGGAGACCCAGGAGCCGGCATTTTCCGTCAGTTTTGTGCCGCAAATGCTGAGCCTGGTGGCGCGCTTCACTGCCGCCCTTCAGTTCAACCGCGAGCGCATGAACCAGGCGGCCCAGTCCGGCTATCTGAATGCCATGGCCGCCGCCACTTATCTCGTTCACAAGGGCGTTCCCTTCCGCACCGCGCATGAAAAGATCGGCCATGCCGTGCGTTTCGCCATGGAGAAGGGCGTCGAGTTGGGCGATCTGACTCTTGCCGAACTGCGCAGTTTTGGCCCCGAGTTCGCTGAGGATTTTTTCTCCGCCATCACTTTGCAAGCCACACTCGACTGCCACAACGTGATTGGAGGAACAGCGTGCGAGCGCGTGCGTGAGGCCCTCGCCGCCGCATCCCGGCGCATCGCCGTGTTAACTCAGGAGGCCGTTCATGCTGGTGCGTAAGGCACTGCTCCAGGACGCCTCCAACGTCTACGACCTGGTGAACTCGCTCTCCGCCGACGGCACGCTGCTCAAGCGCCCCTTCGCCGAGATCTGCGAAAACATCCGCGACTTCACCGTCGCCGAGTCCGATGGCGGCGTCTTTCTCGGCTGCGGCGCGCTCCATCTCTACGGCCCGCATCTCTCTGAGGTGCGCTCCATCGTGGTCAAGCCTGAAGCCAAGGGCCAGGGCGCAGGCGGCAGCATCCTGGCCGCGCTCATCGAGGAAGCCGAACAACACGGCGTCCAGTCCGTCTGTCTCTTCACGCGCATCCCCGACTTCTTCTTCAAATACGGATTCCGCACCGTCGAAGACAAGGCAGAACTGCCCGACAAGATATTCAAAGACTGCCAGTCCTGCCCGCGCCTGCACCGCTGCGACGAAGTGGCCATGGTCCGCGGTCGCCTTCCCCGCATCTCCATCCTCGGCCCGCGCGAGGAAGCACAGGAGCTAGTCCGCATCTCCGGCTAACCGCGCTTCGCCAGAACTGCCGCCCCAACCACGGCCTGCCCATAACTCAGCCCGCCATCCCCAGGACTGACCTGGCGGTGCTGAAAAACCTCAAAGCCTTCTGCCTCCAACCCCACGCGCAGCAGCCGCGCCAGCCTGCGGTTGTGCATGCAGCCGCCGCTCAGCGCCACCTTCTCCACTCCCGTAGCCCTCCGCGCCAGCACCGCCGCCCGCACAAAGCCCGCGGCCACGCCTGCATGAAACCGAGCTGCAATCCCCGGCTTTGCGGCGCCCCGAAGTAGGTCCTGCATCAGCGCTCCCCACATCGACTTGGCTGTAAGGATTGCAGGCTCGCGCTTTGACCAATCCCCACCCAAGAACTTGAGGTGATAGCATTCCGGCGCCGGTATGTCCGGCTCATCCACGGCAAGCCCCTCCAGCTCGATTGCCGCCTGCGCCTCGTAATCCACCTCCCGCCGCCCCAGCACCACCGCCGCCACGGCATCGAACAGCCTTCCCAGACTCGAAGTCAACGGCGCATTCACCCCTCGCTCCATCATCCGCCTGAGCACCCGCGCCTCTTTCTCCGTCGCGCCTACCAGGTCCAGCACCTCCACCGAGCCAACATCGAACCCCGCCGCGCTCAAATGCCCTAGCGCCATCCGCCACGGCTCCCGGATCGCCGCCTCACTGCCCGGCATCGGCACGTACTCCAGATGCGCAAACCGCTCGAAGCCCTCCAGCCTGCACACCAGCACTTCGCCGCCCCAAATCCGTCCATCCGTCCCGTAGCCGGTGCCGTCGAGCGCCAGGCCGATGACCGGTCCCTCCAGCCCATGCTCGGCCATGCACCCGGCTATATGCGCATGATGATGCTGCACCGCAATCAGCCTCAGTCCCCGCTCCCGCGCCCATTCCTTGGCCCATTCGGTCGACAGGTAACCCGGATGCAAATCGTGCGCCACCGTCTCCGGCTCAATCTCAAATGTGCGCATCAGGTGGTCCAGCGACTCCTTGAAAAACTCCAACCCCGTCAGATTCTCCAGATCCCCCAAATGCTGGCTCTGATACACATGCCGTCCCCGCGCCAGCGCGAACACATTCTTCATGTGCCCGCCCACGGCCAGCAGAGGAGGCGCATCCAGATGCAACCCCGCCGGCAACTCCACCCCCAGCGGCACAAACCCCCTTGCCCGCCGGATCAGTTGCGGCGCCGCATCCACCACCGCCGCCACCGAGTCGTCGCACCGCTGCAAGATCTCCCGGTCGTGCATCAGGAAGCAATCCGCGATCCCTCCCAACCGCGCCCGCGCCTCGTTGTTGTCGATGGCGATCGGCTCCTCGCTCAGGTTTGCGCTGGTCATCACCAGCGCCCGCACGCGCGGGTCGGCAAAGAGCAGATGCTGCAACGGAGCATAGGGCAGAAACACGCCCAACCAGGGAATCCCCGGCGCAACCCCCTCCGCAATTTCACCGTCGTCCTTCTTCCGCGCCAGCACAATCGGCCGCGCCGCCGTCTTCAGCAGCGCCTCATCCTGCGCCGTCAGCGCGCACGCCATCCGCGCCGCCTCCACATCCTTCACCATCACCGCCAGCGGCTTCCCAAAGCGGCGCTTGCGCTCCCTCAGCCGCATCACCGCCGCCTGGTTGGTTGCGTCCACGCTCAGGTGAAAGCCGCCGATCCCCTTGATGGCTACAATCTTCCCCTCCATCAGCAGTTGCAGCGTCTGCTTTACTGCCTCTTCACCAGAGCTCGATTCGGAGACTGCCGTCTGCAAGACCCACACCCGAGGCCCGCACTCCCAACACGCATTTGGCTGCGCATGGAAGCGCCGGTTCAGCGGATCGTCGTACTCCCGCTGGCACTCCGGGCACATAGGAAACTTCGCCATCGAAGTCTGCGGCCGGTCGTAAGGAATCCGCCGCGTAATCGTGAATCGCGGCCCGCAGTTGGTGCAGTTCAAAAACGGATACCGGTACCGCCGGTCCTTGGGGTCCAGCAACTCCCGCAAACAATCCGCGCAGGTCGCCGCATCGGCCGGAATCCCCGTGCTCACCCGTCCCAAAACCTCGCTGGCGACAATCCGGAATCCCGCCTCCCCGGTCGCCGCCAAATCCCGCACCGCAACCGAGTCGATCCGCGCCAGCGGCGGAGTCTCCGCGCGCAACCGCCCCAGAAAAGCGTCCACCTGTCCCGCCGGCCCCTCAACCTCGATCGTCACTCCATCCGTGTCGTTCCCGATAAACCCCGCCAGCCCCTCCTCCAGCGCCAGCCGGTACACAAAAGGCCTGAATCCCACCCCCTGCACCACCCCGCGCACCAGCACCTCGCGCCGTTCTCGTTTTGGTTGGGTTTCATGCATCAAAATCGCGCCTCACACCGGAGACCAGCATAGCGCATGGGCGAAGGCCGCCTGTCCGCAACAGCCAATACGCCTCCACTCCCTGTCCAACACAGCACAGTCCCAGGACGGGAAAGGCTTACTCTGGAAGAGAGGATGCGGAGAGTCTCAGCATGATGAGTTCCAGGCAATTTCGCATGCCGCGCGCGGTTGCGGCTGCTTCTTTATTTGCCTGCCTTGGAATCGTCGCCGTTCCGGCCCAGCAGCCCGACGCTGCATCGGTCATTCAACACATCGACGCAGCGGTCAAAGCCAGGATCGACAATATTGCTGGATACACCGTTACCGAACACTATGCCGTTTACAGAAATAACGACGAAACTCATCCTGTGGCTGAGATGACGGTGAAGACCCTCTACCGCCAGGATACGGGCAAGAGTTACACCATCCTCTCCCAGACCGGCTCGCAGGTCATACAAAGCCTGGTATTGGGCGCGATCCTGGACAATGAGAAACGCTTGAACCAACCCGGAATCCGGGAAGGGTCGTGGTTCACTTCCGCAAATTATGAAATGAAACTGAAGTCCGATGCGAGCCAGCACCTGGATGGGCGGGACTGCCTTGTTCTTGCCTTGACCCCCAAACGAAAGGCTCCTTATCTCATTGAGGGAACCTTGTGGGTGGACGCGAAGGATGGTTCGATCGTTCAGGTTCAGGGAACAGGGTCCAAAAGCCCTTCCGTCTTCACAGGACCCACGCAGATGACGCGCCAATACGCAAACGTGGCCGGCTTTGCGCAGGCCACCCACGCCCGAGCCGTCTCCAACAGCTTCCTCTTTGGCAAAACCGTCGTAACCATCGACTACCGGGATTACCAGGTCCAGCTTCGTCCCGCCAAATGAGACGGTCCGACCCTCTCCGCTTCGAATCAGCCCACCCTGCTTTCTCCTGTGAAACGCCGCAGCGTCAGGCCATCTAGTCGCTCCGACTGCACCTGACAGATTTCAAGACACTTGCCGGCTTTGCGCTACCGATCGGTCCTCAATGAGTGACGCGGCGATTCTGCGCTCATCGAGAAACGGAGAACTTCAGGCTGGGTTAAGCCAAGCTCGTCACGAATCTGTCCGTCGTGTCTCTGCCCCCAGCGCAATCGAAGGAGTCGATACCCCGCCAGGGAGCAATCAAGAATTGTGTCATATTTCTCTTGACAAAACCATAACCATACGGTTATGGTTTTATTTGTGAAGCCGGGCAATGCCAATCCAGCGTTCCGCGCTCTTGCCGACCCCACGCGCAGGGCCATTTTCGAGGAGCTGACCCGGCGGGGCGAACAGACCGTCCACGCATTGACTCGCTATGCGGGCGTGTCCCAGCCTGCTGTCTCAAAGCACCTCACGGTGCTGAAGCGGGCAAAGCTGGTGCGGCATCGCCACGAGGGACGCGAAACTCACTATCGCGCGCAGCCCGGTGCGCTGGCTCCGATGGTGGACTGGCTCAATCTCTATGGCGCCTTTTGGCGCGACCGATTTGATCAACTCGAAAACCTACTGAAAAGGATGGAACCATGAGCAATCCAGCAGAGGGTACCCGTACCCTTGTGATCGAGAGAGTATTCCCGCATCCGCCGGAAAAGCTGTGGCGCGCGCTCACCGAGAGCCCGCTCCTCGCGCAATGGATGATGAACAACGACTTCGAGCCGGTGATCGGGCGGAAGTTCCAGTTCCGGGCCGAGCCCATGCCGAACTGGAACGGCGTTGTCGACTGCGAGGTGCTGATCGTCGACCCATTGCAACGCCTGTCCTATAACTGGGGTGTTGGGGGAGCCGAAAGCGGGCTGCAATGGGTGGTGCTCTGGACATTGACTCCAGCCGAGGGCGGCACGCACGTTCGCATGGAGCAGTCCGGCTTCCGTCCAGATCAACAGGCAGCTTATCAGGGTGCAAAATACGGCTGGCAGAAATTCTTCGACGGTCTGGAGCGGGTGCTCGGCGGGGGTGTGGGATGAAGGCTTCCAATAAGATGAAAGCTTCGAGGTGGCTGGTCGCCGGCTTCTGGATCTTCACGGCCCTCTTTTGTCTGGAGATGAGCTTCACCGCCTACTACGAGTTGATGCGCCTGCCGGAGGCGGCGCAGGCCTTCACCCGCCTCGGCTTCTCCGCCGCCTCCTTCCGGGTGGAGCTCTCCTGGGCCAAGGTGGCGGGCGTGCTTGCACTGCTCCTGCCCATGCTCCCCGCGCGGGTCAAAGAATGGGCCTACGCCGGCTTCGCCATCAACCTCGTCTCGGCGCTCATTGCCCACCTCTCCATAGCCGATCGCCCGGCGGCGCTGGCCCCCTCGGCGATCACTAGCGTGCTCTGGGGACTCTCGTACTTCTTCTGGCGCCGGCTCCAGGCCGGCGCTGCCGCCATCTAGTCGGTGGCGGCAGCATCCCGCGTCAGCTGGGCGAGGCGCTTCGGCTACTGGGCGCCAGACGAATCTGTGCCGCTGACTCAGCTACCGCCCAGCCCTCGGCTGCCATTTCCCGTTCTCAATTTGCCTTCGTGACCGCCGCTACGCTTTCATTACGCCGCCTCTGCTCTATTCCACTTCAGAACTGCCCACTAGACCGCACGAACCTCGTACCGCACTGCGGTATTCGGTCCTGCATGTGCGTTACATCACAGCGTCGGGAGACCCCGCTAACTAGCATCGAGACATGACCGCTGCGGCCCTTATTCTGATTGCGCCCTGCTCGCTTTTGTTGGGCGCGGTGCTTCAACTTCTCGTAGCGCGGCTCTGTTCCGCTCGGGCGAAAGGTATCCTCGCCGCTCTCACCTGTCTGCCCGCGGTGCTGGCCGTGGTTGGCATGGCGCCGTTGGTCCGGGCAGGGCAGGCCGTCGAGTTGAACGCGCTCCCCTGGGACGGTCCGCTGACCCTCGTCTTCCATGTGGATGCGCTCAGCGTCCTGTTCGCGCTGATGGGGACGGGCCTCGGCGCCTTTGTCCTCCTCTATTCCATCGGCTACATGGCGCACGACAAGGCTGCGACCCGCTTCTACGCCTCCATGCTGGTCTTCATCGCCGGCTTCGTCGGACTGGTCTACAGCGCCAACCTCTTTTTCTTTTATCTCTGCTGGGAACTGGTCGGCCTTTGCTCCTTCAGCTTGGTGGGCTTCTGGTACACCAACCGCGAGGCGGTCAGTGGCGCGCGTAAAGTGTTGTTGATGACCCACATTGCGGGATACGGCCTGCTGGCCGCCATCCTGGTGGTCTATCACCGCACAGGCAGCGCGCTGTGGACCGATCCGGCCGTGGCCCGCGCCTTCACGGGCGGAATCTTTGTTCTCATGCTGGTGGCTTTGGTGGCCAAGTCCGTCCAGTTTCCCCTGCACACCTGGATTCCCGAAGCCATGGCCGCGCCCACCCCAGTTAGCGCACTGCTCCACGCTGCCTGCTACGTCAAGGCCGGCGTTTATCTGGCCGCCCGCATGCACAGCTTTGGCGCTTGGCCGCAGGCCGGGGGATTCGCCTGGGGCAATGAATCCCTGATGTGGGTGGGCACCGTCACCATGGCCGTCGGCGTGATGTACGCCATGGTGCAGACCGATCTGAAGCGCATGTTGGCCTTTTCCACGGTGAGCCAGATCGGCTACATGATGATGGGCCTGGGCATCGGCACGCCGCTGGCCATCGTCGCCGGCCTCCTCCATTGCCTCAATCACGGATTCTTCAAGGCCGGGCTGTTTTTGACCGCCGGCTCGGTGCAGCACGCCTCGGGCACGCGCGACATGAACCTGTTGGGCGGCCTGGCGCAGAAGATGCCCAAGACGACTCTCTCCTGGCTGATCGGCGTGGGCAGCATGATGGGCATTCCGCTCATGAGCGGCTTCGCCAGCAAGTGGATGCTCTACGCCGCGGCCTTGCAGGCCGGATGGGCCGTTCCCGCGATGGTGGCTTGGGCGGCCAGCCTCGGCACTGTCTTTTTCGGCGCCAAGGCCACCAGCGCCGTCTTCCTGGGACCCACGACGGAGGCGACCAAAGACGCCCACGAGTCTCCGCCGACCATGATCTGGGGGATGGGTTTGCTGGCCGCGGGCAGCGTCATCCTGGGCGTCGCGCCGCAACTGGCCGTCAATTATCTGCTCAATCCGATCCTGCTTGCGTTTCGGCTGACTGTGGCGCAGGTCACGTGGTTTGGGCTCTCGGGCGATGCGGGCAGCTTCTCGACCGTCGGCGGCCTGGTGCTGGCCGTGGTTTCGATTGTGCTGGGCGGGCTGATCTACGCCATTGCCTACGCCGCGCGTCCGGCCACGGTTGCCGCCACGGTTTCCGGGGGCGGGGCTGCCCTGGTTGGCGCTGGCGGAGGAATCTTCACCGGCGGAGAGCCGTTGTCGTCGGAGGACAGGCTCACGGCCAGCGATTTTTCCAGCATCTTCCTGCAGAACTGGCGTGAGTTCTTCCGCTGGACCAATGTGGACGCTGTCTACCTGGGCGTCTGGCGCGGTCTGCAGGCTGTCTCGCGTGGGCTCGGCGTTATCGTCTCCTGGATGGAGCGCAACGCGCTGGCGCTGGTTATCGTGCTGGCCGCAGCGGTGTTGGCGGGCGTTCGCTGGTTTGTCCCGGCGCTTGCGGGTACTGCTGAAACCGTTGCCTCGCCTGGCGTGCCGTCGCTGCTGGTTACTGCCTGCGCCGTGGCCGGAGTCGCCCTCGTCCTCGCGGCTCTCAGTCATGCAAAGAGCCTCCGGCTTGCGCCGCTGATGATTCTGGCTGGCACGGCCGCCGTTGCGGGCCTGATGGTTGCCGATCCATGGCAGCGTCTTGGCCTGTTGGAGTTAGGTGCGCTGCTGACCGTTGTGCTGGTCTGGCAGAGCGCAAGAACCTTCTCCGCAAAGTTGCTCTACCTGGCGGTTGTCGTCCTCTCCGCTGCGTCCTTGGTTTCGAGCGACCTGCTGCTGCAGCACGGACAGGCTGATTGGGCGCGCGCGCTTCTGCTGACCAGCGTCTGCGTCAAGCTGGCCGCGGTTCCGCTCTTCTTCTGGCTGCTCACTCTGGCTGACGAAGTTCCGGCTCTGGTGCTCGGCCTGATCATCGCGGTAGTCGACATGGCCGCCTTCGGTGAACTGTATCTGGCAGCTCAGGCTTCTCCGGGCTTGCTTACTCCCCAGGGACTCCTGCTGGGCGCGGCTGCTGTCACGTCCTTCCTTGCCGCTCTGCTCATGCTCACGCAGCGCAGCCTCAAGCGTCTGCTGGTTCTTTCCACAGTCGAGGACGTAGGTTTCCTGCTGCTCGGTGTCTTCTCCATTAACATCATTGGATTGGACGGCGCGATCTTTGCGGCTGCAACCCACGCTCTCGCCAAGGCTCTGCTCTTCATCTGCCTCAGCGGTCCCGAAGCCGACGGCGCGCTCGACGGCGAACACTCGGGCCTTATCAACCGCTACCCGGTCAGCGCCTTCGGCTTTCTCTTCGGAATGTTGGCCATGCTGGGCATTCCGCCGACGATGGGTTACATCGGCCGCTGGAGACTCTACGAGACCGCCGTGCAGATCGGCTGGCCTCTGGCTGCGGTTTTCATCCTCTCGTCCATCTTGGCGTTGATCGCGTATACCTTGGCTTTGACCCGCACCTGGTGGGGACCGGCGCCTGAGCCGAGTCCGCCGCCGAGTCCGGCGCCGGCTCCACCGCATCCAATCAATGAGCCTCTTCTATTGCAGGCCACAATCGTCGTGCTGACCGTGCTGATTCTGGCCGCCGGCATGTGGCCGGATGCGCTCGGAATGCTGCTTGGGGGTAGACCATGAACCTCTGGAACAAATTGATGTGTTACTCCCGGCAACACAGCCCCTGGCTCTTCCACATGAACTCGGGCAGTTGCAACGGCTGCGATATCGAACTGGTGGCCAGTCTTACCCCTCGTTACGACGCCGAGCAGTTGGGGGTGCGCTTGGAAGGCAGCCCGCGGCACGCCGACATTCTCTGCATCACCGGCCCTGTCACCCACAATGCCGTCGAGGCCATTAAAACCGTCTACGGACAAGTCTACGCACCCAAGGCTGTGGTGGCCATCGGCTCCTGTCCGGCGACGACCAATGTCTTCATCGACAGCCGGACCCTGGATGGGCCGCTCAACCGGCACATCCCGGTCGATGTCTTCGTGCCCGGTTGTCCGCCGCGTCCCGACGCCATTGTGCTGGGCATAGCCAAAGCCGCGGAGATTCTGGCCGCGCGAGGCAACAAGCTGCCGGTCGAATCTGTCATGGTGCCTGTCGCCGATCCGGCCTGCGCGTGCGAATGCGCCGCCAAAGCCGCGGCCAGTGAGGTGCAGCTATGAATCTGACTACCGCGTTAGCGCGCCTGCTTATCTTTCCTGGGCTGCTCTTCGCCGTGCCCGCCGCGTGGTTCTTCCTGTGGGTGGAACGCAAAGCGGTGGCCCTGATGCAGGGCCGCGTCGGCCCTCCCTTCATGCAGCCGTTTTACGATTTCATCAAATTGCTGGGCAAGCAGATGCCTCCGCGCAGCGGCGTGGGCGGCCTGCTCATGAGGCTATGGCCGCTGCTTGCCGTCTCGGCGGCTGGCGGCGCGGTTGGCCTGCTGCCCGTGCTGCCCGCCTCCGGCGGCTTCCAGGGCGACCTGATCCTGTTGCTGGCGCTGCTGGAACTGCCCTCCATGTGCATCATCGCCGCCGGCTTCTCCTCGCGTTCCATCTTTGGCGAGATCGGCTCGGCGCGCGAAGCCGTCCTCAGCGTCTCCTACAACGTGGTCTTCCTTCTGGCCATCATCTCCATCGCCGCCTCGCAGCATACCTTCCGGCTTGAAGCCCTGGCGCAACTGCCGGCCTCGCCGTTGCAAATTCTGGGCATCGTGGCGATCCTGGTTTGTCTGCCCGCCAAGCTGCATCTCAATCCCTTCTCGCTGCCCAACGCCGAGCAGGAGATTTACTCCGGGCCCATGGTCGAGTACGCAGGGCCCGAGCTGGCCATGTGGGAGCTCTCGCATGGCCTCGAGTGGGTTGCGGCTACCGGCCTGGTGGCCACGCTGATCGCTCCCCATCTCA
The DNA here is from genome assembly GCA_052326045.1 of Occallatibacter sp. Taxonomy (GTDB): domain Bacteria; phylum Acidobacteriota; class Terriglobia; order Terriglobales; family Acidobacteriaceae; genus Telmatobacter. The sequence goes on along the minus strand of JBKQRH010000158.1, from coordinate 833 downwards.
CCCTCTGGTGGCTCGCCGCCCTGGTCTTCGTCGCGCTCTCCTTTGCCATCGTGTTGCTCTTGTCGGCGGTCGCGGCAGCCACGGCGCGGCTGCAGATCGATACTACGGTCCGTTTTTACTGGCAATGCACGCTGATCTTCGCGGTTCTGGCCGTTGCCTCCGCCCTTTTTATGAGGTATAGAGCATGAATATTCTTACCATGCTGTGGAAGAACCTGTGGGGCGGCTCGCGGACTTTGCTCTTTCCCGCGCGCCCCCAGGTGAGCGAGCGTTACCGGGGCCTGGTGCGCTTCGATCCCGAGCTCTGCTCCGGCTGCGCCATCTGCAGATTTCGCTGCACCGCGCGCGCTATCGAGTTCAAAGCCGGCAAAGGCGAATTCACCTGGAGCTACGAGCCCGGCCAATGCACCTTCTGCGGCCGCTGCGTCGAAGGATGCAAGGAACACGCCCTCAGCCAGGACTCCGAGTGCCCGCCGATTTACCTCACCGTCGGCGAGTTGAAAAAGTCCTACACAATTGCCCGCAAGCAGACCGTCAAGCCGGCGACGGTCGCTCCGCCGGCTGTTGTCGCCGGACAAATAGAACAAGCAGCCAGCCCCGTTGCAGGAGGCTCACAATGACTCTGCTCGAAAAGATTCCGGAGATACTGAAGACCACAGAACCCTGGGTCGAGAAGGGCGGCGTGCATTGGCTGATGCTCAGCGCAATAAGCGTGCGCGAGTTAGCCCAGGCAATGAACGGCCTTCATGCCCGCTTCATCACCATCACCGCCTATCAGCTTCCAAAAGACGAGGGCTTTCGCCTGGAGTATCACTGGGACCTCGACGGCCAGTT
>JBKQRH010000157.1:0-14540 GCA_052326045.1 Occallatibacter sp. | reverse complement strand
GAGGCCGGCTCTTCCTGCTAGACAAGATGGACGCGGTGCTGGACGGACCGCGCACCGAGCGCTCTGCCTATGCGCCCCGCATCGAAACCGTGATGATCCCCACCGACAAGATTCGCGATCTGATCGGGAAGGGCGGAGCGACCATCCGCAGCATCATCGAGCAGACCGGCGCCAAGATCGATGTGGACGACACCGGCCGGGTTAGCGTCGCTTCCTGCGACAGCGAGGGCCTGAAAAAGGCGCTGGCCATCATCAACGACATCACCGCTGTTCCTGAGGTGGGCAAGACATACCTGGGTAAGGTGGTTCGTCTGGCTGAGTTCGGCGCTTTCGTCGAACTCTTCCCCGGCACGGATGGCCTGCTGCACATCTCCGAGATCGCCGAACATCGCGTGAAGGAAGTGAAGGACGAGCTGCGCGAGGGCGATCAAGTCATGGTCAAGGTTCTGGCCATCGAGGGCAACCGCATCAAGCTCAGCCGCAAAGCACTCATCAAGGAACAGAAGGCAAAGCTGGTCCATACCGCTCCGGTTGCGTCTGAAGCCGAAGAAGTGGAGATTTCCGCTTCTGAATCTGCTGCCGTGCCCGCCGCGCCGGCAAGGCCCCGGAATGAGTTCGACGAACGTCAGCCGAAGTCGAACCAGAGCACAATTCTCATCGAGGGTGGTGACGATTTCGATGACGAAGCGGGCGAGGAGTTCGACGAGGAGAGCGAGCCGAACTTCAACCGCATTGAGGGCGCGCCGGTTCCCGCAGGTCAAGTGGCGGGCGCGGGCCGTCATCCGGCCAACAACAATCGTCGCCGCCGTCGCCGCAGGCCCGGTGGTGGCGGCCGCGGACCCGGCAGCGGTGGCGGCCAAAGTTGATCGAAAGCACAGTATGAACCAAGAGAAAGGCCTGGACGTCAAGTCCGGGCCTTTCTGTCTTGAGCAGCTGACGTCCGATTAATCGATTACGCGAACACCAGTCTGCGTCTGGGACTTCTGCGCGGTGAGCGGGGACGGTATTGCAGGGCCGCCTATTTGTCCATGCCTTCAGAATCATGTTTCGAGCCGTACATCCGCAGATCTGCCGCTATGCATAGAGATTCCATGTCGGTTGCGTCGTCGGGGAAGATCGCAATGCCGATACTGGCACCGATTCGCATAGGTAGCTCGTCGTCCACTTGCAAGGGCTCATTGATCAGCTGCAGCAAGGACTTGCCTACATTCATGGCGCGGTCGCGGTTGGTGGGCTCCTCGAGGATGATGGAAAACTCGTCGCCTCCGGTTCGCGCTACAGTGTCGGAGCGGCGAACGCGAGCTGAAAAGATCGCCGCGACGCGCTGCAGCACCAGATCGCCCATGTGATGGCCCAGGGTGTCGTTCACCTGTTTGAAATGGTCCAGATCGAGCACCAGAAGGGCCGCCTGTGTTTCGGTGCGGCGGGCGCGCTCCAGAGCGCTGGCCAGCCGGTCCTGGAAGAGCCGGCGGTTGGGAAGTCCGGTCAAAGGGTCGTGCAGCGCCAAATGCCGGTTGTGCTCAATCTGGTCTTCAAGGAGAAGCAGAATCATGCCGACGGCTACCACAAACTTGGGCAGGTTCCACACCTCGCTCTCGACATGCACATTGGGCAGAAACGCCTGCATCCACGGCCCAACGACGAACACCGACGCCCAGGCAAGGAATCCGGCAATGGTGATGAATGCGCCGGCGGTGGCGCGCCGATACATATACCAGAAGTGGAGGCAGCAGCCCAAGTAGACAGTGAACATTACGGCGTTTAATGCCAGATATACGCCATTGCCGGGCCGGTGCTGAAAGATGAGAAGGAAGATCGAGAGAGCGCCATAGAGGACGACAGCAACCCAGCGCAGCGGATGGTGGAACTTTCGCAACGCTGCGAGCGCGACCAGGAGCGGCAAGGCGCCTAGGAGCGCCGCGGTTGAATTCAAGACCCAGGCTGACGCCGGGCTGACCACAAGAAGGGCCATGTAGAGCGCGCTTGTTCCTGCCAGGGTTGCCAGCATCCAGCGGCTGGAAATTTCGCTGCGGTAGGGAACCGAGGCCCACATGAAGAGAATTCCAGCCCAGACGAGCGCGATCAGTCCGATTACGGTTGCCAGGGTTCCCCAAATGCCGGGAAAGTCCGAGAATAGGAAGGCGGCAAAATGCAGGGCTACCAGCAACCAGCCGAGGAGCCAGATTCCGGAGGCAGGCGTCGGGCGGCGCTGAGCCACAGATGCAAAGGCGCAGGCCAAGAGTGCAACTGCTGTCAAGTCTGGGAGCCCGCTCCAATCCATTACGCCCACCTCACCACAGGACGGCTTTTCATCTATAACATCGTCGATTTGGCGGGCATTTGGTATACCTTTTTAGTTGCATCTGAAAAACCTTAGGGTGACCTTACGTAACCGCAGACCGGAATTGATCCGGTGATCGATTGGATGACCGCAAGGGAATTGTTCAGAGTTACAGACTCTACTCCGCTCGACTCAAGACGATGGCTGCCAGTTTGTACGGTGTAAGCGTGATTCGGGCGATCAGTCCGCGGCCGTATTACCTTCTTTGGAATTAAAGATATTGCCCATGCGCCGGATCTGCGCGCCCACGCCGCGCAATTTCTCCTCGATGCGCTCATAGCCGCGGTCCATATGATAAACGCGGTCCAGGATCGACTCGCCGTCGGCTACCAGCGCCGCCAGCACCAGGGACGCCGAGGCCCGCAGGTCAGAGCACATAACGGCCGCCGCAGACAATTTTGTCGGCCCGCGCACGGTGGCCGTGCTTCCATCTACCTTGATGTTGGCGCCCATCCGCACCAGCTCCTGCACATGCATGAAGCGGTTCTCGAAGATGTTTTCCGTGACCGTGCTCACCCCCTCGGCCTGTGTGGCGAGGGCCATGTACTGCGCCTGCATGTCGGTGGGGAAGCCGGGATACTCCTCGGTGGAGATGTCGGCCGCGCGCAGTTGCCCGTCGCCACGCACGCGGACTGTCTCAGGGCCGAGAATATCCACGCCAGCGCCGGCCTCTTCCAGTTTGGCAATCACCGCGCTCAGGTGCGCTGGGTTACAGTTGGCCACCAGCAGATCGCCGCCGGTGATGGCGCCCGCAACTAGAAATGTCCCTGCTTCGATGCGGTCGGGATGGATGCGGTAGCGTGCGCCATGAAGCCGCTGGACTCCCTGCACGCGGACAGTAGAGGTTCCGGCCCCCTCGATCTTGGCGCCCATCGCGGTCAGCAGCTCAGCGAGGTCGATGACCTCCGGTTCGCGCGCGCAGTTCTCCATCAGGGTTTCGCCCTCAGCCAGCACGGCGGCCATCAGAAGATCCTCTGTGCCGGTCACGGTGATCTTGTCGAAGACCACGTGCGCGCCTCTCAGCCGCTCCGCGCGCGCCTCCAGGTAGCCGTGCTCCTGGGTGATCGCAGCGCCCATCTTCTCCAGGCCTTTGATATGCAAATCGATCGGCCTGCCGCCGATGGCGCATCCGCCGGGCATGGCCACGCGCGACCTTCCGGCGCGGGCAATGAGTGGGCCGAGGACCAGGGAACTGGCCCGCATGGTCTTCACAATCTCATATTTGGCTTCGGGGTCGGAGAGGGTCCGGCAGCTGATCTTGGTGCGATGTTGCGCCCGCCCGTAGCCCAGCTCGACCTCTGCGCCCATCGACACCAGCAGCCGGCGCTGGGTCTCGATGTCCCGCACCTGGGGAATGTTTTCGAGAGTGACCTCGTCCTCGGTAAGAATCGCCGCGGCCATGCACGGCAGCGCCGAGTTCTTTGCTCCCGAGACGCGAATGGTGCCCACCAGCGGATTGCCGCCGCGAATGACAAATTTATCCATGAAGAATACGCAACCCCTGGCCTTCTAGTGTAAATCGTAGCTGGAGCAAGGCCAGCCGCCAGCAGACACGGGTATCCTCAGCAGTAACAGGATGAAAAAGTCAGGCTTTCTGGATCAGTTATAGCTCCAGCAAGTTGTCTTCGATGGCCAGGCGCACGTTGCCGTCGGATTTAGCCAGGCGGCGGACCGCCTCGGGCTTGTCGACCTTGGCCTTGAGCATCACCAGGGCCACCGGGACGCTGCGGCCGGCGCTCTTGATGGTATGCACCGCGGTTTCCCGGTCGATCTTACAGGCGCCCATCAGGATGCGGATGCCGCGCTCGACGAGTTTCGAGTTCTGCATGTGCACGTTGACCATCAGGTTTTCGTACACGTAGCCCAGCCGGGTCATGGCGCCGGTGGTGATCATGTTCAGGATCATCTTCTGGGCGGTGCCGGCCTTCATGCGCGTGGAGCCGGAGACAACCTCGGGGCCGACTTCGGCAACGATGGCGATATCGGCGGCCGCGGCCAGAGGAGTTTCGTGGTTGCAGGTAACTGCGGCGGTATGCGCTCCGCGGGCGCGGGCATAAGCCACAGCAGCCACTACATAAGGAGTGCGGCCAGAAGCCGAGACCCCCACCACGACGTCCTTGCGCGTGGGGCGGCGGCGGGCGATGTCCCGCTGGCCCAGCTCCTCGGAGTCCTCGTTGACCTCGACGGCCGAGGCCAGCGCCTTGGGTCCTCCGGCCATGATGTACTGCACCTGCCCCGGAGCCGAGGAGTATGAGGGGGGGCACTCGGAGGCGTCGAGCGCCGCAATGCGCCCGCTTGAGCCGGCGCCGACGTAGATCAGCCGGCCGCCATCGCGCAGGCTGCGGGCCACCTGGTCGATGACCTGCGCAATCTCCGCAATCGCCTTCTTGACAGCTGCCGCGACCTTCGCATCCTCATGGTTGATGATGCGCGCGATCTCGAGCGCGGATTTAGTGTCAAAGCCTTGAGACGCCTCGTTCTGGCTCTCAGTCGTCAGTTGTTGAAGCAGGGAGGCCTGATCTTTCTTGATGTCGTTTGCTTGGGTGTCGGCCGTTTCCTGGATCGTCGAACTGGTAAGCATCGCATGTGCCCCCAAGTTTTAATTGTATCTGTAAACCAGTCAACTGACAGAGAGAATTCTGAATGAATGGGCCCGCCATGGGAGGCGCAGGTTAAGGAATTGCTACAGCGCCTCGCGAACGGCATCGTGAAATGCGGGTCGAATCGCGCGTATCAGTTGGCTCGCCGCGGCGAGCCGGTCGGGCCAGGTGCGGTTGCTGAGCAACGCAACGGCAACCCTGGCGTCCAGGTCAATCCAAAACGAACAGCCGCTGTAGCCCAGGTGCCCGATCGAGCGCGGCGAAAAGTGATGGCCGGATGAGGAATTTTGAGAGGGCGTATCCCAGCCGAGCGCCCGCGAACTCCCCTGCGGGCTCTGCCGTTGGGCAAAAAGCTCGACCGTCGCCGCGTCAAACAGGCGTGGCCTTCTCGTCTCCGGTCCTGCTTCGGGTCCGGCGCTGAGAATCTCAGCCGCAAAGCGCAATAAATCAGGCACATTGGAGAATAGTCCGGCGTGGCCGCCGGCGCCCTTGAGCAGCCAGGCGTGTTCATCCTGGACCTCGCCCTGGATGCGGCGATGGCGCAAAGATGTGTCTTTCTCAGTAGGCGGAATCGACAGCCGCGCGGCGGGCGGCGGACAAAATCCCGTAGCGCACATTCCAAGTGGATGGAAGACTTCCCGGCGGACCCAGGTGGCCAGGTACTCGCGCGTCAAAACCTCCAGCGCCTTGCCCAGCAGGATGAAGCCTGGATCGGAGTACTCGGCGCGAGCGCCCGGCTCGGCTTCAAGGGGCAGTTCCAGGCAGGCGCGAAAAAGCGCGGACGGGGTGGTGACGGTGCGAAAAAACTCCACGTAGCCCGGCAGACCGGAGTTGTGGGCCAGCAGGTGGCGCAGCTTCACCTGGCGAGCGCGCTCACCGGGGGCGCGGCCCACCACAAAGCCCGGCAGCAGCTCGCCCAGGAGCGTATCCAGGTCGAGCAGGCCGCGCTGGTAGAGCAGCATGGCCGCGGCCGTGGTAGACACAACCTTCGTCAGGCTGGCTACGTCGTAGACTGTCTCCGGGGTGACTTCGGGCGTGCCTTCCTCGTAAGTAAACCGCCCCAGTGCATCCTGTAGCACGGTTTCTCCGCCGGCCAGAACTCCAAAGGCGCAGCCGGGGAAGGCGCGGGCGGCAATTGCATCGTCCAGCACGCGGTAAACGGCTGCAAACCGGCCGTGAGAACCGGCCGGGGGCGCGGAAGGCGGGATCATTACTGAATTCATCGCTGAATTGCATCCTATCGCGAATCGACTCCCGCCGTGACCTCTGTCTTGCTCCTGTGTCTGGCGGTCGATGTGGCTACCCTTGGTTACCAGCGGATCGTCTATTATGAACACAGAATTCCACGGCCTGCACGGAGGCCTCGGCTGAGAGTAATCTAAGAGAGATGCCAACGGTTCCCCAGAACACACCTGATCCCCAGACGACTGCAAGGTTTGGAGCGGACCCCAGCAAGCCGCAACCCAACTCTGCGCCTGCACCGTCCCACAAGGCCGGCGGCGCATGGCTGTGGCTGCGCGATTTGGTGGTCTCCGTAGCTGCCTCGGTACTGATCATCACCTTTCTTTACCAGCCGGTCCGTGTGGAAGGCACCAGCATGTTGCCGCGGCTCGAGGATCGGGACCGCCTCTTCATCAACAAGTTCGTCTATCGCATCTCGTCCATCGAGCGCGGCGACGTGGTGGTCTTCCACTATCCGCGCGACCCGGAGAAAAGCTATATCAAGCGGGTGATCGCCCTGCCCGGCGACCGTCTGCGCATCGACCACGGCACAGTCTGGCTCAACGGCAAGCGGCTGATGGAGAAGTATGTGCCCGAGGAGTATCGCGATACCCGCTCCATGCCGGAGATCGTCGTTCCCGATGACAGCTACTTCGTGATGGGCGACCACCGGTCGATCTCCTCCGACAGCCGCGAATTTGGCCTTGTGGATCGCGCGCTCATCTACGGCAAGGCCGCCTTCGTCTACTGGCCGGCGCATGACGCGGGCGTTGTGCGGTAGAAGCGCCCAATTACCGCCCGGAATTCCACCGGCACAAGCCCTTCAAAGCTGCTAAAATCGGTAGAATCCACTCTTCGGAGAGGCGATGCAATCGATTCTGGCGCTCGAAGACGGGCGCATCTTCCGTGGCCACGGCTATGGGCACCCCAGCGAATGCCGGGGCGAAGTCGTTTTCAATACCTCCCTTACCGGCTACCAGGAAATCGCCACCGACCCTTCCTATGCCGGGCAAATCGTCGTTCTCACCAACCCCCAGATCGGCAACTACGGCACCAACCGGGCGGACAACGAGTCGGCCAGGCCGTATATCGAGGGCCTGATCGTCCGCGAGTTCTCGCCCATCAGCTCCAACTGGCGCTCCGAGCAGGTGACTGACGAGTACATGGAACGCTATTCGGTTCCGGTGTTGGCCGAGATCGATACCCGCGCCCTGGTCCGCCACCTGCGCACCTACGGCGTGATGCGCGGCGTGATTTCGACCTCCGAGAGCGATCCCGGCGTGTTGGTGGCTAAGGCCCGCAGCATCCGCAAGATGGACGGGACGGACCTGGCCCGCGTCGTCTCGACCAAGACTGTTTACCAGTTTGATTCCTCCGACAGCCGCAACCAGTCGGGCGACCCTCTCCTGCCCAATGATCTCGTCCAAGACGCAAAACAGCGTGAGCTGCATGTGGTGGCGTACGATTTTGGCATCAAGCTCAACATTCTGCGCATGTTAGCGCGCGAGGGTTGCCGCGTTACGGTGGTTCCGGCCGAAACCTCCGCCGAAGACGTGCTGGAGCTGAAGCCCGACGGCGTCTTTCTCTCCAACGGCCCCGGCGACCCCGAGCCGGTCGATTACGCCGTCCGCGCTATTCGCAAATTCATGGGCCGCGTGCCGGTCTTCGGCATTTGCCTGGGCCACCAGTTGGTTGGGCTGGCCCTGGGCGGACGCACCTACAAGCTCAAGTTCGGCCACCACGGCGGCAATCATCCGGTCAAAAACTACGCCACCGGCAAGGTGGAGATCACGGCCCACAACCACAACTTTGCCGTCGATCCGGACTCGATCAACGCCAACGAGGTGGAGCTGACCCACGTGGACCTGAACGACCAAACGCTGGAAGGCCTGCGCCATAAGACGCTCCCCCTCTTCAGCGTCCAGTACCACCCCGAAGCCGCCCCCGGCCCGCACGACTCGCATTATCTTTTCCGCGACTTCCGCCGCATGATGGAGGAGTGGAAGGGATGAAGCACTGGCTCCCAGTCCTGATTTTGTTCGCTGGGCTGGGGAATTCTATTTCTTCTGCTCCTCAGGACATACAACCGAAGGACCCATTTAACCGGTACTTGGTTGGCATCAAATCCAACCAACCGGAAGCCACCTTGGTGCGTTTTGCGGACGAGTGCGGCGTGGATGTTTCAAAGAGTCAGGCAAGGTTTGCCGTTGGGCCGGGAAGTTCCTTTACGCAGGTAAAGAGTCTTGCCAAGGGGCTAAAAAGTATTGATACCGATTTCTATTCGACAGCAGAGGTTTGGATGGAAGGGGATCGAGTCCTCGTAGAAATCTGGGCGAACAGTGATGATGTCGGCTCAGAGGTTCGCTACTATAAATGCTTCGCAAACCGCAAGATGCTGCAAGCAGAAGTAATTAACTGGAATGTCCCAGTGGAACAGGCTGACGCTGCTGTGTGGGGCTACTCTCGACGGTGGGAACGTGGCGCTGACGAGCGGCTGCAAAGAACTAAGGCTGAGTTTGTGGATGAAATGGAGAGGCCGATTAACAAGCCCAAGTTGGATGAGGAGGGGGAGAAGAGTCTTCATTGGATTCCTCCCTTGGGGCCTCTCAGCGAATTGAAGTTGCCACCATCAATGTTGCGATGAATCGAATGCAGGGCCGGTTTTGAAAGGGCGCGACAGTTTAAGCAGCTGATTAAGAAGAGCGAGAACATGCCACGCAGAAATGACATACAGAAGATCCTGGTGATCGGCTCGGGACCCATCGTGATCGGGCAGTCGGCGGAATTCGATTACTCCGGCACGCAGGCCTGCAAGGCTCTCAAAAAGGAGGGCTACGAGGTGGTGCTGGTGAACTCCAACCCGGCCACCATCATGACCGATCCCGATCTCGCCGACCGCACCTATATCGAGCCGCTCACCCGCGAGTACGTCGAGGAGATCATTCGCATTGAGGCGGAGATGCTGGGTGCTGACGGCGCGGGCAAGGCTCCGGGTAAATTCGCGTTGCTTCCAACGGTCGGCGGGCAGACGGCGCTCAATCTGGCCGTCGATCTTGCTGACGCGGGCATCCTCGACCGCTATAACGTCGAGCTGATCGGCGCCAAACTCGAAGCCATCAAGAAGGCCGAGGACCGGCTGCTCTTCAAGGATGCAATGCTCCACGTCGGCCTGGATGTTTTGAAATCGGCCTTGGTGAACAACCTGCGCGACGGCCTGGAGTTTGCCTCCAAGCTCGGCTTCCCGGTGCTCATCCGTCCCAGCTTCACGCTGGGCGGCACCGGCGGCGGCATCGCCTACAACCGCGAAGAGCTGATGGAGATTCTGGCGCGGGGCCTCGACCTTTCGCCGGTCCACGAGTGCCTCATCGAAGAGAGCGTGCTGGGCTGGAAGGAATTCGAGCTGGAGGTGATGCGAGACCTCGCCGACAACGTCATCATCATCTGCTCGATTGAAAATTTTGATCCCATGGGCGTGCACACTGGCGACTCCATCACCGTGGCTCCGGCGCAGACGCTCACCGACCGCGAGTACCAGAAGATGCGCGACGCGGCTATCGCCGTGATGCGCGAAATCGGCGTGGAAACCGGCGGCTCCAACGTGCAGTTTGCCATCAATCCCGTCGATGGGCGCATGACGTTGATTGAGATGAACCCGCGCGTCTCGCGCTCCTCGGCGCTGGCCTCCAAAGCCACCGGATTCCCCATCGCCAAGATCGCCGCCAAGCTGGCCGTGGGCTACACGCTCGACGAGATTCCAAACGACATTACTCGTAAGACCCCGGCCTGCTTCGAGCCCACCATCGACTACGTGGTGGTCAAGATTCCCAAGTGGCAGTTTGAAAAGTTTCCCGGCTCCGACGACACGCTGGGCCCGCAGATGAAGTCCGTCGGCGAGGTGATGGCCATGGGCCGCACCTTCAAGGAAGCGCTGATGAAGGCCTGGCGCTCGCTCGAATCCGGCAAGAAGACCGGCGCGGAGATCACCCTGGAGCCGCGGCGGCTGACGCAGCGGCTGGTCACGCCGCAGCCGGAGCGGCTTGGCTACATCCGCTTCGCCTTCGAGCGCGGCCTGAGCGTGCGCGAAGTGGCGCGGCTCACCAGCATAGACCCATGGTTCCTGCACCAGATTCGCGAAGTAACACTGGCCCAGATGGCTATCGCACAAACTGCTCCAACAGATATAAGTGCGGAGCACTTGCGTCAGCTCAAGCGCCTCGGTTTAAGCGACGAGCGCATCGCCACGGAGTGGAAGCTGGAAGGCCACGCAGGCACGCAGCAGGTGAGGGAACTGCGGGAAGGGAAGGGAATCAGGCCCGTCTTCAAGCTGGTGGACACCTGCGCCGCCGAGTTCGAGTCCATGACGCCTTACCTCTACTCGACCTACGACGAAGAGGACGAGGCGCCGCCGACGCAAACGCCGAAGATCATCATTCTCGGCTCGGGGCCGAACCGCATCGGCCAGGGCATCGAGTTCGACTACTGCTGCTGCCATGCGGCCTTTGCGCTCCGGGACGACGGCTACGAGACCATCATGGTCAACTGCAATCCGGAGACCGTCTCCACCGACTACGACACCAGCGACCGGCTCTACTTTGAGCCGCTGGTGCTGGAAGACGTGCTTGCGGTCTACAACCACGAGACGCAGTCGGGCGCTGAGATCGGCATGATCGTGCAATTCGGCGGGCAGACGCCGCTGAATCTGGCGCAGCGGCTGCGCGCGGCCGGCGTGCCCATCATCGGCACCTCGCCCGAGTCGATTGACCTGGCCGAGGACCGCAAGCGTTTCGGCAAGTTGCTCAATGAGCTGAAGATTCCGCAGCCCGCCGGCGGCACGGCTACCAGCGTGGAAGAGGCACTGGCCATTGGCGAGCGCATTGGCTATCCCGTGCTGGTGCGGCCCAGCTATGTGCTTGGCGGACGGGCCATGGTCATCGCGTATGACGCCGAGGCCGTGGCCCTTTACATGCGCGAGGCGGTCGAGTACTCCCAGGAGCGCCCGGTGCTGGTGGATCATTTCCTTGAGAACGCCATCGAGGTTGACGTTGACGCGCTCTGCGATTCAGAAGATGTGATCATCGCCGGCATCATGCAGCACATTGAAGAAGCCGGCATCCACTCCGGCGATTCCTCCTGCGTGCTGCCCGCCGTGAGCATCCGCGAAGAGACGCTTGAGACTCTGCGCACCTACACGCGCAAGCTCGCTCTCGCGCTGAAGGTGGTCGGCCTGGTCAACCTTCAGTTCGCCATCCAGCGCGACGCAGAAGGCCAGGACCACGTTTACGTGATCGAGGTGAATCCCCGCGCCTCGCGCACCGTGCCTTACGTCTCGAAGGCTACCGGAATCCCACTGGCAAAGATTGCGGCCCGTCTGATGACCGGCCGCAAACTGCGCGAATTGCTGCCAGCGCAGCTCGCCACGGGCGAGGACCTGGGCACCGGCACACATTATTACGTGAAGTCGCCGGTCTTTCCCTGGAACAAATTCGCCGGCGTGGATACGGTTCTGGGACCGGAGATGAAGTCCACCGGCGAAGTGATGGGCGTGGCCGCCACATTTGGCGAGGCCTTTGCCAAGGCGCAGCTTTCTGCAGGCCAGGTGTTGCCCACCGGCGGCACGGTTTTCTTCAGCCTCAACGACCATGACAAGCCGGCAGCCATCGACCTGGCTCGCCGTTACGTCCACCTCGGTTTCAGGATTGTGGCCACAGAGGGCACGGCCAACGTACTGGAGAAGTCCGGCCTCAGTGTCGAGCGGGTCTTCAAGGTCAAGGAGGGCCGGCCGAACGTTGTGGACCTGATCAAGGGCGACCGCATTCAGTTGATCATCAACACCCCGCGCGGCCAGGATACCTTCTTCGATGAGAAGGCCATCCGACGGGCCGCGGTGCTGGCGCGGATTCCCACTATCACCACCGTCGCCGCTGCGCAGGCCGCCGTGGAAGGGATTGCCGCCATGCAGCGCCGCCAGACCACCGTCTACGCCTTGCAACAATTGCACGCGGCGAACGGCGCTTGAAAACCAGACAGGTGAGGGAACCACTCAGTCGTCAATCTTCTTCAGCAGCCACGCCATGTTCTGCCCCAGAGTTTTCATGGTGCGAATGGCCTCCGCGTCTTTCTCGACGTCGCCCTTCTCAAGGCCGACGCCGATGTTCCAGTACGACGAGCCAGGCACGATCATCTCGCTGATGAGGAAGAAGTGGTTCAAGGTATCGAAGGCGTGGATCGCTCCCGCCCGGCGCACCGCTACGACGGCAGCGCCCACCTTGCGGCGGAAGATGTTGCCATTGGCCTTGGAAACCAGGCAGGCGCGGTCCATCAGCGCCTTGATCTCCGGAGTGACGTCGGCCACATAGGTGGGCGAGCCGAGCAAAATGCCGTCCGCCTGCTCCATCTTCTCGATGTAGGCATTCCCCATATCCCCCTTTTGTGCGCACCGGCGGTCCTTGTTCGCCGAGCACTTGCGGCAGGCCAGGCAGCCGTGAATCGTGGCCCCGCTCATCTCAATCAGTTCGGTTTCGATCCCTTCCGCTTCCAGTTCCCTCAGACCGTATCCAAGCAGAATGGCTGTATTCCCGCCTTTGCGGGCACTGCCGTTGAACGCAACAACCTTTATCCGAGTTTCTGGCATGAATTGCTTTCCCCCTGTTTGCCATCCAGTCGTAGTGGCGGCAAGGCGTTCTTCCAAACCCTCCATTATGCACCTTCAGCGGCAATCGCCACATTTGTTGCAGCACCCGGCACGATCTGTTCAGGCTGGCCGATTGCAGTGCGAGACCGATCCCTGCCATGCGGGTTCTACAATCAACTCATGCTGCTTGAAGGCATCTTTGCCGCGGTTCCCACCCCGTTTTATCCCGACGAGCGCGTTTATTTTCGGAAGCTTGAAGCCAACATCGCCCGCTACTCCCGCAGCCTGTTGTCGGGAATGGTGGTTTTGGGGACGACGGGCGAGGCGGTCATGCTGGATGACGCCGAATCCCGCGACGTTTTGCGGGTGGCCGCCGAGGCCGCCGCGTCGGAGAAGGTGCTCATCGCAGGCGTAGCGCGCGAAAGCGTGAAGGGGACGGTCGAGCTGGCTGAGGAGCGGCGCGCTTCCACTACGATGCGGTTCTGGTCCGCACGCCGACTTACTTTGCCAAACAGATGCCGGCCTCGGCCGTGCTCCACTACTTCCGCAGCGTGGCCGACCGGTCGCCCCTGCCGGTTGTGCTCTACAACATCCCCCAGTGCGTGCCCTACAACATCCCCATCGAGTTGGCAGCCGAGCTGGCCCAGCACCCCAACATCCTCGGCATCAAGGACTCCAGCGGCAGCCTCGAGCGGATTCGCGCGCTCATTGAGTCCACGCGCACCGCACCCCGGCGCACCGTGACCGTGACGCCCGTCTTCGAGGCGGTCACCGGACGCATGTTGGCGGCCAAGGCCGGGACGGCTGCAACTTTTGTCTCTGCCGGCAAGCTGGCGAGTGGCGTAGCCGTATCCGCGGCGCCGCCGGCTGCGCCCATCAAGACGCGGACCAGGGAAGTGGGCTTTCAGGTGCTCACCGGTTCGACGGCCACGCTGCTTGACTCCCTGGAGGCCGGCGCGGCAGGAGCTATCCTCGGCTTTGCTGCCTGCGCTCCGCAGGCCTGTCAGGAGGTCTATCTGGCCTGGAAAGACCACGACCTGAGGCTTGCTGCAGAGAAACAGCAGCGCATCGCAGGTCCGAGCAAGCGCATTGTCGGCGAGTTGGGCATCAGCGGCGTCAAGTATGCCTGCGACTTCAACGGCTATTACGGAGGCCGCGCTCGCGCGCCGCTGCTCCCGCTCACAGCGGAAGAGAAGGCAGAAATTGAGGGTCTGCTGGCCGGGATTCGCAACTAATAGGCCCGTTAACAGGCCCTAATACGCCAAGATCGCCAGATACGCAATGTCTGATAACGTATATTCTGTATACTCGCACCGCGACTGTTGAGCCATCTACAATCCCCTCATGATACAACCGCGCAAGAGTGCCGTGGTTCTGAGCCATATCGCATTCGAGGACCTTGGTACGCTCGATGCCCCGCTGCGTGAGCGCGGCTTTTCCATCGAGAATATTGAAGCAAGCTCAGCTCGCTTTCCGCTCGCGCAAGCGGAGTCCTGTGAGTTGCTGGTGGTTCTTGGCGGTCCGATCGGAGTCTACGAGCAGCAGGAATATCCGTTTCTCAAGGACGAGATCGCCTGCATCGCCCAACGGCTGACGGCCAGAAAGCCCACCCTGGGCATTTGCCTGGGCGCGCAACTGATGGCCGCGGCGCTGGGCGCGCGGGTCTTCCCCGGCCAAAATGGCAAAGAGATCGGTTGGTCGCCAATTCAGGCTGCTCCTAATACGACTCCGCCGGCTTGGTTTGCCC
>JBKQRH010000156.1:0-11185 GCA_052326045.1 Occallatibacter sp. | reverse complement strand
AGCTCAACTCCTCGCCCGCCACATGAACCGGGTCACCGATACCTGCATCCCGGAGATGGAGGCCATGCGCCGCATCGAAAACGAGGTCCTGAAAGAGTGGGTCCGCGCCGATCAGGCCGGCGAGCGCTCGTAGAAGTCGTGGGCAACGAGATTGAAGACGTCTTCCTCAAGATTGGCGCCCGTGCAGCATATGCCGTGAATCTTCTCCCGGCGGATCATCTCGGCCAGCGACAGGCCCAGCTCCGCGGTGCTCATGGCGCCACCGATGGTGACGAACATTTTGCCGCCGGAGGCCAGCAGAGCGTTGTAGGCATTTGCGGCATCGACCAGGGCGGCAGCGTTGAAATGACGATAGTGGTGCTTGATGAACGAGGTAATATCGGCCATATTTCTTGATAATCTCCCAATTTCAAGCTACCACAACTGAAACCCCAGCAAACTCGCACGAGACGCGCCCGCGGTTCATTTAAGCTGGAGACGATGAAAGAGTCAGCGTTTGCGCGCATCGCCGCAGAGATCGAGGAGTTTGCCCGGAGGGCGCCGGAGCTCGCCGCCCTCGAGCAATTTGCCGTTGAGCGGATCGCCGCCGGGTTGCCAGCCTACGACTGGGTAGGCTTCTATTGGCTGGATCCTGGCGATCCGCAGATGCTGGAACTTGGCGCTTTTGTGGGCGCGCCGACCGAGCACAGGCGGATTCCGATATCGAGCGGCATCTGCGGGGCTGCCGTCGCGCAGGACGAGACGATTATCGTGGACGACGTTCGGGCGGACCCACGCTATTTGGCATGCTCGATTGAGACGAAGTCGGAGATCGTCGTTCCTATCCGCGCGCATGGACGCGTTGTGGGCGAGATCGACATTGACAGCCATAGCGCCGCAGCCTTCGGGCCGGCGGACCGTGCTTTTTTGGAAGCGTGCGCAGTCTCAATCGGCGCATTCATTGAGAAGGCTGAATCCAGCCGAGGAGTTTTGTGGTTGGGGGAACGGCCATGAATGGCGTTTTATGATCGGGCCGGACGCTCCGAGTCTCGTCCGTCGCGGCGGATGGGAGCTGGGAGACCTCGGATACGCCAGCTACTCAGGCCTTCTTCGCTTCCAGCAAGGCGTTCACCCTGACCATCACCGCGAACGCGTCGGCGACGTAGACGACGTCGGCCTTGCCGCGGGTCCATCCGCAGTTGGGGTCGAGCGAGATGGCGCGGCGCGAGCCGATGAAACGCCAGCCCACGACATGCGGCTCCTCGCCATGGCAGCATGTGGAGAGACCCTTGGTGTGGCGCGGAGTCGAGCCAGTCTGCCCAATCTGATTCAGATGCGTCAGAAATGGAAGAACGGAGTTCCCTTCGCCGCCCTGGTCGACGAGCGATTTGCTGCTGCCGAGAGAGGCGCCGGTGGCGCGCAGAAAGCCGAGGATCAGCTCGCCAGCCTCGGCGGCGTGGACCTGGCCGTCGAGCTGCTTTTTCGTCCATCCGGCGCCGGCGACGAAGAGAAGTTTGGCATCGGGGCGGATGGTCTGGGTTCCCTGGGATGGAGCGCGGAAGCCGGTGACGGTGGTGCGAAGGGCAGGGAATTGGATGGCGATCTGCTCGACTTGAGCTGGGGCGGAAGGGCCGGCGAAGGCTGCGTGGGTGCCCGTGTCGAGAAGCAGGAACCAGGGGCGGGCATCGCGGCTGAGGACCGCTTCGACACGCTGGCGATAGAACCAGCGGGTGGCTTCAACGGTTTCAGCGCCGCCGATAGCCGTGATGTGGGTGTCGATGAAGCCGCCCAGACGGTGGGCCACGGCGGCGGCGACGCGGGAGAAGCGTGAACTGGCGGGGGCGAGGACGATGCTGGCGTTGGCGGCGCGGCAGAGGGCTTCGCAGGCGGCGGCATCGGTCAAGTAGCGCGGCTGGGCGAAGGGCTCGCCGGAGACAGCCAGCAGGCGGGGTCCTGCGGAGGCCAGGCTGCTTGCCGCAGGGGCGGAATCGGCGGCAAGAATGCCGATGGTGAGAGAGGCGCTCAAGCGGGCGGCCAGATCCTTGCCGGCGGTTACGGCTTCGAGAGACGCTTTGGTCAGAGCGATGCCGGTTTCGTCAGCGTGGGTGAGTACAAGAATCGATCCCATGATTATTTCGTTCCCTCAGGGGCTAAAGCCCCATTTTTATTTGTTGCGTTTACGGCACGACTGAAGTCGTGCCCTGATACAAAGTCAGTCCGCTTCGATCCACTCGACCAACTCGGCTGCAATCTCGTCGGGCGTGAGGTCTTTGACCACGCGGGTTGTCCGCTGCTGCCTGGGCAGGCTCACGGAGAGGTAGCGCAGGCCGTTGGCTTCGAGCTTCGCGGCCTTGGCTTTTTGCAGAGCGGGCATGATGGTGCGCATGTTGGCCATGCCGATTTGCGGATTGTTGCGCGGCTCGGGCAGGTTGCCGGTGGCCCAGCCGAGGACGGCGGGAGTTCCGGCGCAGATTGAGACCTGGTGCTTGCCGCCTTCAACGCGCTCTAAAACTTCGAAGCTGCCATCGTCGCGGAGGCTGATTTCGTCTACGCCCTGGAACTGGTCGGCGATGCCGAGGCGCTCGCCGATCAACTGAAGGGTGACGCCCGCGCCGCGTGAAGCGGACTCCCAGCCACCGAAGAGCAGGAGCCTGGCGCGATCCAGGCCAGGCAGAGTGGCGATGGTTTCGGCCAGCACGGCCGCGGTGGAGTGGGCGTCGGGAAAGCCGCCGATGGGGCCGTCGATGGGGACCAGTTCGAAGGCGACTTTTTGCGCGACGGTCATCATCACCTGTTGCAGCTTGGCCTTGGGTCCGAGCGAGACCAGCCAGAGCTTGCTGCCGGGATTCTTTGTGGCGAGAGCCGCGGCTTCATAGAGGGCGCAGGCGGCCCAGGGGTCTAGGACCGCGGGCAGGACCATTTCGTTTTTCAGGCCCGGACCGGCGGGGGTGGTGATGGGTTCGAGGGTTTGCAGGGGGTCGGGAACGATGCCCGCGCAAACCACGATGTGCAATACATTTGCCATTGTTTCTTCCTTAATTTGATGCTGCCTATCGGTTCCATCCCAAACGGAATCGAAGAACTTGCGGTTGCGATTCGCCCATTGGCCGCGTTATTCGGAAATTCCAGAGGTAAAGCAATGCCAAACAGAGCCATCAGTCAAGAGAAGATCATATGCTTGGCTGAACAATGTTCTGTCTGTGTTGTGGATGTCTTTCGTGAGCCGGATCTGATAGTCTCCCGGTTTGATGAGCGAGTAGTTATTCATCGTAATGATCGCAACGCCCGCTAACTCAATCTTCTTGCCGTTCAGAATTGCATCTGCATAGAGTTTCCAACTACAGACGCCATTGAAACATTCAGTTTGAAGGTGCGATGCGGAGATATGCGCCGTTATGGTCTGGTTAGTTGAATCGGATTTGACTGTGTTCTGCTCAAGTTGCGTTTTCTGCGCATAGATCAAAGATGTAGAGCAGAGCAGAAGAAACAATACTGCGACGGGTTTTCTCATCGGAGGCCTCCCTGAAGATTATAGCCAATGAGCGGTTCGATGAGTGTGGCAGAGCACCTCAGTTTTCCGCCGAGTGCAGGTCGCCCGCTCCGGCGCAGAAGTTGATCTTTTCGATAGCCTCGGCTTCCGCACCTGTGGCCGGGGAGTCAGACCCTTCTATAATTCGAGCATCTCCAGCAATTTTTCCACTGTGAGGCGGTGGTGTGCCGCGATTCGCTTGAGGATGCTGGCGAGGGTTCCGGTTTTGATTGGCTGATGAGCGGGAATGACCTCGTGGTTCTCTCCGTCGCGCTACGTGGTCACGCGAATGTGCGATCCTTTTTGGCGGGTGACTTGATAGCCCAGGACGCTCAACGCCCGTGCCAGTTGCGCTCCGTCGATGTCGCGCGGCAGTCTCATCAGGCCAGTACTTCATCGCGCACAAAATGGAGGCGAATGATCGACGGCGGCTGCATCGTCTCGTCAAAGTAACAGTTGACGGCGTCCTTGACCATGGCGCGCAACTCTTCGAGCGTCTCGCCCTGCGTATGAATCCCATACCCCAAGGCGGATGCAACGTAGCCGCCATCGGCTTCGTCCTCACGCACATCGAAGATGATCTCGTTCATGGGGAAAGCTCCATCCTGTCAGTTCAATGCTACACCGGCAGTAGGGGCGCGACAAGCTGCGAAGGGCAATCAGTACCGCTAACCTTCGCTGCCGGTGAAAGGCTCAATTCTCTGCCGAGTGAAGGCCGCCCGCGCCGGCGCGGAAGTCGATGTTGGAGCGTTCGCCGTCGGGCGACTGGGCGCAGTTCCACAGGCAGGCGCCGCAATGGACGCACTTTTCGCGCTCGAAGGCGGGCAGGGCGTCCGGTCCCAGCGTGATGGCCTGGCCGGAGCACATGGCGATGCAGGTCTTCTCCACACAGGCAATGCATAGCTGTTTGTTGAGGAAGACGACGTGATCGGCAAAGCCGGGGATGGCCTGCACCTTGCCGCCCATCAGCAGAGCGTCCTGTTGCGTGACCAGCAGACGGCCATCGAAGGGAATCTCAGGCCAGCCGCGCGCGGTGAGCAGGGCATCGTGGAGCGGGCGGCCATCGGCCAGGGCCAGCGCCGCGGCATCTTTCAGCTTGAGGCCTTCAGCGGAGCGCGGCGAAAACGGCCGAATCTGTTGATGGGGCGGCGGGATATGAGCGGCAAGCGAGATGCGGCCGCCGGTGAGTCCGGCGAGGGCCATGCCGACCATACCGCGAACCAGACTGGAGCGGCCGTCGCCGCCATGGAAGCCGTTGCGGGCGTTCTCGGCCTGGCGGGCGCCGCGCTCGACCCAGCTCAAGCGGCGGCGGGTTTCGTAGGTTGCGGAGAGGTTTTTGCGGTTAAAGGGCTTGCCGGCGCGGAGCAGTTCGACCACTGCCTCGGCCAGTTGGACGCCCGTGGTCCAGGCCTCGTCAACGCCGGAGCCGGTGAGCATATTGGTCGAGCCGGAGCCCTCGCCGATGCGGGCAAAACCGTCGCCGGCGAGGAAGGGTTCGCCGCGCCTGCCGGATTCCTCCAGCGATTTGGCGCCCCAGGAACGCAGGGTTCCGTTTTTGAGATAGAGCCACAGGGCGGGGTGCTGGATGTAGTGCTGCAAGTAACGGTAGGCGGTGCGCAGCGGGTCGCCCATCCAGGAGGGGACGAAGATGCCGACCGAGACGAGGCGCTCCGGATGCACATAGAGGAAGCCGAAGATCTCCGGCTCCGGGTAGCCGAAGGTGTGCCAAACGCTGCCTGGTTCCAGCGGGGAGCCTTCCGGCAACTCGATGACGAACTTCATGCCCAGAGCCCACTCGCGGCGGGCGTACCCCGGAGGGGTTCCCAACTTTTGGTCGAGCGCCCTGCCAATCTGGCCCACCGGCCCATCGCCTACGACGGTCAGTTGCGCGCGCACATCCATTCCGGCCATGAAGCCATCGGCGGGCGCGCCGGTACGGTCCACGCCCTGATCGGCGAGGCGCAGCCCCAGGACAGCTTCCTCCGCCGGAACGTCCTTGCCGGCGGCGCCAGAGAAGATGGGCGCACTGACCGGCGTACCCGGCCAAATCTGCACCAGGCCGGTGGCCATCAATTGCGAACCGACCCACTGGTTGAACTGGCCGATGGAAAGCACCAGGCCGCCGTGTTTGTGGAGGAAGGCGGGGGTCCAGGGCAGCTCGAAGGCGTGGTCGCGGACGCCGAGAACGGGACCGGCTGCCCGCAGCACCGCATCGCCGACACGCAAAAGCGCGGAGCGCCGGCTGGCGCCGATGGGGTCCAGCAGATAGAGAACACGCTCACGATGGACTTCGGTGGCCAAGGGGATATCGGCGGGGTTCAGATGAGGGAAACTGGCGCGAATGCCCTGGGCGCGGGTGACCACGCCGCTGACGCCCGCCGCGATGTCGTCGGCGCGCTCGTAGCAGAGCACCTGCAAAGGCATTCCCGGAGAGACTCTGCTTTGGAAGGCGGGATCTTCTGGATGCCCGGACCACTCATGGGTGAGGGTGGTGAGAAAGCCGCCCATGGCGGGACCAAAGCCGGCGCAAGCGATATCGACTTCCATGGTCTGACGGTCGAGGTCCGGGGCGGGAGAGCTGGCTGGCGCCGTCTCCCAGGTCTCAGAGGCGAGACCCTTCGGCAAGCTCAGGGCAGGCTCTGGGGCACCCGCCGATGTTGTTGCGTCCACGCTCATGCCGGGTAATCCAGGGCTTCGGGGATCATGACCTTGCTGACCGTGTCCGCGGCGCGGTCTTTGGCCAGGCGCGAGCCGCTCAGGCAGGTGGTGAGCTTGTTTTGCAGGCGCAGAAATTCGCTGGCGCCGGCGCAACCGGCGCAGGGGCCAGCCTTGGGCGGATGGGCGCCGTCGCCGGCCAGCACATCGACGGCCATGGCGGAGATTCCCGGCATGGTTTCCTCGTACTCGTCCAGCTCGCTCGCGAGGAAACAGCCCTTGTGGTCCGGGTCGTCCCAGGAGGGGTGGCAGTTGTAGCCGAAGACGAGTTCGCCGCAGATGCGGGAGACTTCGCCGGCGGCTTGCGCGGCCTGGGTGTGGCAGAGGTCGCTGAGGAACTGGACGGTTCCGGCGAGGCCTTCGGCGGCCACGGGATCGTCTGCGCCGCGAGCAGCCAATTCGAGGACATCGAGAATCTGACAGCGGGAGGCAAGGAGCCAGCACAGGGCATCGGCGAGCGCAAAGGTTAAACCCTGGCGCTGGCCGTGATAGAGCTTTGCGCCGCCGGGATCGGTAGCCTTCTGCAGATAGTTCAGCGTCCAGAGCCAGAGATGCATGGCGGAGGCTAAGGTGCAGGCGCCGGTTCCAGGATGATCGGAAGCGATGCGGCGCATGCCGGTGATCCAGGCGCGGAACTGGGCCAGAAAGACTTCAGAAGTCATGGTGACGGTCAACTGGCGGCGCTGCACCGCTTCCGGACCCTCGTAGGTTGCTTCCAGTTGCGCGTCCATCCACTTGTTGGCCAGGAAGCCGGGGCAATCTTCGGTAATGCCGTAGCCGCCCATCAGGCTGACGGCCTCGCGCATCATGTTGACCCCGTGACCGGTGTTCCATAGCTTGGTGGCCGGACAGATCACGTTGACCTCGGCGTCTTTGAGGACAAAGTCCACCAGGGGATCGGAGGCGAGCTCGGCGCGGCGGGGGTCGTTGTCGCTGAGCGAGATCAGCTCGATGGCCCGCTGCTCGCTTTCCTTCAGCGCCTTCAGTTCGGCGCGCCCGCCCTGGATGCCGCGGTCCTTCATGATTGCGGACTTCTGCTTTTCCAGCGGGTCAAGGGTGTCGAAGAGGCGCGCGGCGGCAAAGCCCAACGAGGCAGCCGCCTCGCCGGTTGCCCAAACGTCGACCAGCCGGTGCAACGCGTCTTCTCTCTGCTGGATGCCCTGCTCGTAGCGCACCGTGCCGGGTTTCGTGCCCTCGGCCCCGCGAAAGCGCCCGCGCTGATAGCGAATGACCGGCTCGACGGCCGACAGCAGCTTGGCCGCCGTCATCAGGCCCACCCCCACACGGGAGCGGCGCAAGACGGCTTCAATGATCTCGCCGTGGTTAAAGTTGGGGACGATGACGCCGTCCTTGAGGGTGTATCCGCCCACGATGCGGCTGGCCGGAACCTTGAGGTTGAAGATCGGGTCGCCGGTCGAGGAGAGTTGGTGGACCAGCTTCTTGGTTGGGGTTCCGTGGTCGAAGACGCCTTCGTCGGTGTCTTCCAGGATGACGACGCAACTGCCCTTGATGCGCGGGTCGTCGGAGTTGACCGCGGCGGTGACGAAGTTGGCGAAAGCAATGTTGGTGATGAAGCGGCCGCGCTTATCTACTTGCAGCCAGGGTTCTTCGCCCTCCTTCCACTCGGCCACGCGGACCTTGCCGCTCAACATTCCGGTGTCGACGCCCACGTAGGGGATGGGTTCGGTGAGCACGAAAGCGCCGCGCCAGGGCTTGCGGTCCTCGCCCGGCTGCGGAGGCGCGGAGAGGCTCTTGTAGCGGAGCACCTGCTCCGGAGTGCCGCGCTCGTGAATGGGCGAGAGAGCCAGGAAACCGGCCAGGCTGGCGGTGGCCGCGCCGCCGTCCACCCAAGCCAACTCGAAAGCCGCCAGCGACAGGGCCAGGTTCTTGGGTCCGGTGATGAATCCACCCTCTTCCGGCTCCATGAAGGCCGCGGTGACGCCGGCGCGGTCAAACGCCTCCATCATCTCGTTCTTGGCCGGGGTCCACTCGTGGGTGTTGCGCTCACCGGCGGCGACCAGGCGAGCCACGGTTCCCCGCGCCACGCTCCGTGCCGACTGGACGAGCATCTGCAAATCGAATCGGTCGGCGAAGCGCCATTGAATCTGGCGTACCTCGTCCCCAGGGAGAGTGAGCATGGTTTTCGTCCCGGATACCGCAACTGTGCCCATCGAATTTGTCCTCAAGCAGCGGTTTTATTGTGCTTGAGCGGGCATGTTGAAGCATGTGACATGTATCACCCAGGCGCGCCAGGCCGCTGCGTTGGGCGAAATCGGATGGATGAGGAGCAGATTCGCCTGCAAGGCAGGAGCGATGATTCCGAGTGTGGCCCACCGGTAGCCGACGTGTGAGCCGCGTCACATACGAGGCAGAAACGCAGGCTTTATGACAGGTAGTTACACCGAAACCGTCAACGACTGGCAAAGGAGCAACACGATGACTCGACGAATCGGTACGGCTGCCGTGATCCTGCTGGCCGCTTTCCTTGCGGGACCTACCCTGGCGCAGGCGCCAGGCGCAGACACCTACAAGGCCAAGTGCGCCATGTGCCATGGCCCCGACGGGCTTGCCTCCACGCCGACGGCAAAGAACTTCAAGGTGCTGTCCTTCAAGGCCCCAGAGATGTTGAAGGCCTCCGATGCCCAGTTGATCGCCTCGACCAAGAGCGGCAAAGGCAAGATGCCCGCCTACACCGGCAAACTGACCGATGCCCAAATCAAGGATGTCATCTCGTACATTCGCACGCTGCAGAAGTAGAGGCGCGCGCGGCAAGCCCTGACCGTGTGGTGAGAACCATGAGAAACAGGCCGCAGTCGTTTCTCTCCTGCGAGTGGAAGCGGTAGGAATTGACCGGAGCCGACATGAAGACCGCTTCCTCGATCACGCTGGTCGTTGTTGCGTTCGCGCTTCTGGCGTTGGCGACGCCAGGGGTTGCGCAGGCGACTGTGGATTGCCTGTCCTGCCATGCGGACGCAGGGATACAAGATGGGTCGGGGCACAGTGTAAGCGTGGATGCGCAGAAGTTTCATTCAAGTATCCACGGCAGCCTGAAATGCGGCGATTGCCACACCGCCATCAAGGACTATCCCCATCCGGATCGCGCGACGCCGGTAAAGTGCGACTCCTGCCACGCTGACGAAGCGGCGGGGCTGTTGGGAAGCGTGCATGGAAACGGGGCGGAACATCCATGCACCAGTTGCCATCGAGACGCCCATGCCATCTTCCCGAAGGAAGATCCGAGATCGGCGGTCTATCCCCTCAACATCCCGCGCACGTGCAGCTCGTGCCACGGCGACAAGGGGATGGCGAAGCAGCACGGCTTGGCCAGCGTCTATCCGTTATATATCGACTCCATCCACGGGTTTGCGCTCAGCAAAGAGGGGCTGCTGGTGGCGGCAAACTGCCAGAGCTGCCATGGGTCGCATCACATCCTGAGCCACAAAGATCCGCAGAGCCGCACCTACAAGTCCAACATTCCGAAGACGTGCGGAAGCTGCCACGCGGGAATCACTGCGGACTACGATGTCGGGGTACATGGAAAAGCCGTCGCCAAGGGCCATCTGGACGCGCCGGTGTGCTCGGACTGCCACACCGCCCACGCCATCCTACAGCCAACGGAGGCGGCTTTTCGCACGCAGTCCACGCCTATCTGCGGCTCGTGTCACAAAGAGAAGTTCTCGACCTACCGGGACACGTTCCATTCGCAACTGGGAGCGCTGGGCGGCTATGTGGAGACGGCGCGCTGCTGGGACTGCCACGGAGCACATGACGTTCTGCCAGCATCCGATCCACGCAGCCCGATCGCTCCGGCCAACCTGGTGGTGACCTGCGGCAGGTGTCATGCGGGCGCCAACGCCAGTTTCGTCCAGTATCAGCCGCATGCCAACGCGCGCAATCGCAAACTGAACCCGGCCCTCTACTTTATCCGGTTGTTTATGAATTTGTTGCTGGCCAGTGTGCTTACGTTCTTCGTGATTCACACCGTGCTGTGGCTGATCCGCTCGCGATACGACCAGATCAAGAGAAGGCCGGCAGAGGGAGGAAAGAATGCCTGACCTGGATCAAGCGGCAGATAGAAGCCCGAATGGAAGCCGGGAACCAAGCCGTGCCGCGAGGGGCCGGTATTTCATGCGCTTCACGCGGGCGCAGAGAACCCTCCATGCCGTGCTGTTCACGACTTTTCTTGGACTGGCGGCGACAGGACTGCCCTTGCGTTTCAGCCAGAGCTACTGGGCGCGCCGTTTCGCCAGCAGCGTGGGCGGATTCGGGGCGATTCTTTTCTTTCATAAGCTTTGCGCCGTGGTCCTCACCCTGGCGTTTTTGTACCACGTGAAAGACATCTTCACCCGCGGGCTGATCCATCGCGAAAAGGGAGTCTTTTGGGGATCGACTTCGATGATGGGCAACTGGAAGGATGTGAAGGACCTCTTTGGACACCTCCGCTGGTTCGTTGGACTGGGGCCGAAGCCGCAATTCGAGCGCTACGCCTATTGGGAGAAGTTTGATTACTGGGCGGTCTTCTGGGGCATGATCGTCATCGGCTTCTCAGGGTACGCAATGTGGTTTGCTCCGTTCTTTGCCACATTTCTGCCCGGCTGGGCGTTGAACGCCGTGCTGGTGATTCACAGTGAAGAAGGACTGCTCGCGATCTTGTTCATCTTTTCCATCCACTTCGTCAACACCCATCTGCGCCCTGACAGCTTCCCCATGGATATGGTGATTTTTACCGGCGTGGAGAGCGAGGAAGAATTCAAGACCAAGCGCCCGGAGGAATATGCACGGCTTGCCAGCCAGGGGAAACTGGAGGCGCGGATTTCGGAAAAGCCTGCGATCTGGCTGGTGAATTTCAGCAGAGTGGTGGGGTTTACGGCGATTCTTATCGGACTCGTTCTTCTTATATTGACATTGAGCGCCTACTTCAGGGAGTAAAGAGGCAAAACATGTCGAGAGTGGGATTCCTAC
>JBKQRH010000155.1:0-22123 GCA_052326045.1 Occallatibacter sp. | reverse complement strand
TCGGCATCACCTTCTTCCGCCGAGCACATCGTTTATCCCTCTACCACGTCTCAAATACTACGTCACCATGTAGTCCAATGATCGAGTGCTTGCGGAAGTTCTCGTCGTCGCGGCGGGGATAGTCGTTTCGGAATTGGGCGCCGCGGCTCTCGGTGCGGGCCAGCGCCGAAACCAGGATGGCGTGGGCGACGCAGCTCATGGCCTGGGCTTCGGCCAGGCGGCGGCTTCCCTTCCCTTGCCCGGCCAACCCGGCCAGACCGGCTGCGCAGGCCTGCTGCGCTGCAAGACCCTGCCGCAGCGTGGATTCCTGACGGAGCAGGCCGGCGTAGGCCCACATGGACGCTTGCAGGTTGGCGATGAGCTCTTCGACGAGGGCCTCTTCGCTGGCGGATAAGGGTTTGGGGTTCGCAGCGGGCGCGTCGGCGGCCACCAGAGGCAGGCTGTCGGCCAGCATGGACTGGGCGGCGCGCGCGCCGAAGACAAGACCTTCGAGCAGGGAGTTGGAGGCCAGGCGGTTGGCGCCGTGGACGCCGGTGCAGGCGGCCTCGCCGGCTGCGTAGAGACCCGGCAAACTGGTGCGACCGTTCAGATCCGTCCTGATGCCGCCCATCAGATAATGCGCCGCCGGGCGGACGGGGATCAGGTCGCGGGCCAGGTCCAGGCCGTACTGGGCCAGAAACGCGCTGATGCCGGGGAAACGCTCGCGAATGTTCAGGTTACTTAGGTGGCGCATGTCCAGATGGACGACCCGCGAGTCGGCAGACGGCGAGCCGGAAGCCGAGTCCGGAGCTGCGCCCATGCCTTCGCGGGCGATGGCGCGGGCGACTACGTCGCGGGGGGCCAGCTCCAGCAGCGGGTGATAACGTTCCATGAAGCGTTCGCCGCGGTCGTTGCGCAGGTAGGCGCCCTCGCCGCGCAGGGCCTCGGAGATGAGGAAGCGCGGGACGCCGGCGAGCGACAGAGCTGTGGGATGGAACTGGTAGAACTCCATGTCGGCGAGTTCGGCTTTCGCCTGGGCGGCCAGGGCGATGCCGTCTCCGGTGGCTACTGCGGGGTTGGTGGTGTCGGAGTAGACCTGGCCCGCGCCGCCGGCGGCGATGAGCACGGAGCGGGTGTTGATTCGATAAGGCTCAGGGTCGTCGGCTAAAGGACCTGCGGGGGCCAGGTCGGCGGCAATGACGCGGCCATCGGCGACTGCGAGCCCAGTGACCATGGTCCACTCGGCGAAGCAAACGCGCTTGTGGACGCGGGCAAATGCGGCCAGGGAACGGCTGATTTCGGCGCCGGTGGCGTCGCCGTTGGCGTGCAGGATGCGGGGCAAAGAATGAGCGCCTTCGCGGGTGCGCAGGAACTCGCCGGCCTCGCGGTCGAAGCTAGCGCCCCACTCGATCAGCTCGGCTACGCGGAGTGGGCCTTCGGATACGAGCGCCTCGGCCGCGGGTCGGTGAACAATTCCATCGCCGGCATTTACGGTGTCCTCGAGATGGAGCGCGACGTCCTCGTCGCCCTCCATGGCGACGGCGATTCCGCCCTGGGCGTAGTGGGTGTTGGACTCGGCCACGGACTCCTTGGTGACCACCAGGACCTCGCCGTGGCGGGCCAACTCCACCGCCGCGCGCAGTCCGGCCACGCCCGCCCCCATCACCAGAAAATCCGCCTGAGACGGCTTTGTCATAAACTATGAGGCTATCATCGCGGGGTCAGAAAGCAGGGATCAGGGAGCCGTGACACGGTGTAAGCTGTCTAGCAGATTACTCTGAGACCGGCTGATGGGTGACTGTCATCCTGCCGGTTGCACCAGGTCCAGCTCACACTGCCAGGACGATGGCCCCGTCGGGGTGAACAGGCCTTGAAGTCCAAAACTCCGCCAATATCCTGCGCGGAAGAGAATATTCGGAGGCTCGACTCGAATGGAGATATACCAGCGGTTACCGCCGGAGGCCGTGCAAATTGTTCTGGTCCTGTTCTTGTCCTTCCTGATAGGGCTGGA
Source organism: Occallatibacter sp. (assembly GCA_052326045.1). Lineage (GTDB taxonomy): Bacteria > Acidobacteriota > Terriglobia > Terriglobales > Acidobacteriaceae > Telmatobacter. The sequence continues at coordinate 20,133 of JBKQRH010000155.1, read as the reverse complement.
GCGGGAAGAGCGCAAAGCGGCAGGAGGGCCTTACTCATTCGGAGGAGTTCGCACCTTTCCGCTGATAGGCCTGATCGGCTATTCCGCCGCGCTGATTTCAGGCCCGCAAATGCTGCCGCTGGCGATCGGCTTTCTGGTCGTCGCCGGGTTTCTGCTGGTGTCTTACTGGCATAAGATTTCCACGGCCGAGGCCGCCGGAGTCACCACCGAAATGTCCGGACTGGCGACGTTTCTGGTGGGTGCGCTCGTCTGTTACGGCCACCTATGGATTGCCACCACGCTGGGCGTAGCCAGCCTGCTGCTGCTCGATCTGAAGGCCGCTCTTGAGAAGCTCGCCGCGCGCATCGCTCCCAACGAGATTCTCACCTTCGCCAAGTTTCTGTTCTTGAGCGGAGTGATTCTGCCCATCCTGCCGAATCAGGAATACAGCCAATTCCACATCAATCCTTTCAAGACCTGGCTTGTTGTGGTCGCCATCAGTGCCGTCTCCTACGCCAGTTATGTCTTGCAGAAGCTGACCAAGGGACAGGGCGGAGTGGTGTTGGCGGCGCTGCTGGGCGGCGCCTATTCCTCCACGGTCACCACGGTCGTGATGGCGCGCCGCGCCAAGCTCGAGCAGCATCCGCATCTCTTCGCCGGCGGCATCCTGATCGCCTGCGGCGTGATGTACGTGCGGCTGGTCATCCTTCTGGCGCTCTTCAACCGGCAACTGATGGCTCTGGTATATATCCCGTTTCTCGCAGTGGCCGCCCTGGCGGTCGGCGGCGGCTGGCTCTGGACGCGCCGGGCGGACAAGAATACTCAGGAAGTCAAGCGTGAATTTGAACCCAAGAATCCGCTGGACTTGGTGACGGCGTTTCTCTTTGCAGGACTGTTTCTGGTGATGCTGATAGCTACACAGTTAGCGGTCACTTATCTGGGCAGAACGGGAGTGAATACTCTGGCCGCGATCATGGGAGTCAGCGACGTGGACCCGTTCATCATGGGCCTGACCCAGGCCGCCGGCAAGCTGACGCCTTTTCCAGTCGCGGCGGCCGCGGTAGCCATCGCCGCATCCAGCAACAACATCGTGAAAGGGATTTACGCTTTCAGTCTGGCCGACCGCAAGACCGGGGTGCAAAGCCTGGTGTTCCTGACGGCTCTGGCTGCGATAGGTCTCGTTCCCTTGTTTTGGCTGGGGTGAGGAACGGGTCCCTCCCCACGGAGTTGAGTGAGCCGAATGGCGGCTTGTCATCGGCGGCCCACTGCCGATGAGTGCATTTAAGATTAAAGTACCGTGCAGACGATACGAGTAGAGACACTTTCGGCAAGATACGACGTGATGGCGGGCAGAGGGCTGATCCAGACGCTGGCACCGCGCATCGAGCGGGTTGCGGGCGGGTTGCTCCACCGCGGCGGGCTGCCGCGACGGGTTTTTGTGCTGACCTCGGCGCCGATCTGGGCGCTTTGGGGGCAATCGATGCAGCAGTCCTTTTCGGACGCCCCGGTGGTGCTCTTCCTGCCTCCCGGCGAAGAACACAAGAATCTAAAAAGCGTGGAGCGCCTGCTGCGGGAGATGATCCAGGCGGGCGGGGATCGCGGAAGTCTGCTGATTGCCTTTGGCGGCGGAATTGTGGGCGATGTGGGCGGGTTTCTGGCCGCGATTTTCATGCGCGGCATTCCCTGTATTCAGGTGCCGACGACGCTGCTTGCGCAGGTGGATTCGTCCGTGGGCGGCAAGACGGGCGTGAACCTGCCCGAGGGCAAGAACCTGGTGGGCAGCTTTCACCAGCCGCTGGCGGTCTTTGCCGACATCGGCGTGCTGGGCACGCTGCCGGACCGCGAGCTGCGCGCCGGGCTGATGGAGAGCGTGAAGGCGGGCATCATCCGCGACCGGGCGCTGGTGCGCTTTATGGAAGAGCACGCGGACGAGGTGCTGGGGCGCGACCCCAAGGCCCTCGAAAAGGTGATTGCCTCGTCGATCCGGATGAAAGCCGGGGTGGTGAACCGGGACGAGCGCGAGGGCGGGCTGCGCATGATTCTGAATTTTGGTCATACGGTAGGCCACGCGCTGGAGCAGGCCACCGGCTACAAGTCCCTGCTGCACGGCGAGGCGGTGGGGTGGGGGATGGTTGCGGCGCTTTACCTGGCGCGGCGGCGAGGAACGATTTCGCGGGCGCAGTTCGAGCGGCTGGAGAGGTTGATCCATTTGTATGGGCCGTTGCCGCCGCTGAAGCTGCGCGCGGCAAAGGTGACGGCGGCCACGGGCGTCGATAAAAAGAACGTGGGCGGCGTGAGGCGATTTGTGCTGCCGCTGGGGATTGGCGACGCGGGGGTGGTGGAGGACGTGACGGCGGCGGAGCTGGAGTCGGCGGTGGAATATATGCTGGCGCGGAGCGCGGAGCGGCACCTTTAGATGACCACGCCTGGAGCCAAGCCGGCGGGCGCGGAGGATGAAGCCAGCGCGGCGCAGGCCGTGCGCCAGATGTTCGACGCGATTGCGCCGCGCTACGACCTGCTGAATCACGTGCTCTCGGCCAATGTGGACCGGCTGTGGCGGCGGCGGACGGCGCGGCGGTTCAAGGCGATTCTAGCCGATCCCGATGCAGCCATCCTCGACATCTGCTGCGGCACGGGCGAGATGACGATGGCGCTGCTCAAGCACCGGCCACGCGGCGCGCGGCGCATCCTGGCGGCGGATTTTGCGCCGGGGATGCTGAGCCGCGCCGCGAAGAAATTTCAACAATCTGGCGCAATTCCCCTCGAGGCGGACGCGCTGCATCTGCCGCTGCCGCCGGGATCGCTGGATTTGATTGTGACGGCCTTCGGCTTCAGGAATCTGGCCAACTACGAGGCTGGGCTGCGCGAGTTCCATCGCGTGCTGAAGCCGGGCGGACAGTTGGGAATTCTGGAGTTCAGCGAACCGGGAGGGCTGGTGGGCAAAGCCTATGCGGTGTATTTCCGTCGCGTGCTGCCGGCCATTGGGCGGATGGTGTGCGGTAAGGCCGGGGCGTACAGCTATCTCCCGGTTTCGGTGGGGAGTTTCCCGCCGCCGGGGGAGATGCTGGGGCTGATGCGCGGGGCTGGCTATGAAGATTGCGCCTGGCAGCCGTATACGTTTGGGATTGCCGGGTTGTACACGGGCGCGCGGCCGCTTGTAGTCTAAGAACGCGATGACCACAGATGTCTCCAGTCTGGCCGGTTTTTCCGCTGAGAAGCGGCGCGTGGCGCTGCACTCGATGGTGGCCGCGGCGGCGATGACGGTGCTCAAGCTGGCGGCAGGGCTGCTGTCGGGGTCTCTGGGCGTGCTGTCGGACGCGGCGCACTCCGGGCTGGACCTGGTGGCCGTGACGCTGACGTACTTTTCCGTGCGGGTGAGCGACAAGCCGGCCGACGAAGACCACACCTACGGCCACGGGAAGATCGAGAACCTCTCCGCCTTTGGCGAGGCGGGGCTGATGGCCGTCTCCTGCGCGTGGATTATCTGGGAAGCGATGGCGCGGATCTTCTACCACTCGGTGGAACTGCGCTACTCGGTGTGGCCGGTGCTGGTGCTGCTGACTTCGATTGGGGTGGACTACTGGCGGTCGCGGCGGCTGCGGGCGGTGGCGGAGCGGACAGGCTCGCCGGCGCTGGCGACGGATGCGTTTCATTTTGCTTCGGACATCTGGTCGACGCTGGCTGTGCTTTGCGGGCTGGGCGCGAGTTGGGTGGGAACGCGGTCCGGGATCGGCTGGCTGCAGTACGCGGACCCGTGCGCGGCGGTAGTGGTTTCGCTGATGATTCTGCGCATGACGCTGCACCTGGGGCGGGAGACGGTGGGCGTGCTGATGGACCAGGTTCCTGTGGAGACGCGGCGGCGGCTGGTGCGGGAGGTGGAGCGGGTGGAAGGCGTGCTGGCCGTGGAGCAGGCGCGGGTCCGGCGCGCCGGAGCCGGCTACTTTGCCGACCTGACGCTGGCGCTGCCGCGAGGGTTTACCTTCGAGCACACCGGAGAGCTGGTGCGGGAGGCCACCGAGGCGGCGCACCGCGCGCTGCCGGAGGCGGACGTGGTGATCCACACGGTGCCGCGCGAGGACAGGACCGAAAGCGTCTTCGACCGGGTGCGGGCGGTGGCCGCGCGCAACAACGTGAGCGTGCACGAGCTGAGCGTGCAATCGCACCATGGACGGCTGCGCGTGGAGCAGCATTTGGAGCTGGACGAGAAGATGCCGCTTATGACGGCGCACGAATTCGTGTGCGCGCTGGAGGCGGAGATTTTGCGCGAGGCGCCGGAAATCGACTCGGTGCTGACGCACATCGAGAGCGAGCCGGCCACCATCGAGCAGCCGGAGGAGAAGGTCGTCGAGGATCGCAAGATCGAGGCCGCGTTGCGGGCGGCGGCCAGCCAGTTCAAGGAGATTGTGGATGTGCATGAAATTATCGTGGGCCGCGCCAGCGAGCACATTCATCTCTCCTGCCATTGCACGCTGCCCGATAAACTGACGATGCGGCGAGTCCACGAGGTGATCACCGGGCTTGAGGATCGCTTCAAGCTGGAGTGTCCGGAGGTCTACCGGGTGACGATTCACCCCGAGCCGGCGACTGATAACCTGCGATAAGACAGGAGAGCGGAGTAACAAAGATGATTGCACACAGCGAATGGAAGGGCGGAAAGATTTTCGAGGGGATTGCGGAGAACGGCAATTCGGTGTTCTTCGACGCGGACCCCGCGCACGAGCAGGGGCCGAGCCCCATGGAGACGGTGCTGATGGCGCTGTGCGGATGCACCAGCGTGGACGTGGTTAAGATTCTCGAAAAAAAGCGGCAGCCGCTGCTGGGGCTGCGGGTGACGGCCACGGCGACGCAGGCTGAGACTCCGCCGCAGGTGTTTACGCGCATCAAACTGACGTACGCGGTGAGCGGGCGTTTGAGCCGCAAGGCCGTGGAGGACGCGGTGGCGCTGTCGAAGGACAAATACTGCTCGGTGGGGCAGATGCTGGAGAAGGCGGCGGAGATTGAGCACGAGATTGTGTTTGAGGACGGTGAGCCCGAGGCATGAAGAAGGTTCATTTAGTGAATTTTTTCCAGGTGGCGTCGCTGGTGATGCTGCTGGTGGTGGTTGCGCTGCTGGCGGCCATCGCCACCATGCACTTTGCCATTCACGGTGCGGAGGTGCAGGTGCCGTCGCTGAAGGGAATGACGGTGGCCGACGCGCGCAGCCAGACGGCGGGGCTGGGGCTGAACCTGGACGTGGACAACCGCTACTACTCGGGCGACGTGGCCGCGGGACATATTCTGTCGCAGTCGCCGGCGGCGGGAACGGTGGTGCGGCGGGAGTGGCGGGTGCGGGTGGCCGAGAGCCTGGGGCCGCAGAAGGTGGAAGTACCCGACACGGTGGGCAAAGACGAGCGGGTGGCGGCGCTGGAGTTGCGGCGCGTGGGGCTGGAGGTGGGCGTGACCGCGCGGCTGCCCTTGGGCAAGGTGGCGGAGGGAACGGTGCTGGCGCAGGACCCGCCGGCCCACGCGCAGGGGATTGAGCGGCCCACCATCAACCTGCTGGTGGCCGCGCCGGGCGACGACGCGCCCGACGGCTTTGTGATGCCCGGCCTGGTGGGCCTGCCGGTGGTGAGTGCGCAGGTTGAGCTGGCCAAGGTGGGAATCAAGACGGCGACGCCCACGTTTGTGGATGTGCCGGTGGGTCCGGTGGGCAGCGGAGACGCGCCGCCGCGGCCGCCGGTGGCGCCGGGTTCGGTGACGGCGCAACAGCCCTTAGCCGGCAGCCGCGTGGATCAGAGCACGATGGTAAAGCTGACAGTGGCGAAGTAGCGAAACAGCGATCGGGGATCAGCGAGTCAGCTCGTTTGTAGGCTGCATCCAATCAGAAACGCATGACGCCGGATACAAAAGAACAAAACGGAGAAGTTAGCGGGGCTGTGTCCGCGGCCGGGGATCTCTCGCACGCCTGGCGGGCGCTGCGGCACAGGAACTTCCGCCTCTTCTTTGGCGGGCAAACCATCTCGCTCGTCGGCACGTGGATGACGCGCATCGCCACCTCGTGGCTGGTGTACCGGCTGACCAAATCGCCGCTGCTGCTGGGCACGGTGGGGTTTGCGGGGCAAATTCCCACCTTTCTGCTGGCTCCGCTGGCGGGCGTCGTGGTGGACCGCATCGACCGCCGCACCCTGCTGGTTTGGACGCAGTCGCTGGCCATGGCGCAGTCGCTGGCGCTGGCCTGGCTCACGCTTTCCCATCGCATCACCATCCCCGAAATTCTGGCCCTGAGCGTGATGCAGGGCGTCATCAACGCATTCGACATGCCCGGCCGGCAGTCGTTCATGGTGAAGATGGTGGAGGATAAGGCCGACTTGTCCAATGCCATCGCCATCAACTCGTCCATGGTGAACGTGGCGCGGTTGATCGGCCCCTCGCTGGCGGGGATGCTGATTGCCGCCACCAATGAAGGCTGGTGCTTCCTGACGGATGGCGTGAGCTACATTGCGGTCATCGCATCGCTGCTGATGATGCGCCTTCCAGCGGCCGGCGAGCAGCGCGCGGCAACCACCATGGTCGCGCAGTTGCGCGAGGGCTGGACCTACGTGGCCGGCTTCGCGCCCATCCGCACCATATTGATTTTGTTTGCGCTGATCAGCCTCATGGGCTGGCCCTTCATGGTGCTGATGCCGGTCTTTGCCGCGCAAGTGCTGCATGGCGGCCCGCATACGCTGGGCTTCCTGATGGGTGCGGTGGGCGTGGGCTCGCTGACCTGCGCGGTGACCATGGTGATGCGCCGCTCGGTGCGCGGACTCACCAAAATGATTCCCATCGCGGCGTCGGCATTTGGCGTGGGGCTGATCTGCTTTGGATTCTCCAGGACGCTGTGGCTCTCGATGTTGATGATGCTGGTGACGGGCTTCGGCATGATGCAGGGAATGGTGGCCAGCAACACCATTCTGCAGACCCTGGTGGATGAGAAGATGCGCGGGCGGGTGATGAGCTACTACACCATGGCGTTTGTCGGCATGGCGCCTTTTGGCAGCCTGCTCGCCGGGGCGCTGGCGCACGCCATTGGGGCGCAGCGCACGGTGATGGTGAGCGGGGTTGCCTGCATTGCGGGGTCGCTCTGGTTCTGGACGCGGCTGAAAGGGATTCGCAGGCAGATGCGGCCGATTTATGAGCGGCTGGGGATTATGCCGCTGCCCAATATCGCGGACGAGGAAGCCGCGGAAGGGTGATCGTTTCCGCTGAGCGTTGCGGGCGCGGGCGTGGCGGGCAGCGTGACCGTATCCGGATTGCCGCAGCGCGCCGATCACGAGCTGGTGGTGGAGGCTCTGTGCGCTATGCTGGGGCGCGATGATGCGGCGCTGCGGTTAGAGGCGGAGCAGGACCGGGAGCGGGGTTGGGCGCCCGGTTTTACCTCAATCGCTCCACGCCGGATCAATCCATCAAACTGCCGTACGGCCTTTTCCATCTCCTTGCGATTTTCAGGAAGGCGGCGTAACCATTGGCTCTGATGAACTCCAGCGATTCTTTATATTTTTTGTATTTGTAGCCATTTTTTCCGTAAAAATCCTGAAGGGTGTTACAGCGCGGGAAATCCGGGCAGTCCGCGCACGAGCAACTGCTTCCCAGCTTGACGATGCAGCAGATTTTTATTTTGCATCTAGCTTTGGCGAGATCTCGATCTCCAGTATCGTAACCCGCCGTGCAACCTGGACATCCACGGCAGGTTCCGCAGAAAGCGCCGCAACAGCCAATTTCATGTCCTGACATATGGAATCCTCAAACAATCGATGCAAGGTTTTCAGCGGGGCTATGGCGCGCATGATTCTTGATGATACTCCCGCAAATGTGTCGATTCGCTGTTGGCTGCGTCTCGAATGACCAAGAATTTCCAGCGCCAATTCGATTGAAATTGAACTTGGATTTCATCTCTTACGCCATCCGTTCGATCAGGGCGATGAAAAAACCGTCGGTGTGGAAGGCTCCAGGGAGCAGCCGAAGCGCGCCTTCAGTCGTGAGGCAGTGGTGTAGGCGCTCTGCGCCGGAGGGGGTGAGGATGCCTTCGCTGAGCAGGGCTTCGATGCGGGCTTCGAGCGAAATCGGGCGGGCGTTCGGGGTTGCGGCGAGCACTGCGGCGACGGCCTGCTCGTTTTCTTCCGGCTCCAGCGAGCAGGTGGAGTAGACGACGCGGCCGCCGGAGCGGACGGCGCGCAGGGCGGATTGAAGGATGGCCTTTTGGCGTTCGGCCTGGCGCGGCAGATCTTCCGGGCGCAGCCGGTGGCGGATCTCCGGATTGCGGCCCAGTGTGCCGGTGCCGCTGCATGGAACATCGGCGAGCGCGAGATCGAAAACGGATTCCTCTTGAAGCGCGGTTGCGTCGGCCAGGCGGCATTCGACCCGCTCACCCAGTCCGCCCAGGCGCTTGCGCAACTGCTCAAGTCTTGGCGGGCTCGATTCGCAGGCCAGGATGCGGGCCCGCGGGTTGCGCTCGGCAAGGATGAGGGTTTTGCCGCCGGGTGCGGCGCAAGTATCGAGGATACTTTTCACTTCTTGGTCGAGATCTTCGCACCCGCGAGCAGCCAGCTCGGCCACCAGTTGCGAGCCCTCGTCCTGAAGGCGTGCGCGGCCCTCATGCAAGGCCGCGGTGGCCGTTATGTCTCCGGAGATCACCGCGCGGGCGGCGGTGAGCAGTTCGCCGGGCTCGAGATGGAGGCCGGCGTGAGTGAGTTCGGATTCGACGGCGGGGCTCTGGATGCGAACGGTGAGGGCGGGTTGGCTTTGGCCGTGGCGGCAGATGGCGCGCGTTGATTCAAGACCGTAAAAGCTGGCCCAGCGCTCGACCATCCAGGCGGGATGGGCCTGGGCAAGGGCTAGTTCTGCGGCGCTCTCCTCCAAAAAGTCAAGGCGCGGAGCGCTGGCCAGTTTGCGCAGGACGGCGTTGACCATGCCGGAGGCGTAGCGATGGCCGGCCTGCTTGGCAAGTTCCACGCTCTCGTCGATGGCGGCGCGGGCCGGGATGCGGTCGAGATGGAGCATCTGAAAAGCGCCGAGGCGGAGGGCGATGAGAATTTCGGGGTCGAGCCTGGCGTTGGGGCGCGAGAGCAGGGCTTGCAGTTGGTGGTCGAGGCGGATCTGCCAGCGCAGAACGCCGAGCACCAGCGCAGTGGCCAGATTGCGGTCGGGGGCCGGGAGAACGTTGACGGCTTTGCCGCGAAGAAGATCGTCAGAGTGGGATTGGCCGCGTTCGACGGCTATGAGGAGGTCGAAGGCGGCTTTGCGGGCTGGGGAAATGGTGGGCACGCATTCAACCCAGCCGCGCGTTGGCGGTGAGCGGCGATCCGCGCAGGAATTCGGCGGCCGTGAGACGATTTCTGCCTTCGAGCTGGAGTTCGAGGAGTTCTAGCCAGGTGTTTTCGGCGCAGGCTGCGAAGAGACGATGGTTTTCGATGCGGAGTTGGCCGGGTTCGGCGAGAGCTGATTCGGCGGAGTGCGGCGCTGCGGCGGCTTCCAGGCGGTGGACGATCAGTTTTTTGCCGTCGAGCATCGTGAATGCGCCGGGCCAGGGTTGAAAGCCGCGCCAGCGATTCTTGAGTTCCGTTGCCGTGCGGCCGGCGAAGTCCATGCGCCCGTCTTCGCGGTCGAGGAGCGGGGCGAAGGTGGCGAAAGAGTGGTTCTGCGGCTGCGGGTGGATGGTTCCGTTGGCGAGGCCGGCCAGGGTTTCCACCATCAGCGGCGCGCCAGCTCGGGCGAGTACGTCAAACAGCTCTGCAGCGGTCTGCTCGGGGGCGATCTCGACGGTCTGCTGGAGGAGAATGGGACCGGTGTCGAGGCCGTCATCAAGGAGCATGGTGGTGTTGCCGGTGAAGGCGTCGCCCATGGCTACGGCCCATTGGATGGGAGCGGCGCCGCGGTACTTGGGCAGCAGGGACGCGTGGAGATTGATGCAGCCGAGGCGGGGGAGGGCCAGCATCCACGAAGGAATGATGCGACCGTAGGCGACCACCACAATCGCTTCGGGCGCGATGGCCTCAAGCCGGGCGTGGAACTCTGCGTTGGTGCGGACATTTTCAGGCTGCGTGACGGGCAACCCAGCGGCCAGGGCGGCTTGCTTGACGGCAGGAGCGGTGAACTGCCGGCTGCGGCCTGCCGGGCGGTCGGGCTGCGAAACGACCAGCGCGATTTCGTGGCCCGCCACGAGCAGCGCTTCGAGCGTGGGGACGGCGAAGCCGGGCGTGCCGCAGAATACGAGTTTCACTGGATGCCTCAGTCTCGCAAGCCGATCTACCACTTGTCTTCGCTCTGCATCTTGCGGATCTTGCGCAGGTTCAGGTTGCGCTTGAGGGCGCTCATGCGGAATAGGAACAACACGCCGTCGAGATGGTCGATCTCATGCTGGAGGCAGCGGGAGAGCAACTCTTCGCCGTCCATCTCGAACCATTTGCCGCGCTCGTCCTGGGCGCGGACGCGGACTTTGGCGTGGCGCACCACCTTTTCGCGGATATCGGGGAAGCTCAGGCAGCCCTCCTCCTCGTATTGTTTGCCCTCGCTGAAGATGATCTCGGGATTGATGAGGACCAGTTTGTCTTTGGGCTCCTTGCCCATGCTGAGGTCGATGACCGTGACGCGCTTGGAGACGCCTACCTGCGGCGCGGCCAGGCCGATGCCCTGACCAGCGTAAGTGGTCTCGAACATGTCCGCGACCAACTGGCGCAGTTCGGCGTTGAATTCAGTCACTGGTTCGCCGGGCTGCGACAGCACCGGCTCGGGATATTTGAGAATCTTGAGAATCATTTCCGCGTCTCAATAGCTCCGTAACTGTTCGATGTATCCCAGAAAATTCCGCTTCATTTCCAGCACCGAATCGCCGCCGAACTTTTGCTGGGCGAGCGCTGCGACGGTGAGAGCGGCCATGGCCTCGGCCACTACGCCCGCGGCCGGCACGACGCAAATATCGCTCCGCTCGTAGCTGGCGCTGGTTGCCTCGCGGGTGTCGAAGCGCACCGATTCCAGCGGCCGGCGTAGCGTGGAGATGGGCTTCAGGTAGCCGCGCACCACGATGTCTTCGCCGTTGGAGACGCCGCCCTCGATGCCGCCGGCGTTGTTCTGCGGGCGGGTGAAGCGGGTGGGGCTGGCGGTCTGTTGCGCTGCGTAGTGGATGGGGTCGTGGACGGCGGAGCCGAAGGACTCGGCGGCCGTGACGCCGCGGCCGATCTCGACGGCCTTCACTGCCGGAATGCTCATCACCGCCCAGGCCAGTTGCCCATCCAGCCGCTCGTCCCAGTTGGCGTACGTGCCCAGCCCGGCCGGTGCGCCGTGGACCACCACTTCAAAGACGCCGCCCACGCTGTCGCCGGTGCGCGAGACTTCCTCAACCTCTTCTTTCATGCGCGCTTCGGTGGCGGCATCGACGCAACTGAGCAGGATTTCGTCGCGTGCGGCGACGGCGGCTATTTCGTCCCACGCAGCCGTGCGGTCGAGCTCGACGCGCCCCACGCGGATCACGTGGCTGGCCACCTCGATGCCCAGAGTTCGCAGCATCAGCTTGGCGAAGGCTCCGGCGGCCACGCGCGCCGTGGACTCGCGGGCCGAGGCGCGCTCCAGCACGTAGCGGGCGTCGGGGAAGTTGTATTTGAGCGCGCCGGCCAGGTCGGCGTGGCCGGGGCGCGGCGAGGCGACCGCCTGATGCTTCGTCGGGTCGCCGGCTTCGACGGGCAGCTTGTCTTCCCAGTTCTTCCAGTCGCGGTTGACGATCTCGATCGCAATCGGCGAGCCGATGGTCTTGCCGTGCCGCACGCCGGAGAGGATGTGGGCCTTGTCGGTCTCGATCTTCATGCGCCCGCCGCGGCCGTAGCCCTGCTGGCGCCGCCACAGTTCGCGGTTGACGAATTCCAGATCGACGGGAACGCCGGCGGGAAGTCCGGAGATCAGGGCGATGAGGGCTTCCCCGTGAGATTCGCCGGCGGTTGAGAAACGGATCATTATCTTGATTGTAACGGGAAGGAGCGGGGAGCAGCGTGCTCCCGCTCCTGAGACCAGGTCAACCCGCTTAATTCACTCCGGTGGGCGGGCGCTCCAGCTCAGAACTTCTCCCAGTGCAGCACTTCCGCCAGCGGCCGCTTCCGCGTATGCGGGGATTCCGCCGGGTATCCGAACGGAACAAGGCTCACAACCTTGTATCCGTCCGGCGCCCCGACTAGCTTCCGAATCGTCTCCGCATACGGCTTCTTATCGCCGGCCACCCAGCATGCGCCGAGTCCATGCGCCGTCGCCGCCAGCAGCATGTTCTGGCTCGCGGCACTTCCGTCTTCGAGATAGTACTTCGTATCTTTGCACAAGACCACCACACAGGCTGCGGCGTCGCCGATGAACTTGCCGTAGTCGGCCAGGCCGGCGATTCTTCCGAGCGCCTCGCGTTCCGTTACCACAACAAACTCCCACGGCTGATCGTTCCGGGCCGTCGCTGCCAGGCGAGCGCAGTCGACCATCTCCTCGATGACATTGCGCGCCACAGCTTCGGCTGTGTACGCGCGAATACTCCGGCGTGTCCTTAAGGCTTCGATTGCATCCATGATTTCATCTCGTGAATAGAATTATAGAACTTGTGATTTGTAGAGGGGCGTTGGTTTGGCAGGTTGCGCCGGCGTATAGTTGGGCTGTCGCTTCCGGCTGAATAGCAGCCGCAGAAAAATAGTGCGATGGAATCCCTCATTGAGAAGGTATGAGCGTGGGCTGTTGGGAGATGAGACGGAAATTCCGGTTCTTCTCTGTGCCGCGTCTTGACTGCGCGAAGAGGGCCATTCCCGGCCTGCTTCTTCTCTTCTGCACAGTCCTTGCGGACGGGCAGCCGTCTGTCGTTCGCGCGCCGGTCACCTTGACGGCCGTGGACGAAAATGGCCTGGCGGTTTCCGGCGCGCAGGTTACTATTCTTGAGCCGGGACTCGCGGCCGTCCGGCTGTGGACCGACTATGCCGGCCATTGCGCCTACATCCCCCGCCAGGACGCGCCTTACCAGATTCGCGTGGAGAAGCCCGGATTTTATCAGACCGTGGAAAGCGAGGTGGACGCGCGCCTGAACAGCGTCCAGGTGGTGCTGAACCACGAACAGATTGTCGTGGAGCAGGTGAACGTAACCGCGTCGGTTCCCGGCATCGATACCGCACAGACCTCCGACAAGAGCGCCATGAACACGCCGGAAATCGTGAACGTTCCTTATCCGACCTCCCGCGACATCCGCAACCTTCTGCCGTTCAATCCCGGCGTGGTGCAGGATGCGTCCGGGCAGGTTCATGTGGCCGGAGCCCAGACCTGGGCGACCCTGGACTTGATGGACGGATTCGATATTCGCTCTCCGGTCTACGGCACGCTGGATATGCGGGTCAGCGCCGATGCGGTTCGCTCAATCGATGCGGAGACAACCCGTTATCCGGTGGAATTCGGCAAAACCACCGGAGGCGTGCTGGCCTTTTACACCAGGATGGGCGACAACAAGTTCCGCTTCAATGCCACAAACTTTATTCCTTCCTTCCGCGACAACAACGGGATTCGCTTCGACAATTTCGTCCCCCGCTTCACCTTTTCCGGACCTCTGGCGCGCAACCGTGCTTGGTTCTTCGACGGCCTGGAGATCGAATACGACAACATCTATATCGCCGAGCTCCCCGCCAATGCCGATACGAACGAGTTGGTGCGAGGCAGCAACCTGGTGAAGGTGCAGGCAAATCTGTCCCCCGCCAACATCCTGACCGCCGGCCTGCTGTTCAATGATTACCATTCGCCTAACGAAGGCATCTCCTCGCTGACGCCGCAACAGAGCACCACAAAACGCGATACCATCGCCTGGCTCCCCTATCTGCGCGACCAGTGGAGCTTCCGCTCCGGCACGCTGCTGGACGTTGGCGCCGGGGCGGCGCGCTTCCGCGACGGTTACGAACCGCATGGAGACATTCCTTACGAAATCACTCCGGAACTTACCCAAGGCAGCTATTTCGAGAACTTTACCGGGCGTTCGCAACGGATCGAAGGAACCGCGGCCCTGTATCTGCCTCCGCTGCACTGGAGCGGACGCCATGATCTGAAACTCGGCATCGATTCAGACCATATCGGCTTTGACGAAAACATCACGCGCGCGCCGGTGAGTTATCTGCGCGAGGACGGAACCCTGTCGCGCCAGAGCGTCTTCCCGCAGACAGCGCCCTTTACGCGCCACAACGCCGAGTTGAGCGCGTACGCCGAGGACCGCTGGCAGACGCGGGCGGGACTGCTGGTCGAGCCGGGCATGCGCCTGGACTGGGACGAGATCGTCCGGCGGCCGCTCCTGTCGCCGCGGATTGCCGCCATTTACGCGCCGCCTGGCAGCAAAGGCGCCACCAAACTGTCGGCCGGCATTGGCCTTTACTACGAGCACACGCAACTGGAATACCTGGCGCGCGCGCTGGCGGGCCTCCGCTTCGACACGTACTACGCTGCGGATGGAGTGACTCCGGCCGGCCCGCCGCAGGAAACGGATTTTTCTGCCAACGATGCCTCCCTGCGCCAGGCCCGGGCCGTCAACTGGAGCCTGGGCGCGGAACAAAAACTTCCCGGCTCCATCTTTGCCGGAGCCAACTTCCTTCAGAAGCGCACGTCCGATGCGTTCACATACGTGAATCAAAGCGGTCCCGCGGCGCTCTCGGGAAATTATCTGCTGACCAATGCGAGACAGGACCGCTACGACTCCGTGGAATTCGACGCGCGGCGCTTGTTTGCCAACGGATATACGCTGTTTGCCTCATATACCCGTTCCTCGGCGCGCACCAACGCGGCGCTCGACTACCTGCCCACCCCGTCGCCACTCGGTCCGCAACAGAGCGGGCCTCTGGCCTGGGACGCGCCCAACCGCGTGATTTCCTGGGGCTGGCTGCCCGTGCCGCTGCCAAAATTCAAGAAGAACTGGGACTTTGTTTACACGCTCGACTGGCACACCGGCTTTCCTTACACCTCAGTCGACGCAAACCAGCAGGTGGTGGGAGCGGCGGGATCGCAAAGGTTCCCGGATTATCTCAGCTTCAGTCCGGGCCTGGAATGGAAATTTCACTTCCGCGGCGCATATTATGGATTGCGCGGCGTGCTGGAAAACGCTACCGGCAGCCAGAATCCCCTGGTCGTCAACAATGTGGTGGATTCACCCCAGTACGGGAGCTTCAGTGAATTCCGGGGGCGAGCCATCACGGCGCGCATTCGGCTGATCGGGGCGAAGTAGAAGCACGGCATTTTCAGTGATGGTGTTTTGAGAGCCGTGCGGGGCCGTCGCGGAAGTTCAATCGCTCCGGCCGCGGCGCATCCGCGGGGCGGGTGTTGCGGCGGACAACGACGCGGCGCTCATACGCGGGCCAGCGGCGATCCTCCTCCATCCAGATGCTTCCAGAGTGCAGTCCGGCTCGCCGTTCTCAGCCATCCAGCCGTGAAGTTTCCACATTCGCACTCCCACCACCCGCCCCCATCTGCGAAAATGAGAACTTGACTATGACCACCGAAAACCTCCTCTCGCTGAAAAACGACATGGTGGCCTTTATCGAGGGCCACGGCCTGCACCGCCTCCCCGGTTACGTCACCGATGACGTACCCTCCATCGTTTGGGAGGGACAGGGCAACCCCGACTCATGGAAAGATTTTGTGGAGATGGCCAAACGCGTCGGCGCTCCCTTTGTCACCTTCAGCGAGATGTCGCTGAAGCGCGAGGAACTCGACGCGCTCATCGAGGAAGCCGGCGAATTGAACTTCCGCGATGAGGAAGCCACCGAGTTGGTCGAAGCCCAATGGCTGCGCAAGTACGCCGGCAATGTCGGCTACATCCAGCTCGGCTTCGTCTACCAGGGGCTGGTCTTCCTCCACGAGACGACCACCGAATGGTACGAGCGCTTCCAGGCCCTGCTCGAAGATGTTGAAAGCTTTCAGGACATCGTCATTGACGGCCGCGATCGCGACGAAGAGGACGAGTAAGCCGCGTGGGCGCCGTGGAGAACGGCCCAATACCGCAGCCAGTCCCGCCCCGCTCGTTCCCGCGCCAGCGCTGGATGCTCGCCGCGCCGCATCCTGAGCAGGCCGCTGCCCTGGCCAAAGCAGCCCGCCTGCCCCAGGTCCTGGCCGAGCTGCTGGTCGCCCGCGGCATCCACCAACCCGCGGAAGCCTACGCCTTCCTGAACCCCGAAATCGGTCATCTCCACGATCCCTTCCTCATGCTGGGCATGAGGTCGGCCGTCGAGCGCCTGGAGCGAGCCATCGCCGGCCGCGAGCCGGTGCTCCTCTACGGCGATTACGACGTGGACGGCGCCACCGCCGTCGTCCTGCTCAAAACCGCCATTGAGATGCTCGGTGGCACAGTCCGCTTTCACGTCCCCCACCGTCTCCGCGAGGGCTACGGCCTGCAATCGAGCGTCCTTGAAGCAGCCCACGCCGAAGGCGTCCGCCTGGTCATCACCGTGGACACCGGCATGAGAGCCTTTGCCGAGGCCGAGACCGCGCGCCGTCTGGGTCTGGACCTCATCATCACTGACCACCACCTGCCTGCAACCGGGGCCCCCACGGACAGGTCTTCGTCCGTGGGGTGGAAAGCTGACGACGCCGTTCCCACCGCGCTTGCCATTCTCAATCCCAACCAGCCCGGCTGCTCCTATCCTGAAAAGTCCCTCTGCGGCGCGGCCATCGCGCTCAAGCTCGCCCAGGCCGTTCTCGAGCGCCGCGACCCCATCCGCACCCGCGACAAAACCCTGCCCAGCTTTTTGAAGATGGCCGCCATCGCCACCATCGCCGACGCCGTGCCCCTCCGTGGCGAAAACCGCGCCATCGCCGCCCTCGGCCTCCGCGAGTTGCGCAAGCCCATAGGCGTAGGCCTGCGCGCCCTCTTCGCCGCCGCCGCCCTCGACCCGGCAGCCAAACAGCTCACCGGCTTCGACGTCGCCTTCCGCCTCGCCCCGCGCATCAACGCCGCCGGCCGCATGGACGTTGCCTCTGACGTCATCGAGCTCTTTTCCACGCGCGATGTGGCTCGCGCCGCCGAGCTGGCCGCCAAGCTGGAGCGTCTCAACCGCGAGCGCCGCTCGACCGAGGCCGCCGCTCTCAGCGAAATCGAAGCCCGCCTGGCCGCCGACGCCGAACTGGCCGCCGACCGCCTGCTCCTCATCGACGGCCTGGGTTGGCATCGCGGCGTCATCGGCATCCTCGCCTCCCGCGTCGTCGAACGTACCGCCAAGCCCGCTATCGTGGTCAGCGTCGAGGACGGCGTGGCCCACGGCTCCGGCCGCTCCGTCGACGGCTTCCAGCTCCTTGACGCCATCGAAAGCTGCGCCGATCTCTTCACCCGCTTCGGAGGCCACGCCTTCGCGGTGGGTTTTGCCCTGCCCGCCGCCGCGCTGCCCGAACTCAAGCGCCGCCTGCGCCTCTACGCTGAAGAGCATTTGGCCGCCCGCGACCCTGAGCAACTTCTCCGCATTCACGCCGAGCTGCCCCTTGACCGCATCACCCCCGTGCTGGTCGGCTGGCTGCGCAGGCTCGAGCCGCTCGGCCACGGCAACCCCGAGCCGCTCTTCGTCGCCCGCGGAGCCCGCCTGCTCGCCGGCCCGCGCATCCTGAAAGACCGCCACATCCGCCTCGAACTGGCCCAGGAACTCGCTCAAACCTTAGCCCACGAACCAGTCCTCGCCAGCCCCAGCTCCGCCGTCCGCGCCGTCGGCTGGGAGCTGGCCGGCCGAGCCGCCGCTCTTGGGCTGGCTCAAGGTTCGCTCATCGACCTCGCCTACCGCATCCGCGAGAATGACCACCCCGAGTACGGCGGTCTGGAAGTGGAGATCGCCGGCATCGAGATGGCGCGCGACTGACGCAAAAAGGCCCACGGCGAACCGCGGGCCTGGTGATTTCGATTGAGGATGCGCGCTACTACCTCTTGGGCTGAGGTGCGGGCTTGCCCCCACCACCGCCGCTCATGGGCAACGAGAGCCTTGTCTGGAACTTTGTCTGCAGTCAAAGAGGCCCACGGCTGACCGTGGGCCTCTGTCGTTACGGATGGTGCTTCGGCGTTACTTGCCCTTTGGCTTGGGCTCTTCCTTGGGCGCAGGCGCAGCATGTTGCGCAGGGGCCGCGTGTTCCGCCGGTGCAGCGTGTGCCGCAGGAGCCGCATGTTGCGCAGGTGCGGCGTGTTGCGCAGGCGCAGCGTGTTGCGCAGGGGCCGCATGTTCCGCTGGTGCAGCATGTTGAGCCGGCGCGGCGTGTTGCGCAGGAGCGGCGTGTTCCGCGGGGGCCGCGTGTTGAGCAGGAGCAGCATGTTGTACAGGAGCCGCGTGCGACTCAGTCTTCGGTTCAGCCTTTGGCGCAGCAGCCTTGGGTTCGACCTTTGGCTTGGCCTCAGCCGCCGGCGCAGCATGCTTTTCCACGGCCAGCGGCTTTGCGGCAGCCAGGTGAGCCGGATGTCCGCCATTGGCCTTGGCAAACGATGTCTTGTCGGTCCTGGCCGTAGCCGCGTGCTGCGTCTGGAACGTGGTCGGCGCCACATGCGGCTCGTGCTCGACCGCCCGCTCGGCGGGCGTGGCCGTGTGCTGAATGCCGTGCGGACCGCCGTTGAAAGCCACGTGATTGGGATTGGCGACGATGCCTCTCTCCACCACCGTCCGGTCGATGTAGGTGGTGTGGATGATGGTTTCATTCACATGCACAACCGCGGCGTTGTAGGCAAAGGAGCCGCCCCGCCACTCGCCACCGGCAAAGCCGATGCCGCCGTAGCCGAAGCCGTAGTTCACGCCGCCATAGAAGCCAACGTGGTCGCCCCAGTAGCCGTCATGAAACCCATACTGGCCGTTGTTCCAACCCCAGTATGGGGGCGTCCACAGCGCGCCCTCATAGGGAGCCGGAACCCCACGCGCCCGGCACCCAGTAGTAGTCCCCATCGTCATTTGAATAGGCCCAGTACCCCGGCATCCACATGAGGTTCGGTTCGGGGCACACCGGCTGTTCATAGACAGGCAACTCAGGTGGAGCAAATCCGACACTGATGCTGAGGCTGAATTGCGCGTGCGAAGATGCGGGAATGACAGAAAGCAGAAACGCCAGCAGAAGCCAGCGTGCAGAGCGGAAAAGTCGCATGAGAAAAACCTCCTGATTCTTAGGCGCCTGCTCCGCTGAGAGAATCGATTTACCCTGCGCGGGGCGAGGCCATGGGTACTTCGCAGCAAGCGTATCGTGAGCCCTCTCCGCATTCTGGTCAAAACTGGACAGGAAGCCCTCTCTGCTTCAGTTCCCTATACAAACATCGTCAGATGCGGCAGCTTAGCCCCGTGCCGACGACGTGGCGCGCCTGAAGTTTGCGGTCACCTGCGGTGGAGCTGACGCGCTTCACGCATGAGTTCGTGGAATTCCGGGCCACCCGCGGTGGGGAGACAGCGCGGCCCACCTTCCAGAAGCAAACCGGCCCACGGCTGACCGTGGGCCGATTTGGTTGGAGAGGAGCGCAGCGCTACTTGTGCTTGGGCTGTTCGTTGGGGGCGGGGTGAGCGGCAGGAGCCGGGTGCGGCGCGGGCGCGGGTGCTGGATGCGCGGCAGGAGCCGCATGTTGCGCAGGAGCAGCATGTTGTGCAGGCGCAGCGTGTTCCGCAGGTGCGGCGTGTGCCGCAGGAGCCGCATGTTGCGCAGGGGCCGCGTGTTGCGCAGGAGCGGCATGTTGCGCAGGGGCCGCGTGTTCTGCCGGTGCGGCGTGTGCCGCAGGAGCCGCATGTTGCGCAGGCGCGGCATGTTGCGCAGGCGCGGCATGTTGCGCAGGTGCGACGTGTGCCGCAGGTGCGGCGTGGGCCGCAGGAGCCGCATGTTGCGCAGGCGCGGCATGTTGCGCAGGCGCGGCGTGTTGCGCAGGCGCAGCGTGTTGCGCTGGTGCGGCGTGTGCCGCAGGAGCAGCCTTCGGTTCGGCCTTTGGCTTGGCCTCAACCGCCGGCGCAGCGTGCTTTTCCACGGGTAGCGGCTTGGCCGCGACCAGCGTCTTCGGGTGTCCGCCATTGGACTTGGCAAAAGAGGTCTTGTCGGTCCTAGCCGTAACTGCGTGCTGTGTCTGGAACGTGGTCGGCGCCACATGCGGCTCGTGTTCGACCGCCCGCTCGGTGGGCGTGGCCTGGTGCTGAATGCCGTGCGGACCGCCGTTGAAAGCCACATGATTGG
>JBKQRH010000154.1:0-5653 GCA_052326045.1 Occallatibacter sp. | reverse complement strand
GCTTCGAGCCCAAACCCAAATCCGGACCCTTCCCCCCTGCGCTTCCTCGCTCTTCGCTCACTGCTTCTTCTCCGCCGTACCGGGCCTGCCCGGCATCGGTATAGTAATATCCACCGCCTGCACCGGTCCCAGCTTCAACTCATCCAGCCCGGGCTTGATCTCAGGCCCGTTGCCTACCACCAGAACGGCCAGCTTGCCGGGATGAATGTACTTCTTGGCCACCGCGTTCAGATCGGCCAGCGTTACTTTTTCGAGCGCGGCCTTGTAGATCTCAAGATAGTCGGCCGGATAGCCGTAGAACTCCAGCCGCTCCCGCTCGGCGAGCACCTTCTCCCGCGTGTCGTAGCGGAAGAGGAACGAGTTGAGGATGTTGTCCTTGGCGCGTTTGAGCTCCTCTTCGGTGAAGGGCCTTGTGGTCAGCCCGTCGATCTCGCCGAGCGCGGCCCTGGTGGCGTCCACGGTGGAAGCGCTCTTGGTGAGCACAACCACGCGGAAAGTGGCCGGATGGTCGTAGGCGAAGCTCATGCCGCCTCCCACCTCGTAAGCCAGACCCAGTTCGGTGCGCACTTTCTGGAACAACCGGCTGGCAAATCCGCCGCCCAGAATCTCATTCATCACCGCGATCGCGGGAACGTCGGGATTGCGGCGGTCCGTGCCCAGGCCTACGATCTGCACGTTGGACTGGTTCACGTCTTCCTTGTCGATAAAGGAGATGCCCGGCGCGGGACCGGCAAAGACGTCGTGGCGGGCCGGCGTGGGCTTCACCGGCGGCAGCCCTTCAAAGGCCGTGCGCAGCTTGGCCTCCATGGCCACGGGGTCGAAGTCGCCGCTGATGCCCACGATCAATTTTCCGCCGATCGTCCGGTCGTGCCACGCCTTCAGATCGTCCACGGTAACCGCCCCGATGGTAGCCAGCTCCGGCTGCCGCGTATATGGGCTGTTGGCCCCGTAAACCAGCTTGGCCGACTCGCGGTCCGCGATCTCAGCTTCATCATCGTTGCGCCGGACGATGGCCGTGGCTTCCTGTTGCTGGGCCAGTTGGAGTTTTTCGGCGCTGAATTTGGGGTGCAAAAGCAGGTCCAGGGCGAGCGAAAAAACCTGGTCCGCATCGCCCTTGAGCGAATCCCATGAGAGCGTGGTGGAGTCTTCGCCGTCTCCGGTTTCAATGTGGGCGGCCTTGGCCTCCAGCAGATCGTCCAGCGCGTCGCCGTCCAGCTTGGCTGTTCCGCTGGTCCTCCATGCCTGCCCATAGATACCTGCCAAACCCGCTTTGGCCGTATCCTCGTCGCGCGAACCGCCGGGAATGAGCACCGATCCGGAGACGAAAGGTAGCTCGTGATCCTCTTGCAAAAAGAGGACGATCCCGTTCCTGAGTTCGATGCGTTTGGGCTGCTGGGGCTTGAAATCGTGCAACCTGGGGATGGGAATCTTCTCCCAGGGCTTATTCTGCTGGGCATTCAGCGAAACGGGCGCAACCAAAGCCGCAAATACCAGGCAGATTCCGGAACAATTCTTCATGGACAGCCTCATCATTGCGCGCCTCCATCTTTCTTCGCTGGAGTCTCCGTCTCGATCCATGCCTCAGTGCGATTGCTGTCCACAAACACCTGGTTGGCCACGCGGAGGATGTCGGCTTTGCTGACCTTGTCCACGCGGTCCAGTTGCCGGAAAAGTTCACGCCAGTCGCCGTAGCGGGTCTGGTACTCGGCCAGCGAGTTGGCCAGCCCCTGGTTATCGGCCAGACCGCGCAGCAGATCGGCGCGCGTCCGCGTCTTGTACATGGCCAGTTCTTCGTCGCTCACATCGGCGGCCTTCAGCTTGTCGATTTCTTTGTGGATGGCGTCGCGCATCTCCGCCGGTGTATGCCCCGGCAGGGGAACGGCGTAAAACGCGAACAGCCCCGGATACTTGTCGCCGGGGAAGGGGCTGAAACCCTCTGCCTCCGCTGCAATCCGCTGGTCGCGCACCAGGCTGCGATAGAGCCGCGACACCCGCCCGTTGGACATGATGTCGCTGATGGCGTCGTACACCGCATCGTCCGGGTCGCGATAATTCGGCCGGTGATAGCCCTCGATGAAAAACGGCTGCGTCTGCTCGCGGATCGCCACCGTTTTCTCGGCAAACTGTTTGGGCTCGACGGTCGTCATCTCTTCCGGTTTCGGTCCGCCCGGCACCTTGATGAAATACTTCTCCAGCATCGGCAGCGCCTCCGATGCTTTGACGTCGCCCACCACAGCCACCACGATGTTCGACCCCACATAGTACTTCTTGTGGAACTCCATGGCCTCGGTGGCGTTGATCTGGCTCACCTCGCTGGGCCAGCCGATTCCGCTCCGTCCGTAGTTGTGCGCCACATACGCCGTGGCCAGGAACTGCTCCACAAGCCGGCCGATGGGGTTCGAATCGGTGCGCATCCGCCGCTCTTCGATCACCACATCGCGCTCCTTGTAGAACTCGCGCGGCACGGTGTCGGCCAAGCGGCTGCTCTCGAGATAGGCCCACAGCTCCAGACGGTTCTCCGGCATCGACCAGAAGAAGACCGTGTCGTCGAGCCCGGTTTGGGCGTTCAAGCCTTCCGCTCCATTGCGCTCGGCCACGTCGGTGAACTGGTTGGGGATCACGTACTTGTGCGCCTCGGCCTGGGCCTCCAGGTATGCCTTCTTCAACTCGGCCAGCTTCTTCTCGTCGCGCCCCACGGCCTTCAGATACTCTGCCTCATAGGCGTCGTTGGCCGCCTCTACCCTGGCCAGCGCGATCTTTTCGTCGGCGTAGTCATTGGTGCCGATCTGGCTGGTTCCCTTGAAGGCCAGGTGCTCGAACATGTGCGCCAGGCCGCTCTCGCCCGAGGGGTCGTTCACGTCGCCAGCGTCGATGAAGGTGGTGTAGCTGAAGACCGGCGCCTCCGCCCGCTCGCAGATGATCAGCGTAAGCCCATTGGGCAGCACCTTGGTGGTCGTCTTCTGCTCGAAACTCTTCAAGTCCTGGGCCTGCGCGGCGGCCAAGGCCATAGCCACCAGCGTCAGGGCCAAAAAGCTCTTCCAAAACCAGGAAGAAATTCTGCTTCGCATCCAGTCTCCTTGTTCGGGAGGCGCAAAACCGCAACCCGGGCTCCCCAACGATAGGTCTTCATCGCTGGGGTGGGAACCTCGCACTCTTCCAAGCTAGTGCCCTCGACCGAAGGGGGTCAAACCGGCAGCCTCGGTTGCGGGCCGGCTTTAGGAATGCCGGCGATCCTGGAGCGGAAAGAATACCGTCTGCACATTTCTTCTTCAGATGCAGAATGGACCCTCACATTCCATGTCCGCCGCCAACGTAGATGCGCTGCCCGGTTACCCAACGGGCCTGATCCGAGGCGAGGAAGACAACAACGTCGGCGACATCTTCAGGAGTGCCGACTCTGCCCAGCGGAATTGTGGGCAAGATCTCTCGCTCGAGTTCCGGAGTGATCCACCCGGTTTGCACCGGTCCGAGAGATACCACGTTGACGTTCATTCCGAATTTGCCGAGTTCGGCAGCCGCACTCCGGGTGTAGCTCTCCAACGCGAACTTGCTTGCTCCGTAGGTGATTTCAGAGGGAAAGCGCTCGGCTCCGGCGGTGCTGACGTTCACGATCCGGCCCCATTGCGCCCCTCGCTCGATGTGCCTGCGCGCAAACTCTCTTATCATCAAGGCCGCCGCGCGGGTATTCACGGCGAACACCCGGTCGAAGACGCCGCCGGTAATGCTCCCGGGCCGATCCGTCCACAACTCGACGAGTTTGTTGTCCAGTTCCGCCCCTGGCGGGACGAACGTGTCCGCCTCCCAGCGCGCCGCATTGTTAATGAGGACCTCGACCGGCCCGAGCAAGCGCTCTGCCTGATCAAACAGCGCCGGTATCAGGCTCGCGTCCGAGAGATCAGCCTCCCACGCGTGCGCCTCCGCGCCCAATTTGCGGACCGCGGCAAGCACGTCATCGGCGGATTTCGTTTGTTGGAAACGGTAGAAAGACTCTCCCATGAAGGCCGCGTTGTCCGCTCCTTTGTCTTGCGCGCAACCGCCGGTTTGCCTGAAGTAATGCAAAAACAACCTTGATCCCTGCGCGCCAAAGGCCCGTGCGATTCCCGCGCCGATGCCATGAGGATTGTTGGCCCCGGTAATGAGAACGACTTTCTCTTTGAGCCCTGTATCGATCATGATGGGTACCCGTCTCCTTGTTCGAGAGGCGCGAAACCGCAACTCCGCGCCCCTCCAAGCTATTGCCCTCAGCCGAATGGGGTCAAACCGGAGAGCCGAATCGCTTGACTTGACTTCAGAGTGTGTATAGTGTATTAGTAGAGTAGACAATTAGATGAACCTCCGCATCAACTTCTCTTCTGGCGTGCCCATCTATCAGCAACTGATGGAGCAGATCAAGCACGCCGTGGAGACGGGAGCAATCCGGAGCGGGGAGCAACTGCCGACGATCCGGAAGATTGCCGAGGAACTGACCATGAATCCCAACACAGTGGCCAGGGCCTATCGCGAACTGGAGCATGAGGGGTTCATCGAGGTCCGGCACGGATCGGGCGCCTTTGTTGCGGAGCGGGGCGCGTCTTCAGCGAAGGCTGCCGGGATTCGCAGAGCGGGAGAAGTTCTGCGCCCGGCAATGGAGCAGGGCCTGGCTCTCGGCTTGTCGGAATCGGAGCTTCGCCGGGTTTTTGAAGACGAACTTTCGCGGTTGCAGGACGATGCGCCCGCGGAGCGGAGGGACAATTGAACGACATTATCATAGCTGCTGACGGTCTTTCGAAGAGTTACGATGGCAAGCCAGCCTTGAGGAACCTCCGTCTGGAGGTTCCGCGCGGATCGATCTGCGGCTTTCTGGGCCGCAACGGCGCGGGCAAGACCACCACGCTGAAACTGCTGCTGGGAATGCTGCGGCGGGATGGGGGGAGCATCCGGCTGTTTGGCGAGCCGGTCAACTCGGAAGCGTCTTCCATTGCCGCGCGGCGGCGTCTAGGCTTCGTCAGCGAGGATAAGGAGCTCTACCCCTTCATGACCGTGGAACAGACGATCCGGTTTACGCGCCCATTCTTTCCCGGCTGGCGGCGGGACCTGGAGGAAAAGTATCTCGATCTCTTCCAGTTGCCGCGAAAAAAGGCCGTGCCGAAGCTGTCCAAGGGAATGCGCACCCAGCTCATGCTCGTGCTGGCCATGGCGCGCGGCGCTGAGTTGCTGATGATGGACGAGCCCACCAGCGGGCTGGACCCGGCGATGACGGAAGATGTGCTGCAGATTCTTGCGGACTTGGCTGCCAGCGACGGGACTACGATCTTCTTTTCGTCGCATCAACTGGCGGAAGTGGAGCAGATCTGCGACCGCGTTTGCATCATTGACGAGGGGCAGGTGGTGGTCGATGGCGTGCTGGACGATCTGAAATCGGACTATCGTCGCATCCTTCTGGTCTTCGAAGGGATGCCGCCGCGGGAGCTGGCAGGCTTGCCGGGCGTCGATCACCTGCGCCAGCGCGGAAGGACTGCGTCGCTGCTGGCGCACGGAGATGTGGATGCCCTTGTAAGCCGGGCGCGTGAGCTCGGGCCAACCTCGGTGGAAGTGCGTCTCGTAACGCTGAAGGAACTGTTTCTGGATCATGTGAGGGGGGAGTAATGCTCTGGTACAAGGCTTGGCTTGAAAC
>JBKQRH010000153.1:0-10672 GCA_052326045.1 Occallatibacter sp. | reverse complement strand
GAGAGTTCAGTGATGATGTCGTCCTTCTGCTGCCGGGGCAGCCAGAATTTGACGGCTTGCAGATAGCGTTCAATCAGTTCCATGACTTTGCTCCTTCAAAATTGCGTAGATCGAGGAATCGAGGTTGTGCCACTCGGCGAGCAGCTGATCGAGGACAAGGGCGCCGTCAGCGGAGAGGAGGTAGAAGCGCTTCTTGCGCTTCTCTTCTTCGCGCCACTCGCTGTCCAGGAGGCCTTGGGTCTCCAGCCGGCGCAGCAGGGGGTAGAGCGTGCCTTCATCGATCTCTAAGCCGTGCTCGGAGAGGGTTTTGCGCAGCGTGTAGCCGTACTGCTCGCGGCGCAGCGCCGCCAGCACGGCCAGTACCAGGCAGCCGCGGCGGAGTTCGAGACGGAGATTCTCAAAGTGTTCTGGATTCATGGCGTGTACCGGGTGTTGCATAGTGTTTCATACACACTATGTATCACACAGTAGTGGATGTCAAGTCTTTTTTTGTGGAAAATTCAAAAAATTTGTTTTTCGGCTCCTGCGCGGGGATTGGCAACCAAGAGGAGGGGAATCAGAGACCCGGTTTGGGGGGAACGCGCCGGGGAGTCTTGGTCAAGGGGGCAATGCAGGCGTTGGAGTATCGCCAAGCCGCGCGGAGTTTTCATTTGACCGGGCTTGCGGTGCGAGCGAGTGTGACGTGTCCTGATGTGAAATGCCCAGGCTCACGCTCCTATCGCGGCGCTCAGCGTGGAGCGAATCTACTCGGACATGGTTGGATTGCCAGCCTCGGTTGCCACCGCAGTCCCTCAGGCCCTGGGCAGAAAATATGCCTCAACGGCCCGCATCAAAGCCTCGCGATTGAGATACGGCTTTTTGCCTTCGTATCGAGCGGCCCAGCGGACCTGGTTCACGATATCCCGGGGATAGCAGGATCGCAACTCCTGCCCCAGGGCCTCGTGGATGAAATCGATCAGGTCTTTGCATATGCCGGCGTCGCCTTCGATTTCATGCTCTTTTGCTACCCGGCGGAAAATATCACAGAACTCTTCGTCGGTACACGCGCCGACATGAATCTTGGTTTGAATTCTGCGCAGGAACGCGGCATCCACCAACTCACCCGGATCGATGTTGGATGCAAAAACCACCAGCATTTCGAAGGGAATCTCGATTTTCTTTCCTCCCGCCAGAGTCAGAAAATCGATCTTGCGATCGAGGGGAACGACCCAGCGGTTGAGCAACTCGGCCGGAGTAACGCGCTGGCGTCCGAAATCATCGATGATCAGGACCCCATTGTTGGCTTTCATCTGCACCGGGCCGACATAGAATTTCGTATTCGGGTTGAACTGCAGGTCCAGCATCTCCACAGTCAGCTCTCCGCCGACGAGAACGGTGGGGCGATGGCACATCACCCAGCGCTCGTCCCGGTTTTCGGGTTCCGACTCCCGTGAACGCTTATGAATCGCTGGATCGTAGACCGTAATGATTTGACCATCGATTTCCACCGCGTACGGTATCCATACCGCATCCTCGGCAATCACGCGCGATAATGTCTCCGCAAATGTGGTTTTCCCCACTCCTGGCGGGCCATAGAGGAAAATTGCGGCCCCGGAGTTGAGCGCTGTTCCGAACTGCCGCAACTTCTTGTCGTCGACCACAAGATGGGCAAAGGCTCGCTGCACGTCAGCGGGATGCACCTCCACGTTCTGGGCGCCTTGTTTTCGTGTCTGCCGAACGTAGCTATCCAGAGACACCGGCGCGGGGCCCGCATACTGACTCTGGGATAGCAGTTCCATCGCTCGCGTTCGGCCCTCGGTGGTTATGGCAATATGAGGAATATTGCCGGCCATTCCAGTGATCTGGCAGCACCGTTCCGCTCGCAGCCGGCCAAACAGTTCGTTTGCCACTTCGAAGCTGAGCCGGGTCTTTTTGGACAGATCAAGAATGGACAGAGAGCCGGACAGATAGAGAATCTTCAATGCGAGATCCTCGAGAATTGTCTGACGCACGTCAATTTCCGAAATCGACTCCGGTCTCATCGTTGGACCGGCAAGGGGATCCCCCTTGTAAAAATCGTGTATCGACAGCATGGTTGCCATTTTTTTGTCCCCGGTGATTGGAGCCAATATATCTTCCATGCCTGATCCTTTCGATTCCCTCTTTTTGTCAATCTGAGTCACACTTACGTTTCCCTGGTGACGCTTTTGTGTCAGTTTACATCCCCAGGCAAAAGAGTAGAATCAATCGGCCCGCGTGGTGACGAAAAGGTAACCGGTTCGCCCGGCTTTGGTAATGTTTTCATTTGAAATCCGCGGGCTCGCGCTCCGATCGCGGCACTCAGCGCGCAGCATATCCGCCCGGCTACTGTTCAGTTGCCCGCCCTGGCAGCCGCCGCCAGCTACAGTGACCGATCCCATGAACCGGTTGGTGACGGGAAGAGCCGCGCAACCAATATGTGATCGGCTACCGACCCAGGGACCTGACCCGCGACGGCAGGTAGCGTAAAGTGAAAGTGAAGTTGAATCCTCCGCAAGGACTGTCTTCGCTGACCGTCCATGCTCGCACCGGTTCCCATGCGCCTTTGCAATAACGCGGTTCTCGTGGTTCTTTTGTCCGCGGGAGCGTCTTCGCTGCCGGCCCAGCAATCGCCGTCCCCATCAGTTCCCGCGCAGGCTCCTCCGCTGACCGTGGACCGCGACCCAGCGCGCTCGCCGGATGTCGAGCCGTCCGCGAGTTCTGCCGAGCCTCTGCGCAAGGAGGGAGCGGGCTTCGTTCTGCACGCCGACGTGGAAGAGGTGGTGCTGAATTGCACGGTGCTGGAGGGCAACCGGCTGGTGCCGGACCTGAAGAAGGACAATTTCCAGGTCTTTGAGGACGGGGTCAGGCAGACCCTTATCAGTTTTCAGCACACCGACCTTCCGGTCTCCATCGCGATAGTTGTGGACAACTCCGGGTCCATGTCCAGAAAGCGCCCTTCGGTGAACAAGAGCGCGCTGGACCTGATCCAGGCCTCCAACCCCCAGGACGAGGCCTTTGTGGTGAATTTTTCCGACGAGGCCTTCATCGACCAGGATTTCACCTCTGACGTGAACAAACTGCGCGACGGGCTCGCGCACATCGAGTCGCGAGGCGGCACGGCGCTTTACGATGCCGTGGTGGCCTCGGCGGACAAGCTGGTGGCCGACGCCAAGCGCCCCAAGCAGGTGCTCATCCTCATTACCGACGGCGAAGACAACGCCTCGACGCTGAACCTGGAACAGACCATCCGCCGGATCCAGCAGCTTTCCGGGCCGGTGATCTACTCCATCGGATTGTTATTTGGCGACGAGATGAGCCGCGCCGAGGTGCGCCACGCACGCAAGGCGCTGGAGATGCTTTCGACCGAGACGGGCGGGATGGCGTTCTTTCCCAAGTCCATCGAAGAAATCGACCCGATTGCCGCCGAGGTAGCGCGGGATATTCGCAACCAGTACACGCTGGGCTACCACTCCACCAGGCCGACCACCGAACCGGGTTTCCGGCGCGTGGTGGTGACCGCCGAGGGCAAGGGCGGCGGCAAGCTCAATGTCCGCACCCGCACCGGCTACTTCCCGGTGGTGCGGGTGACTAAGAAACCCGCCCCGCCGCGATAAGCTGAAATCAGGAGCTGAAGCGCAAACCATGAACCCTTCCCCGTACAGATACTCGACCCTTGCCGTCCATGCCGGGCAGTACCCGGACCCTCTTACGGGCGCGGTGAACGTGCCTGTTTACCTGTCATCGACCTTTGAACTGACCGGCATCGGCGCCGACAAGGGTTGGGACTACTCGCGCGCCGGCAACCCCACGCGGGACCGTCTGGAAGAAGCTCTGGCCGCGCTCGAAGGCGGACACAGCGGTCATGCCTTCACCAGCGGCATGGCGGCCATCTCCGCGCTGGTAGCCATGCTGCGCGCGGGCGACCACCTGATCTGTTGCAAAGATGTGTACGCCGGCACGGTGCGGCTCTTCAATCAGATTGTGGCCGGCTATGGCATCGAGATCGAGTATGTAGACACCAGCAACCTCAAGGCTGTGGAAGCGGCGATCCGCCCTACGACCAAGCTGGTCCACCTCGAAACGCCCAGCAATCCGCTGATGGTTTTGACCGACATTGCGGCAGTGAGCGAGATTGCCCACGCTCGCGGCGTCGAGGTCAGCGTGGATAACACCTTCCTCTCGCCGGTCTTGCAGAGTCCGTTGGCGCTGGGCGCCGACATCGTGATGCATTCCACCACCAAGTACCTCAACGGCCACTCTGACGGGTTGGGCGGGGCGCTGATCGGCTCCACGCCCGAGCACAAGGAGCGCTTTCTGCTGGTGCAGAAGGCGGCCGGCGGGGTCATGTCGCCCTTCGAGTGCTTCCTGGTGCTGCGCGGCATCCGAACCCTGCCCTTGCGCATCCAGCAGCACGAGGAAAATGGCCGCGCCGTGGCGGAGTATCTTTCCACGCATCCCAAGGTGAGCCGCCTGGCCTATCCGGGGCTGAAGAGCCATCCGCAATACGATCTGGCCGTGAAGCAACAAAAAGGATTTGGTTCAATGATGAGCTTCGACCTGGGGTCGCGCGAGGCCGCCGGGAGGTTCCTGGGCGCAATCAAAATATTCCTGAGCGCGGAGTCGCTGGGCGGGGTGGAGTCGCTGGCCTCGCACTCGGCCACGACCACCCACGCGGCACTGAGCGACGAGTTGCGGGAGTCTCTGGGAATTACGCAGGGGCTGGTGCGGCTCTCGGTGGGCATCGAGGACAAGCAAGACCTGATCGCCGACCTGGAACAGGCGCTTGAGACGGTTTAGGCGGAGCGCAAAAGTCTACTGATTCTGCGCGCTCTTCTTTTGTTCTCCGAAATAATATCCGAGGACGAAAGCCAGCAAACTGCCGAAGACCGTGGAGATGAAAGCGCCAAATTCCTTGAGCGCCGGGGCGGCCGCCAGGGTGAGTAACTCGACTGCGCGATAGACAGGGGTACATTTCTCCGCGCTACCCGCAATGCAGCTTGTGTTCTCGATTCCAGGATGTAACAAGACAACTAGGTAGACAAGCAAGATGAGCGCCGCGACGGCTCCCGTGAATGTCCATACAATAATCTTGGCAATGTACTGCGCGCCGAGTTCCTTATAGGTCGCCTCCTTGGCGCTGCCGATAGAACGTCCGAACGTGAGCGGGTTGACGGGAGGGGTGGTATTTTGTGGGTCTTCTGGCGGCATTGGAGACGTTCCTCAAGAGCTGGAGGGTTGATAAAAGAAGCGGTAAACTACACGTCCTACTATCCTTACCATTTCTTTGTCTGTCAAGAAGAATCAGTCACTCAAATCTGTAGACCTCTATCCACAGACGCAGAAACCTGGATAAGTAAAACATCCATCAGCGAAAGACTTACGGAATCAAAACCTGTTTTTCCGTTCCATCGCTGTTCTTGATGGAGACCACCTGCGTTCCAGTCTGTGCATCTTTTGGTGTCACGGACTTCAGGTAGTTGTAAACCGCGACCGCGTTGCGGATCACCTCCGCCTTTGTGCTAGCCGATGTATCGCTGACCAAATTGGTTAGCGTTTTGTCGAATGTGTTGTCGATGTCGATGGTAAACCGGGGCATAAAGCACCTCTTCCTGCAATACTACTGCATTTTGCAGCAAAATTGCAACCAAAATATTTTCCAGAGACCGGTAAAAAAGCGAGATAAGCTCTCCGCGATCTCTCGAAATCAATCTTTGTTGAAAGAAGTAGAATCGGTCCATGCAACCGGAAAAACTTCTGCTGGCCATCGACACCTGCGGCCCCTCGGGCTCGGTGACGCTGGGGCGTCTCTCCGGCCAATTCGTTGAGATTCTCGGCCAGATCGAGTTGGCGGGGCGCAGCTATTCGGCCACGCTGGTAGCCGCCGTGGAGGAGCTGTTGGTGCGCGGAGGCGTCACTCTGCGAGAGGTGGGCGCTATCGTCGCCGTGAACGGGCCGGGCAGCTTTACCGGCGTGCGGGTGGGGCTGAGCGCGGTAAAGGGGCTAGCCGAGGCTGCCCGGATTCAGGTGCTGGCCGTTTCGCGATTGGAGGTGCTGTCCTGGAAGGCCGGGGTCCCCAGCGACAGGTCTTCGTCGCTGCGGTGTATGGCCGGCGTGCCGTCGGCGGCTCTCGATGCGCTTCGCCACGAGGTGTTTTTGCGGATTGACGAACAAGAAGGCCGGGGGCCCCAGCTCCCGATTTTGGGACCTGGGAAATCTCATCTCTCAACCGGCCATTCTTATAGGGAACTGCTGGCCGGCGTCCATGAGCTTGCGGCCATTGAGCAGCCGCCGCCGCGGATTGCCGTCTGCGACGATGCCGCCCAGGCGCTGCTGGCCTCGGCGTGGCCGGCTGCGGAACTGGTTCGAACGCTGGCGCCGGCAGCGGCGGATGCATTGCAGCTTTGCGCGCGGCGGGTGGCTGCGGGAGAGTTTGTGGACGTGGCGCTGCTCGACGGCCACTACCTGCGCCGCTCGGATGCGGAGATCTTTGGCGAACCGGCTGGGTCGGGGCCGCGCGGCGCATGACTCCCGATTCTGCAGAAGCGCGGATTCGCCGCATGACGCCGGCGGACCTGGACTGGGTAATGGAGATCGAGCGGCGTCTGAAGGACGCGCCCCACTGGACGCTGGCCGTGTACCTTGCCGCGTTGGAACCGCTAGGTGCTCCGCACAGGATCGCGCTGGTGGCTGAGGACCCGGAAGCCGGAGTTGTCGGCTTTGCGGTGGTCGGCGTGCTGCCGCCGCAGGGCGAGCTGGAGACGATTGCGGTGGCCGCGGAGGACCAGCGCCGCGGGGTGGCCCGGCGGCTGTTCACGTCCATGTCAGAAGAGCTGAGGGCGGCGCAGGTAACGGAGGTCATGCTGGAGGTGCGCGCCTCGAACTGCCCGGCGCTGGCCTTTTACCACGCCCAAGGGTTCGTCGAAACCGGGCGCAGGTCGCGCTACTACGCTGATTCTCAAGAAGATGCGCTTCTGCTCGGATTGCGGCTCAAGTGACTCAAGCGGTCGCGGTTGCCGGTGCTGCGCGCCCCCCTGGCCGCGATCGCCGGCGGGACTGGATGATTTTCGTCCAGGAATCCGAGGTTTCAAATGACTTTCACTCATTTTCCGGCGGTATCCATCTTGCAGATTGCGCGTCTGCGGCGGTATATGTAATTGTTCTGTAATAAGGGAGGTGCTTGATGGACGAAGTACAGAATCCCGCGCTGAGCGCAGAAATCGATCGCCTGCATGCCGAACATCATCGCTACGCTCAGCGGCTGGAAGAATTGCTTCAGAAGCCTTATCTCTCAGAAGATGAACAACTCGAGGAAGTGCGCCTGAAGAAGCTCAAGCTGCACGCCAAAGACCTGATCTTCGCCTTGGAGCGCCGGTCGCCAGTGGTCGCTTAAGGCTTTCCGGGAACGGGTTTTGCAGGCAATTTGCGAAGCGGCGGCCACGAGCGGCCTCAGCGTGGGTAGTGTGCTGGCAACCCGCGCGCAGGCCCTGGCAGGATGACCGTATAATCGTTGGGGACGATGGTTCGTGACGGTTACATCTACGGTTTGAGCTTGCTGGCGGTGGCGGCGGCGCTCAAGTGGGCCACGGGCAGTTGGGCGTGGGGTATTGCGCCGGGGCTGCTGGCGGCGTTTTTTCTCCTGTTCTTCCGCGACCCCCGGCGGACGGTTCCCGCCGGCGCGGGATTGATTGTTTCGCCCGGAGACGGGCTGGTGACCGAGACAGCCGCGATCGCCACTCCCCAGGGCCCAAGGCAGCGCATCAGCATCTTTCTCAGTGTCTTTGACGTACACGTGAACCGCTCGCCCATCGGCGGCGTGCTCACGGATGTGCGCTACCGGAAGGGCCAATATCTGAATGCCATGAACCCGGCCTCGGCGGATCGCAACGAGCAGAACGTGGTCACCGTGCGCGGCGAGGGCATCGAGGTCACCTTCAAGCAGATTGCCGGCCTGCTGGCGCGGAGGATCGTGTTCAACTACCGCGAAGGCGACACGGTGGAGCGCGGCCAGCGCGTGGGCCTGATCAAATTCGGTTCCAGGGTGGATGTGCTGTTGCCCCCCGAAGCGGCTTTGTGGGTGCGTGTGGGCCAGCGGGTCAAGGGCGGATCGAGCGTGCTGGCGGCCATGACCAACGGAGCGGGACTGTGAACGGCCGCGATCCGGCGCTGGCCAAAGCCAGGGCAAAGGCCCGGCTGCGCCGCGGCATGTTCCTGTTGCCGTCGTTGTTTACAGTGGGCAACATCGCCGCCGGCTACTTTTCCATCACCCAAACCATTGCGGCCATCAGCGGCAACGGCAGCGCGGAGACGCATCTGGACTGGGCGGCCATCGCCATCCTCTTCGCCATTCCCTTCGACGCGCTGGACGGGCGCATCGCCCGCATGACCAACACCTGCAGCGAATTTGGCAAGGAGTTGGATTCGCTGGCCGACGCCATCACCTTTGGCGTGGCGCCCAGCCTGCTGGCGCTCATCTGGGGATTCCACTTCCTGCCCGATTCCATCAATCCGGCGTTGCACCAGCACCTGCAACAGGCCGGGGCGTTCATCTGTTTTCTGTTTCTCATCGGCGGGGTCTCGCGGCTGGCCCGCTTCAACATCTCGCACGACGCGCAGCCGCGCAATCCGGGCAGGCCGGGACGCAAGTATTTTGTGGGCATGCCGATTCCCGCCGCGGCGGGCCTGGTGGCGGCCACTGTGCATTTTTTCTACGGCATTCCGGTGCAGGCGTGGTGGATCGCCATCCCGTGGTTGATCCTGGTGGGGCTGAGCGGGTTCCTGATGGTGAGCACCTGGCGCTTCTGGTCGGCCAAGGAGATCAACTTCTCCCGCAGCCATCCATTCCAGCTTCTGTTTTTGCTGTCGATCGTGTTTTATTTCATCTTCCGGTATTCCCAGGTGGTGCTGTTTGTGTGGGCGCTGCTCTACATGTTCTCGGGCATCTGGGCGCGGGCGGCCTACTCGTGGCAGCGCCGGCGGCGCAGAAGGCCGGCTGGCGATCCCATCCCCGAAGCAGCCGCGGCAGAACCCGATCCATTGAGACCCCTGTAGCTTTTCCAACCCCAATAAGGATGCCTGTGTACAAGATCGCCATAGCCGGAGCCTCTACACTGTTGGGCCGGGAGCTGAAGGAAGCCCTGTCGGAGTCGCCTCTGGCGGCGGCGAACTTTGTCCTGCTGGACGAAGAAGATGCGCAAGGCCAGTTGGACCAGGTGGGGGACGAGGTGACCTTCGTACAGGCTATCGGCGCGGATGCTTTCGAGCGCGTGGACTTCACTTTTTTTGCCGGCACGGAGAACCTGACGCGCAAGCACTGGCGGCAGGCGTTGCGGTCCGGTTCCACGGTGCTCGACCTTTCGGGCGCGCTGGACCAGGAGACGGGCGTGCTGGTGCGCGCTCCTTGGCTGGGTTCTGAGGCGGTGACGCCGGATTTGTTTACCCCGGCGGTTTGTCCGGCGCATCCGGCGGCGCTGGCGCTGGCGCTGGTTCTGGAGCGGCTACACCTGGCCGCGCCGGTGCGCTTCGCAGCCGCTACGGTGCTGGAGCCGGCCAGCGAGTTTGGCCGCGCGGCGATGGACGAACTGCACCAGCAGACGGTGAGCCTGTTGAGCTTCCAGAGCATGCCGCGCGCGATTTACGACGCCCAGGCGGCTTATAACCTGCTGAGCAGCCTGGGCGAGAGCGCGGCTGTCAGCCTGGGCGCTTTGGAGGCGCGGATTCGCCGCCACTATGACGCCCTGGCTCAAGGGCGCTGGCCCGCGCTCGCCCTTCAGGTGATTCATGCGCCCGTCTTTCACGGCCACACCTTTTCGATTGCGGTGGAGCTGGAGCGGGCGGTGGAGATTTCCGCGCTGGAAGAGGCTCTGAGCGGCGAACACGTGGACCTGGTGCTGGAAGATACGGATTCGCCGTCGAACCTGGCGGCTATGGGGCGCAACGATGTGCTGGTGCGGCTGCGGCCGGAGCTGGCTGGCGCTCGGAACGCGAATGAGACTGCGCGGCTGTGGCTGTGGGCTGCATCGGACAATCTGCGGCTGAACGCGCAGAATGCGGTGGAGTGCGCGCTGGATTTGCGCAGGCTGAGGCCGCAGGGGACGGTGCAGTAAGACGAATCGTCGAAGGTAAGACATAAAAACTTGCGTCTTACTTTTTTGAATACTACCTACATTTGACAGCAAATCTTACCAGTGATAGAATGTAAGCCATGGAACAGGTATTCACTACCGTGAGCAGCAAAGGCCAGATGGTGATTCCGGCGCACATACGCGAAGCGCTCGGCATCGAAGCCGGAACGCGCGTCGCGATTCACCAGGAGGGGACAAGGCTGATTCTGGAACCAAAGACGCTGGCGGCCAAGTTGCGTCTGATCGACGAAATGCAGGGATGTACGGCAGGCTTGCCTTCGGGAACCGATATGCTGCTCGAGGACCGGCGGCTTGAGCGTGCGCGGGAGTTGGCAGAAGAGGGTTGGTAAGGCCGTCAAATGACCGTTTATATCCTGGATTCCTCGGCTGTGATTCGATACATCGACAGTGAAGCGGGCGCGGACCGGGTAAACGCGCTTCTCAAGGCCTGTGTTGCAGGGCAGGCCGAGGTGCGCATTTCCGCCGTGCAATGGGGCGAGGTTGCGGGAAACCTGCGCAAGCGGCTCGGCGCATTGCAGCAAAGGCGCATC
>JBKQRH010000152.1:0-20058 GCA_052326045.1 Occallatibacter sp. | reverse complement strand
GGCCAGCCTTCAGGCTGGCCGTCGCTGCTGTTTGGATTCCCCGCGCCTCAGTCGTGTTCGGGCAGCTTATAGGGCTTTTGCAGCCATTGCCGGGCCTCGTTGACCGCGCCCTGGGTGTTGTCGTTGGTCTGGACCGCGAGCCGGTACTCGTTCACAGCGCGGTCGCGCTGGCCGGTAATGTCGAAGATCTTGCCCAGGGCAATGTGGCTCCAGGCCTCAGTCCAGCGCGGCTCTCCGTCGCCGCGAAGCGCATCGCGGTAGGCATTCACGCTGGCCTGGTAGTTGTGCTGGGCAAAGAGCAGCTCGCCGATACGGTAGCTGGCCAGGGAACTCTGAGGGTTGGCCTCCAGGGCTTTCTGGTACTCGGCCAGCGCGGCGGTCATGTCGCCCTGCGCCACCAGTTGCTGCCCCTTCAGGATGGCGACCCGCACCTGCAGGTCCGGGGTGGTCTTGAGCACCCAGTTCTGCGGATCGATGCTGATGCGCCGCGGCCGGCCGAAGGTGTCGACCACGAACTCCGTGTCGGTTCCAACCACGTCGATCTTCCTGACTTCAGTCTTGCCATCGGTCTCCACGCGCAGTTCCACCGGCATGCGGAACAGGTCCAGGTCCTGCTGAATCTCGCCGATGGTCCTGAAGCCCTTGTTGTTGCCCAGCCGGTAGATGGCGTACTTATTGGTAAAGACCGGCGCGCCGGTGCCGTCGACCCATTGGGCGAAGAAGGCGGTCAACTGCTGCTGGCTCTGCGCCTCGGCCACCTTCACAAAGTCCGCGGAGCGCATCCCGGTATCGGTGAACTGGCTCAGAGCCCCCTTGAGCGTGGCCAGAAAGGCCTTGTCGCTCACCTCCCAGCGCAGCATGTGGAAGATCATGGCGCCCTTTTCCAGGGTCATGGACTGGAACTCGGGCGAGAAGGGGCTGAGCCGCGAGGCGCTCGACAGGGGAATCGTGTCGTAGGCCAGCGCCCCGGCTGATACGTCAAGAAGCGCCGCGCGCATGGCGCTTTTGCCGCTCTCGTCCTCCACATACATCAATTCGCCGTAGCGGGCCATGCCGTTGGTGATCCAGGCATCGTTCAGGGTCCGCGGGCTGACCTCGGAACCCCACCACTGGTGGGCAATGGTGTTGGCCAGGAGGCGCACGCCGCTCTTGTCGCCCACCCTGGAACCCAGGATGGCCGCCAACTCCGGCGCCCAAACGGCCGGCAGCGTATCGTCCGGCAGTTCCACCACGTTCAGATGGCTCGTCTCCGGCGCTCCAAAGCTGTCGGTAAAGAAGTCGTACTCCCTGGCCGCCGTCTGCGCCAGCTGGTTGCCTGAGGCCTGGTGGGCCAGGGTCAGGTAGACTTTCACGTTTCCGGGGCCTGCCGTAACCGGATCCACATAGCGCCCGGCAATCACCGTGCCGGGAAATCCGGGCTTGGTCCAGTTGAAGTCGTACTGGTCGCCCTGCTTCCCGTTGGCCAGAGTCACGGGCTTGGACGCGCCCTGACTGCCGCTGGCAAAGACCCGCATCCCCTGCGGAACGCGGATGTGCATCTCCGCCGTGAAACGGTCTGTGAGGTAGCCGCTGGAGGGAAACCAGCGCGCCGGGTAGAGCAGATAGCTGATCGGCTCCTGGATCGCGGCCAGCTTGAGCCCCTCCACCGGGCCGTCGTCGTTGCCGGTGATAGCGCCCTCGTACTCGAAGGTCCAGCGCGAGGCCTGGCCGCGCACAAAGGGCGTGGCCGGGGTGACGCGGATGGTTCCGTCCGGCAACCGCTCGCCGGTAAGCACCTTGCCGCTCTCATCGGAGATTTTGGACACCTTGAGGGCGGGGTGGAAGCCGAAGCTGACCGTCTCGGCACCCTCCGGCGCGGCAAAGCTCACCGCCGCCGTGGCCGCCAGGTGGTGCGTGGCCGGTTCCAGCTCGGCGTCGATCGCGTAGCCGGTAATGTTCAGCGCTGGCCGCTCCGGGCGCTGAGCGGCGAGCGGGGCGACCATCATCAGGGCGCAGGCCAGAGCGCCTGCCAGTGGCAAAATCTGAATCTTGATACGCATGGAAGAACTTCTCGCAGCCATTGTTATCGCACCATCCCCCGGTTGCAGTGATTTCGGCCGGCTGATACTGAAGGTAGCAGCTTCAACCCGGAAGGCCGTCGGCGGCTGTTGACTGTGGATTCGCCCGCCTCCTGATATCCACAACGATCGTCTCCGCAAGTCTGTCTTGCGCGCACATTCTGTTCCGGTCCCAGAAGAGCTGAACAAAACCCAAACCGCCTTCCAGCATGGCGGCTCCATAGCCAAGCGCCCGCTCGAAAGATTGCCAAAGTCCCAGTCGTTCACTCGTCAGCGACACGATCCGGGTCCGCGCGATCCACTTGCCCGGAGTCCGGCCATTGCCGAAGTAGTTGCTCAGCCCCCAATAGAGAAGCATGACGACGATATTGCCGGCCTCGTGAAAATTCCAAACCAGATTCAAATTCGTCTCACGAAGCACGAAGTGCCGCCAAGCGAACTCCAGCGGTCCCCAAATGATCACGGCCAATAGCAGATCGCTGTAAAACCCCACAAATCTCTGCCAGGGCGCCGCCAGCGGCATCCCGTTCAGCGCCTCGGTTCGGGCTGTCCCATGCGCTTGAAAGCCGCGCCGTGTCTTGCCCTTCTTCCCGTTCCCGTTCCCGGTCATGGAAGCAATCATAGCTGAGAGGATTCTGGGAACGAAGCAAAGCCCTTGCAACCCCTAAATCCCGCGCCCAGGTCCCGCTCTTGAGAGCCTGGAAAGCACGACCCTTAACCCGAGATCCCCAACATATCCAACGCGACCGCAGCCACCCGGTCAATGGCGCCGCCGGCGGACTGTTTGCTCAGCAAACCGTGAATTCGCGCCAGTTCCTCCATCATGGACTGGCGAGCAGCCCCGTCCGGTAGCAAGCGCTCAATCTGTTGGACGATATTTACCGCCGTGAAGTCGCTTTGAATCAGTTCTGGGACGACGCGCTTGCCGGCGATCAGGTTGGCCATGGCCACGTGGGGCACCTCCACCAGCCGTTTGGCGATGGCGTAGGTCAGGGGCGAAACGCGGTAGACCACGACAAAGGGGTTGCCGATGAGCGCCGCCTCCACCGTAGCCGTGCCGCTGGCGACGACCGAGGCCCGGGCGTGGAGGAGGGCCGCGCGGGCATCCTCTACCAGCCGGACGGTTATAGCCATTCTATTCAATACCATTGCAAGGAGGTTCTTTACCTCGGCTTGTTGTGCCTGAGACAGCGTAGGCGCGAGCGGAAGAACAAACTGTGGCTCCGGATGACCGTATTCAATGCAATCGTGAAAATACCAGTCTGCGGCCTGCAGCATTTCCGGCAGGTGGTCGCGAATCTCCCTGGGCCGGCTGCCCGGCAGCAGCCCGATCCAGGTCTTCGCGGGGTCGAGGCCGTTTTGGGCGGCAAACTCGGCGCGGCTGATCGAGGGCAGCGGCATTTCCGCCAGCGGATGGCCCACAAACTCAGCCTCCACGCCCTGCTCGCGGTAAAACGGCTCCTCGAAGGGGAAGATGACGAGCATTTTGCGGATGTACTTCCGGACCAACTGGATGCGGCGCTTCTTCCAGGCCCATAGCTGCGGGCTGACGAAGTAGATGACGGGAACGCCCAGCCGGTGGAGCTCCCTGGCCAGACGGAAGTGGACTTCAGGGAAGTCGATGAGCACGGCCACGCCGGGCGGACGCTGCCGAATGGCCTGCTTGAGCCGCCGGAACTCGCGGTAGATGCGCGGCAGGTGACGAACGACCTCGGTAAGGCCCATTACAGCCATATCTTCCGAGTGCACCACCCGCTCCAGGCCTGCCGCCGCCATCCGCTCGCCGCCCATGCCGAAGAACTCAGCCATTTGCCCGGCTGCCGCAAGCTGCTTTTTCAGCGCTTCGATCAGCAGCGCGCCGTAGTGCTCGCCGCTGGCCTCGCCTGCCGAGATGAAGATCGCCGGGGACATATATATTGATGGCGCCGTCTCGTTCGTGCGCTGGTCACAATCATAGCGGGTTGGGTTTGGGATGGTGCGATAGTAGGAAAAGGATTAACATCGTCGAGAATAGGGCGCAAGCATGGCGGAAATGTTCGATCCGGCGCATCCGGGGCGCGTGTTGCGGGAGTGGCTGGGCGAGATGCAGGTGAAGGAGGCGGCGGCGCGGCTGCACGTCTCGCGGGTCACGCTCTTGCGCATCCTGAATTGCAAGGCGGGCATCTCGGCGGAGATGTCGCTGCGCCTCTCTGACGCTTTGGGAACCAGTCCTACGCTATGGATCGATTTGCAAACCCAGTATGACCTGTGGCCCGCCAGCCGCAAGCGCAGACCCAAGATCGCGCTTTTCGACCGCGCCGCGTAGAGAACTCATCTTGGCGATGGGAGCGTGGCGGTGGATACTATGGGCGAAGAGATAAGCGACTGGAATATATCTTGAAAGTGAGACAGCGCAATGCGGAGTGTCTTTTGTCTTCTGTTGCTGGCAGGATTCTCTCTGACGGCCTTTGCGGTCAATGGCATGGCAACCTCCAAAGTGACAGTGGCACAGCTGGAGCAGATGCTGGCCGCGGACCATGCCGCTTCGGATGGCGATGTGGCGGACCAGCTCTTCGCGTTGCAGTTGACCGAACGTCTGAGCGCGGCCCGTTTCGCGCGCCTGAAGGCCTGTCTGCCCGGCGAAAAGGCCCGTCAAGCGCTGCTTGCCTTGGCGGATGCGTCCCAGTTCCAGAAACTGCCGGCAGCCGAGATTCCCTCCGCGGCCACGCCCACTCCGGTCGCCCAGCGTCAGATGATGGACTTGGTCGTCAGCTATGTGACCACGACGCTTCACCGGCTGCCGAACTTCATGGCGACTCGGGAGACTACCCGTTTTGAAGACAGGCCTCAGGTCACTTACGGCTATATCTTTACTGAGTCGTACCTGCCTTTGCATTTTGTCAGCAAATCCAGCCAGCCGGTGATTTACCGGGACGGCCAGGAGCAGGCCGACACAGACGCGCGCAAGCATGGAACGCCGCAATCGGAGTCTCAGGGACTGGTCACCAGGGGCGAGTTTGGACCCATTTTAAGCACGGTTCTGCTGGACGCGGCGCAAAGCAGGTTGGTTTGGAGCCATTGGGAAGAGGGCGCGGATGGACTGGAAGCGGTCTTCAGCTATACGGTTCCCGCGCAACAATCGCATTACTATCTTCATGCCTCCGGCATCGTGGATGGCTCTCTATTCTCCCATGAGTTTCATGAACTGGCCGGCTATCATGGCGAGATCGCCGTTGATCCGGCCAGTGGAGCGATTCTGCGCCTTACTCTGGAGGCAGATCCAGCGCCCGATGATCCATTTATCCGCTCCGCGATCCTGGTCAATTATGGAGCGGTGGAACTTGGAGGCAAACGCTTCATTTGTCCTGTGAAGAGCGTCGCGCTTTCTCTCTACCGTTCCGCCAGTACTACCGCGGCACCGCACGCGAGTAGTCAGGCCCCGGTCAAGACCTATTTGAACGATGTCGCCTTTGAACAGTATCACCGCCTGGGCTCGGAGGTGCGCATTTTGACGGCGGATCAAGTGGAAGCTGCCGCTGATTCGCCTGCTTCCGTTGCCGGGATCGCGGCTCCGCCAGCGGCGAGCGAAGCGGCTCCCGCGCCTGAACCGGAGCCAGCGCCGCACCCCGCACCCGTCGCACAGCCGCCTGTCGCAGCCTCATCCACCGCACCAGCCCCATCCACCACCAGCGACCACACCGCGCCCGAACCGAATCCGAGATCTGATCCGCTGCGTCCGTTACTGGTGCGAGGCATGCATGCCTCGACACAGATTGCCTTCAGCGTGGGCGCTCTCCCAGCCAACCCTCAGCCCGCTCTCGATGCCCAGCCGGC
This sequence comes from Occallatibacter sp., assembly GCA_052326045.1. GTDB lineage: Bacteria > Acidobacteriota > Terriglobia > Terriglobales > Acidobacteriaceae > Telmatobacter. The sequence continues at coordinate 14,188 of JBKQRH010000152.1, read as the reverse complement.
TGGCGACAAGGTCAAACCGCTCACTCGTTACCTCGTCGATTTCAATGTGCGCGCAAAAGACGTGAACCTGACGCTCACTCCCGAAGGCAATTACAAAGGCCAGCTTCGCTTCGGGCTGGTGGCCTATGAGCGCTACGGAACTGCGCTCAAATGGGCGGGCGGAACCTTGGCCCTCGACCTCAGCCCGGAGTCCTACGCGGAAGCGCAGAGCTCCGGCATCCCAGCCCATCTGGAAATCGACCTGCCCGATACAGTGATCTTCCTTGAGGCGGGAGTCTTCGATTGGGCCACACGGAAGGTGGGAACCCAGGAAATTCTCATCCGATCCACGGAGCCAATGAAAGCCAGATAGACGGGTGGCCGATCTCCGGCCAACTATCAATCTGGGCGGATGACCCCACCACCGGTGGCTACCAGCCGCGGGTTTGGAACTGGTCCTTCACTTCGCCGGGTTCCACAACTCTGGATTTTCGGAGCTAGAAAACCACGAACCTCGAACTGAGATATTCTCATCTGCATCGCGCGCGTACGGCCCCGGCTAGTTCCTTCAGCAGTTCATAAGTCTCGGGCCAGTCGATGCAGGCGTCGGTGATGCTTTGGCCATAGACCAGTGAGTCCAGAGGCTGGCCGGGAATGAGTTTTTGCGAGCCTGCCACCAGATTGCTCTCGATCATCACGCCCATGATACGAGTATCGCCGCGCGTGTCGCCGCGCTTGCCGCCTTGGCCGGCAATCTGCTGCGCGACGTCGTGGCAGACGATGGACTGGCGGCGGTAATCCTTGCCGCTGTTGGCGTGGGAGAAGTCGATCATGATGCGCGGGGGAAGGCCGGCCTTCTCCATCTGTAGGGCAGTATCGGCAACACAATCCGCCGTATAGTTCACCGTGCCCCGGCCGCCGCGCAGGATGATGTGGCAATCCGGATTTCCAGTAGTTACGAAGATGGCCGACTGGCCCTGGTGGGTGTGGCCGAGGAAGGTGTGCGAGTGGGCGGCGGAGAGGATGGCGTCGATAGCGATCTGCACGTTGCCGGAGGTACCGTTCTTGAAGCCCACGGGGCAGGAGATGCCGGAGACCAGTTGGCGGTGAACCTGGCTTTCGGTGGTGCGCGCTCCGATGGCGCCCCAACTGACCAGCCCGGCGATGTACTGGGGCGTCATCATGTCCAGGAATTCGGTTCCGGTGGGGACGCCCATCCCGGCCAGGTCGAGGAGCAGATGGCGCGCCAGGCGAAGGCCGTCGTTGATCTTGTAGGACTGATCCAGGTAAGGGTCGTTGATGAGGCCCTTCCATCCGATGGTGGTGCGGGGCTTCTCAAAATAGACGCGCATGACGATGCGCAGATCGGCGGAAAACTCCTGGATGGCGGCCTGGAGCAGGGCGGCATACTCGCGCGCGGCCTTGGGGTCGTGAATGGAACAGGGGCCGGCGAGGACGAGGAGACGCGGGTCGCGGCCATTGAGGATGGCGCAGATTTCATTGCGGGTATTGAAGATGGTGGCCGAGGCGGATTCGGTGACCGGGAATTCTTCCTCCAGAAAAACGGGGGGGAGAACGACTTTGGTCCATTGGATGCGAATGTCTTCAGTGGCGTGGAACATGGCTCTCTTCCTTGCGGCGCGCATCCCGATCCGCATCCCGGTTTGAGAAACAGACACGGAAGATGCGATCGGATGCCCTACTCAGAATCTACCAGCCTGAGGCGGAATGCGACCGCGCCGAAAGCCAGTCCTGAGCGTAGCCGAAGGGGTAGTGGCGCATGATCAGTGTATGTGGCGGCGCTTGTCCGCCTCGCCTGGGATGGGGTTCAAGCAGGAGCGAAGCGTAAAAAGCCGAGAATTCCCGGCAGTTTGCGCGAAGATGCGGATCGTTTATCAGAATCCGATGACAAACGCGGTAAAGTGAGGATGCGGCAAAGAATGCCGCTGAATAAGATTTAAAAATGCAAGCTCGTCGACGGCCGCAGTCGAGACCAGGAGAGAGAGCGAAGGCGGGCTCGATCCCGCGTGGTTGCGGTCCGGTCGCAAGCGGAGGTCAACATGCGCGCTCCTTCACCGGCGAACGATGGCATGGGAAGCCTGCTCTCAGGCGGAACCTGCCGATTCCGCGTCTGGGCCCCAAACGCCCGGCTGGTACAGGTTTTCGGAGACTTCAGCGGCGGAACGCCCATCGACCTTGCCCCGGAGCCGGGCACCGGCAACTGGTCCGCCGACCAGATTCCCGCACAAGCGGGCGACAAATACCAGTACATCATCACCAACATGGGCGGCGTAAACAACAACAACTCGCAACCGTGGATCAGAACCGACGCGCGCGCGCTCCAGGTGCAAAGTTGCGACCCGGCGTCGATGGGCTATATCGTGGGGCCATTTCCCGCGCAGCGCCCGCCGTTCACTACGCCTGCGTTCGGCGACTTTCTGCTCTATCAGCTGCATGTCGGCTCGTATGCGGGCCTCAACGACGGCGTCACGGTGCAGAACGACACGGCGACGTTCGTGGATCTGATCGACAAGCTCGACTACATCCGCGGCCTGGGATTCAACGCGATCGCTCCCCTGCCCATCACGGACGCTCAATGCGACCTGAACGGGGCCGGCCCAGGTTACGGTCCATCCGATATGTTCGCGTCAGAGGATGCCTACGCCACCAGCCCCGACCGGGCGGTAGCGGAGCTGATTCAGCTCATCGACGCGGCACACTCGAAGGGACTGGCCGTGATCCTGGACGTGGTCTACAACCACGCGGCGATCACCGATAACCGCTATTGGCAATACGACGGCAACTACGCAGGCGATAACGGAGTCAACGGGGGGATTTATTTCGTCCATGGACACCCCACTCCCTGGGGCGCGGGTTTCGCGCTCTGGCAGCAGGAGGTGAAGGACTTGTTGCTCGACAATGCGCGCATGCTTCTGGGGGCTTACCGGGTGGACGGCCTGCGCTTCGACGCGGTCCAGGCCATTCAGCCGGACGCGGTCGAATACATCGTGCAGACCCTGCGGCAGGAGTTCCCGGACAAGTACCTGATTGCCGAATACGATCCATTCGATCCGGCCACATCGGCGGCGGGATGGAACGACCCTTACGGCACGCTGGGCTTCTGCGCCACCTGGGATCTGAGCAGCCCGTGGGACACATTCTCCCTGTTGAACGGAGACAACGTGGTCAACCTGCTTCTGGCCAGGATCGGCGGTTTTTCCGATCCAAATCCGTGGCATCTGGTTACTTATCTGACGGGATCGCACGATCAGATCTACGGCGGGCTGGGAAACACAGGCGTCTATTTCACGCAGCGGTTTGGCGGACGGGGCAACGGCTGGGCCACGGCGAGGGCGCGGCTGGCCTGGGCGCTGAACGCGACCCTGCCGGGCACGCCGATGCTCTTTATGGGAACCGAGGGACATCTGGACGGCTATTGGGACCCTGCTGTAGGCCCCACCGATCATCGCATCGACTGGTCAAAGATGGGCGACCCAACCGGCGCTCCCATGCAACAGATGGTGCGCGACGTCAACAACTTGCGCTGGGCTCATCCGGGGCTGCGGTCGCCGGGGGGCAGCGTGGTTCATGTGGACTATCAAAATCAGGTAGTCGCCTTCAAACGCTACAACATGGACGGCGATGTGCTTCTGGTGGTGGTGAACGCGGGCAATGGGCAGTGGGGTTCGAACGAATATGGCGTGAATATGGGAGGCGACTCGGGAAGCTGGACGGAGATATTCAACTCGCAAGCCCCTGTCTATGGCGGAATCAACACGGTTGGCAATTACGGATTGGAGCTGCAGGCAGCCGGCGGCCAGCTCTGGATCAGCCTGCCGGGTTGGAGCGTACTGATCTTCAGCAAGCAGTAGGATGGAAAGAAAGTTTTGCGAAAACCGGGTCCCGGTTTGGTCCGAAGCGTTGGCTACGCCGGGCTCGATTGACTCGCCAACACATACGGTTGCTGCTCGGGCAGCAGAGGAAGCCTTGTCCGCCGGCAATGCCCCGGTGCGCGTGACGGCGCTCGCCCGCCTGCAGCGCCACCCCCAGCCGGTTCTGCTCCGGGCGCAATGGGCAGGTGGCATGCGGCCTATGGAGTAGTGGGCTACTTTGAAACCCGGTAGCCTCTTGGCGCGTTTTGTGGCATACTAGAAATATGCCAAAGCGCACTAGCACGAAAATATCTGCGAATAGGCCAACCGATGTGAACCAGTTGGCTCACATGCTGGTATTGGAATCAACCGGAGATCGGGAACCCGAAAATCTGCCCACTATCCGTCCGCCGGTTCCAAAGGCAATCTCTCGGGTCATGGCGCAGATGGGTAGCCGGGGCGGGAAGATCGGCGGGAAGCGAAGGCTTCTAACCATGACGCCAGAACGGCGAAGTCAAGTCGCCTCCGATGCTGCTAAGGCACGTTGGCTGAGGCGTGGAAAAGCCGGTGTTGGGATGCCCACAATAGTACCGGCTACAACTTTCGTTTCGGCGGAGCGTCTAAAATAGACCTGTACACGTCGATAATGACGTGGTATCGTGGTCTTCCCACAGGAGAATGGTTTCCCGCGTACTGTATGTATCAGGGAATGAGGACGTTATGAACTGGATGAGAATCTTGAAAAGTCCGACTCGCCGCAACACTGAGACTCGACAAGAGTATCCAGACTTCGTTTTGAGGGTTGTATATTGTCAGGGCGAAGACGGTTTCATCGTTGCCGAATGTCCGCAATTGCCAGGTTGCATGTCTCAAGGAAAGACGAGGGAAGAAGCAGCCCGGAACATCAGGGACGCAATCGAGTCTGTGCTCATTGTGCGCATGGGGCAGTTCTCGCAAGAAACTGCTCCCAACGACTACTGTAGCAAGGCTTATGAGGGAGAAGAATCGTTCCGGGTTAAAGGCCCGGAACTGATCTCCGTTTAGAGTCCATTGTAGACTTCGCAGAATACATCTTCTGGAATCCCAGCTTTCTTTAGCTCTGTCTTCAATAGAGAACGGCTTACCTCCTTGTGGTCAGGAATCGAGATCGCCAGCGTCGGCGGTTTGTCGGGATGCGTCAAGACAAAATGATTCTTGCCGTAATGGGATACCCACCCAAAGGCCACAAACGCTTTGACGATCTTCTTCCCCGAATCTAGGGGCAAATCTTTGATCCCCACTTCCGGCTCCTATCCACTACTCAGCTTCCCGATACTTCCCATCTGCCCCTTTTATCCATGAATGCTTTTTTGCCAGCCGTCCCAGGGCGAGGGGCAGAGATTTAGGCTCAATGTCGGGAAGTGCTTGCAGAATGTCCGCAGCGTTGAACCAAGCTAGTTTATGCCCGCGCACAAACTCTTCAATTCGGTATTCTAGTCCTGCCTTAGACGAAGCATCGGGGAGGGGCTTTGCAGGCTTGGCGCGCTGTGGCGTCTTCTTCTTTGCCTTTTTCTTCCCCTCTTTCTGCTTGGGTGTCCCCTCTTGCGACAGACGAATACGCAGACTCTCAGGGTAGAACTCTGGGAGTCCCCAACCGTCCTTAAACCGGAGCAATTCCCCATTGGATTTCATGCGGTTGAGGCATCCAGTAATGACGTTTTCAAAGTTATCGGACGTCGACTTCACTCCGCCCTCGCGAAGCGCAGTAGCGATTTCTCTGATTGTCTGCGTTTTCTTCATCGCAGAGAGGTAGAGCTTCACCGCCGCAGGTAGGTTCTTGCCCAAGAAGGCACCACGGGGCAGTTCTGTCGGTAGTTGGTCGAAGCTGTTCAGAAGAATAGGATTAGCTAGCCCTTCATCAGAAACAGTTGCACCATATGCCCGCTCAAGACTGGCGATTGAGGCATCCAGGTCCGCGCGCCGCGCCTTCAAGTTCCGAATGATTGCGGCAAGATCACCGGATTGATTTTCATTGGCCATGCGAGTTTCCCCCTTTCTTTATAGGGTGATTTGTGGTATAAAACAGAAAGAGAGCAAGCGTATAGGGGCGGCTTCCACCGCCCCCTGACCCTCGCGGGTTATACGTTCCTCATAGGCACCACCAGCCTCTCTAGCCAAGCGGGGGTCCGGGTCAGCCGCTAAACTTACTCCGGGCCTTCGCTCAACTCTTATTGAATCTCATTTCACAAAATATTGCAAGCCCTTCGGTGCAGATTCTTCGCGCGCGCTATGCTCATGTTACGGCGCGCCGCGCGCCACTTCGGATCGCCTATAAAAAATAAAACATCAAATTGAGCCATCACCCATCATTTAGCTATTGACATGCTAAAGCGGTATAGTATAATGAATTTCATGAATCGGTTAGACTCCACAACGCGCGCGCAAATCGTCAACTGCCTAATTGAAGGCTGTTCAATCCGTTCAACCGTCAGAATGACCGGCGCAGCGAAGAAAACAGTCATGCGCGCGCTCATTGAAGTAGGCGAAGAGGCCGCCGTTGCGCTACTATTTTGCGTACAACTTCATCAAGATTCACTGTAAACTGCGGGTCAGCCCGGCAATGGTGACTGGCGTTGCGGATCGACTTTGGGAAGTATCAGACCTCGTATGCCTTATGGGAATCCTACGAGCGGGAGACGGAAAGGGCGGCCTAAATGAACGGGTTAATCGGCGGATTATTTGGGATCACTTATCAGCTTCTCAATCTACTAGGGAAAGGCGTCACTTGGGTTCTCTTCGGGAAGCGGGCGGTTAATGGAAAGTTTTCCTACGCTTGGATTGGAGGTACGGTGCTATTTGGGGCATTTGGCGCGTTCGCAGGCTCTTTATTGGCGTGTCTCTCGACCAGGTTCAACGCCGCGGTTGGTGCAATACTGGGTGGCCTGTTGGGATTATCTTTGGGAGCACCTTTCGGCTGGTTTGTGCAGTATACCGATGAGTTAATTGAATATCTGCTGGGCTCTAAGAATTCAAAGTAGCCCACTACCGCGTACGGGCGTCCTGTTGACAGCGCCAATCGCCGCTCCCTAAAATATAGAAGGATTACTTTGTACTTTTTCCGGCGTAAGCGTTAGAAAGATAAGCGCTTAATTCGCCTTGAACCGGTTCGGGCGGGGACTGCAATCGGCCATCGCGGCCGTGCCGCCGCCAGGACGGAGAGCAGGGAAGATGACGGATGCGCGCGTCAGTCCGCGGGAGCGACTGGTGCTTACGGCCATCATCGAGCAGTACATCGCTACCGGCGAGCCCGTAGCCTCGCAGGCGGTAGCGCGCAGTTTTGCCGACCGCGAGGGGCTGAGTTCGGCCACCGTGCGCAACGTGATGGCCGCGCTGGGCGAAGCGGGCCTGCTGGAGCAGCCGCACACCTCCGCGGGCCGGGTTCCCACCGCCGCGGCCTTCCGCTACTACGTCGAGCAGATCATCCAGCCGGGAACGCAGCCGGGCCGCATGGCCGCCGGCGCGCAGACGGCCGGCGCCATGCCGCAAGGCGCTTTACCTCTCAGTCCTTCGAGCCTGACTGCTTCGCTTCTGAGTGAAGCCCGGCGCGAGCAGATCGAGGACAGCTTCACGGGCGTCACCAGCTCCCATGAGTATCTGGAGCGCACCTCGCACGTTCTGGCGCTCATCTCCAGCGGCCTGGGCGTGGCCTTGGCCAGCTCCACCACGGACCAGGTGCTGGAACACATTCACTTTTCGCGCCTCTCCGCGGGCCGCGTGCTGGCGGTGCTGGTCACCCAGGCCGGGGCGGTGCAGGACCGCGTGCTGACCCTGGACCGGGACCTGACGCACGTCGAGCTGGAGACCGCCGCGCGCTACCTGAACGAGAACTTTCGCGGCTGGGCCATCGAGCGCATTCGCGCCGAGATAGCGCGCCGCGTGGAGGTGGAGCGCGAAGCCTACCACCAGATGCTGGCCTCGGTGGAGGAGCTCTGCCGCAAGGGCGCTTTGGCTGGCGATGAGGCCGGGCCCGCCATCTATGTGGACGGAATGGCCAACCTGATCACCGCCGGACTGGACCGCGAGCGCCTGCGCCAGATGCTGCTGGCGCTGGAGGCCAAGCAGCGGCTGGTGGAGCTGCTCACCGCTTACGTTGACGGCCGCCAGCAGGAGGTGCGCGTGGTGGTGGGGCTGGACGACGCTTCGCCCGCCATGCAGGACCTGGTGCTGATCGGCGCGCCGGCCCGGTTGGGCGGCGCCAACCTGGGCACCGTCGCCGTCATCGCGCCCACGCGCATCCAGTATCAGGAGATGATCCAGGCAGTCCGCTACATAGCCCGGCTTTCCGAGCGCATCTTAGAGGTTCCCGCGGATTGGGAAGTCCCCGCCGGCCAGGAGTTTTTGAAGAACTAGAGCGGCCGCCGCCGGCAAGCGCAAGCGAGCGCCCGCAACCCGCGGGAGAGCCGCGGCCCCGGCGCAAATTATCATGGAATCAGACACAGTCGATTTTTCGGAGAATGCATAGAATTATGGCAGAACAGGGAAAAGAGTTGGCCTTGTTGGAACCGGGGAAGCCCGCGCCTGCCGCGTTGGAAGAAATCCTTGCCGAACCGGCACTGCCGAGCGGCGAAATTCCCGCCAGTGGCGCGACGGAAGAGATCCGCGCCGAGCCGACGCCGCCGCGGCGCGTCAAAGTTCCCGTGAGTGGCCCGACGAAAGAAACCCTCGCCGAGCCGGCGCTACCGCCGAGCGATGAGGCTGCCGCGAGTGGCGCGGAGCCCGTAAGCCGGGCAGACTACGATCGGTTGAAGGCCGAGCGGGACCAGTTGCTGGACCGCCTGGCCCGCCTGCAGGCAGAGTTCGAGAACGCACGCAAGCGCGCCGAGCGCGAGCGGATCGAGTTTCGCGATTACGTCACCGGCAGCGTGGCCGAGCAGTTCCTGCCCGTGCTGGACAACTTCGCGCTGGCGCTCAATTCCGCCGGTTCGGTTGAGCAGTTGCGCTCCGGCGTGGAGCTGATCATGAAACAAATGGAAGAGATTTTGCGCAAGTTGCAGGTCACTCCGGTTGCCGCCGTGGGCGAGGCGTTCGATCCCCGCCTGCATGAGGCGATTGGCACGGTGGAGCGCGACGACCTGCCCGACCAGCACGTGGCCGAAGAGATTCGCCGCGGCTACCGGCTGCGCGAGCGGCTGCTGCGCCCGGCCATGGTACGCGTGGCCTCTAACCCGAAACCGAAAAGCGAATGAGTTCTAATCAGGTGACAGGCCCTAAAGTGAGCAAAGCAGACTATTACGAGATTCTCGGTGTCTCCCAGGCGGCCAGCGACCAGGAGTTGAAGAGCGCCTATCGCAAGCTGGCGCTCAAGCACCATCCTGACCGCAACCCCGGCGACCATAGCGCGGAAGAGAGATTCAAGGAGGCCAGCGAGGCGTACCAGGTGCTCAGCGACCCGGACAAGCGGGCCGCCTACGACCGCTGGGGCCACGCCGGCTTGAACGGGCAAGGCTTTGGGGCCGGTCCCTTCGCCGGCGGCGTAGACATCGGCGACATCTTCGGCGATCTTTTCGGCGAGATATTCAATGCGAGCGGCGGCTCGCAGCGCACCTCCCGTCAGAAGCGCGGCGACGACCTGCGCTTCGATCTGGCCATCAACTTTGAGGACGCCGTCTTCGGCTCCGAGACCGAGGTCAAAATCCGCCGCCTTGAGACTTGCACCGCCTGCCACGGCCGCGGCAGCGCCTCCGGCCGCGGTCCCAGCACCTGCGCCCAATGCCAGGGCCGGGGCCAGGTCCGTTACCAGCAGGGATTCTTTTCCATGGCCCGCACATGCAGCGCCTGCGGCGGCGCCGGCTCGGTCATCGGCGATCCCTGCCAAATCTGCCGCGGCCAGACGCGCGTCAACTCCGAACTCAAACTCAACATCAAAGTGCCGGCAGGCGTCGAGAATGGGACCCGCATCCGCTACGCCGGCGAAGGCGACGCGGGCCGCCATGGCGGTTCCAGGGGCGACCTCTACGTGGTGCTCTCCGTCCGGCCTCACGAACTCTTCGAGCGCAAGGGCAACGACCTGCACTGCGTCATTCCCATCAGTTTTCCGCAGGCGGCGCTGGGCGACGAGTTCGAGATACCCGGAATCGACGGCCCGGTAAGCCTCAGGATTCCCGAGGGCACGCAGAGCGGGCGCGAGTTGCGCGTGCGCGGACGCGGCGTCCCTTACCTGAACGAAAAAGGCCGCGGCGACCTGATTGTGAAGGTGGTGGTGCAGATTCCCAAAAAGCTCACCCGCTCCCAGCGCGACCTGGTCAACGAGCTGTCCGGGTCGCTCATCGTGGACAACAAACCGGCCTCACAGGGCCTGCTGGACAAGATGAAGGATTTGTTCGGCTAGGGCGGGGTGCGAGCTGCGGAACGGAAAAGAGATTCCCTGCGAAGGATGAGCAGGCCCATTTGTGCATGGGATAGAACTCGACTTCGGTATCCCATTCAGGTTGGGATGCAAAGTTGCCGAAAACGGAATCTCACTGGCAATTCATGCAAATGCGATTTTGCATCGACTGACACGCTGTTGTTTGCAAGGATAGCCAATGGGTCATTGATTCGGACGCGCGGCCGTCGTCTTCTCAACGAAGAGCAGCGCGTCAAAATCGACATTGGCGGGGCCTGGGCTCCAGAGATTCGGCGCGAGCGTGTCGCTGTAGGCTGACCCTACGCTGCGCGAGGAATGCGGCTGCTTGAACCACTGCGCCACCGGGCCTTCCTTCGGTAGCTGCCTCAGATCGACCGCGAAGACGGGAATGCCCACAGCGGCGAGGGTTCGATCCAGGCTGCCGTCCGGGGCCGGTCCCACCGTGAAATTGTGCAGCCCTTTGCCTATCTCGACCGCCTGAAAGGATCCTTCGTTGAAGGCAAAGCCGAAGTTTACCAGTTGATTTCCATAAGTCTTGCGGAGATAGCTTCCCATGGCGGCGATTTCCGGATATCCGGTATTGGAGATATGCCCGTTGTGAGCCCAGACAATCAACTTCGCTCCCGGGTTCTGGCTCGCGATCCACTGGATGTTCTCCGCCATGCTCTCGTCGCGGCTCTTCGCGCCGGACTTCAGTTGAGCGTATTGGAGAACCAGTCTTGCATTCTGAATCACCCAGTCGATCTCATGCGAGTCCGATCCTGCTTTCAGATAGACAGCGCGATTGGCTTCAAGATATTCCATAACTCCGCTGCATTTTTGGATCAGCAATGCGGCTGAGTCGTTTTCACTCGCGGCCGTCTGCGGCGGCGCAATCCGTTTCATGCGCAGGCTTTGCTTTCCGCTCTGCGCCACGGAATTGTCGAGGGTAACTTCGTAGCCTTGGCCGCCCGTGTAAAAACCGCGCGGGGTATTCGATTCGAAGTCGAGATCGACTGCATTGTTCTCTGTGTACGGCACTCCACCGATCTCAATTGCCAGCGAATCGAACCATGCGGTCCCGCTCCCCGTATGCAGCACGCCGAAATTGATGTTCGTTGCATTCCCCGGCACGTCCATTGAGATTTCGTAGCGTTTCCAGGGCGTTGTCCCGGTGACGCCCCGGTCAGACATATTGTCGAGCGCAAACGGCTTGGCCTCTCCTTTTGCATGATCGACGCGCATCCACAGTCCCGCATAGCCATCCCCGACGCCCTCGCTCTTGATGTAGCCCGTGAATGTGACATGCTTGCCGGCTGCTGCCTGAACCGGCAGCGTGGCGGTTGCAACACCAAATCCGCCCGGTTTTTGCTGCGTCATGCGCGACACTTCGCTATAAAGCGGATCCAGGGTCGCATCATAATAGGGCCGATCCATCGAGATGACGAACTTTCGCACCGTTTCCATCGATACCGTCGGCGTCTGCATGTCGAATCCCGTGAACTCGATCCGGCCTTTCCCCGACTTGTTGAACTCGCGCATCCACAGGATCATGTCGAGAACCTCTTCGGTGTTCCAGGTCCAGAAATACATGCCCTTGAGCAGTTGCTTGGGATCGCCGTTACCGTTCAGCACGTAGTCATTCAGCCGGCAAGCCTCGGGCATATTGGCTTCGATGGAGAAGATGGTGAATCCCTTCTGGCTGGCCAGGAATTCGATCATTCGATGCTTGAGCTGAAAGAATTCCCTGGTGCCGTGCGTCGCCTCGCCCAGCTCAACGATTCTTGCGTCGCCCACCACTTTGTTGAGAGGCTGCAAGTCGGCAAAACCATGACCTGCCTCGACTGTTTGAATGGGGATTGCATGTTGCCGCAGCCATTGAATCGACGCTTGCTCATCGCTCACGCTCGCAGGAGCGAGCGCTGTAGTCAAGAGCAAGCATGTGGAGGAAAGCCAACGCACGCCAAACATTTGCACGAATCCCATATGCTTCTTTCAGATCACGGCAATTATAGAAGACTGCCGCACATCTGCAGATTTCGCATAGCAGTGAAAATGTTCTAGAGCGCGAGCCACGCGATCGCCGTCGCGACCGCGCCGGGTCAAGCGGCTACGCCGTGATTGAGGTGTCGAACTCTGTGTAATTATCGAGATGATCCTTGATGATCAGATAGCACTCGCAAGAGGCCTTTGTCAGCCCAGGGACGTCGAGGATGCGAATTTCTCCTCGTGTGTATTCGATAAGTCCTTTTCGCTTGAGAATCCCGGCTGCCGTAGAAATAGTGGGACGGCGACCCCCAAGCATATCGGCGAGAAACTCATGCGAAATCTTGAACGTGTTGATGTGCGCGCGGTCCGCACAGAGGAGCAGCCAGCGGGCGAGCCGCTGTTCGAAGTTATGTTTCGCATTGCATCCGGCGGATTGCATTGACTGAACGAGCTGTGCCTGAACATAGCGCAGAGCCAGAAAATGAAAGTCGCCGCCAAGGCAAAACTCTTTTCTCGCGTCCTCCACGTGGCAGCTATAGCCATGGCCGGCAATCTGGGTGTAGACGCGATTCAGGCTCTTTTTCGTTCCCATGAGAGCTGAGACGCCGATGACCGACTCATAACCGAACATCCCTACCTCGACCTGAGACCCATCCGTGAACGTCGTCGTCATCGACGCCATCCCCTCTTCGAGAAAATAGAGACGGTCGATCGGGTTGCCAGGGTATTCGATTTCGTGTTTCAGCTCGAACTTGACCGGCTGCAAACCAAGGCGGCCAATGATGTCCCCGTCCAGAGCCCTCAAAAGAGTGTTCTTAAAGCTGTTCGTGCGCAAGGAATCCTCACTTTCAGACAAAAACCTATCATAATCAGCGTGCGCTGAGCCCAAAATGCCTGATAATGTTCGGGTTATGTCAGGAACCGTACAAAGATATTTCGGGCTATGTCAGAAACCGTACAAAGACCGCAATACGAAGCGGGTAAAATCTGGTCGGGCAATCAATCTTCTCTCTCGAGGTGAGAAGCATGACCTTTGACCTCCCCGCCTTTCTGGCAACGGCAGGAGTGGGACGAAGAATCGTCCGATTGAAGCCCAAGCAAGTCTTCTTTTCGCAGGGAAGTTCGGCTGACTCCATCTTCTATCTTCAGACGGGCCGCGCAAAACTTAGCGTCGTTTCGCAAGATGGCAAGGAGGCCACCGTCGCGCTTCTCCCCGCCGGTGAATTCGTTGGAGAGGAGTCGCTGGCGAGCGTGGGCGCGCTGCATATGGCCACTGCCAGCGCCATTACCGCCTGTATCGCGCTCAGGATAGAGAGGGAAGAGATGATCCGCGTGATGCACGAAGAGCATGCCCTCTCCGAAATGTACTTGAAATTTCTGCTGGCGCGGAGCATGCGGGTCCAGGCCGATCTTGTCGATCAGCTTTTCAACTCCAGCGAAGAGCGATTGGCTAGGGTTCTCCTGCTGCTGGCCGAATTAAGTGAGCCGGGGTCACCCGAACCCCTTCTCCCTCCCATCACGCAAGATACATTGGCAGAGATGGTCGGGACCACCCGCTCCCGTGTCTGTTTCTTCATGAATCGGTTTCGCAAGCTTGGCCTTATTGAGTACAACGGTCGCATCCGTGTCCATAGGGCGCTGCTTAATGTGATTCTGCACGATCATTTCACCGAGCAAGAAACCCTTGTCAATGCGGGGTAACAGGGGACTCGGTGCAAGAGCCCGTTCAATAGCGTGGTGATTGAAATGGAAGACCCTCGGTGCAAGATCGCGGCGATAAAGATAGAAGATCCTCGATGCAAGAACCTTATCTGTGGCGTGGAAATTGAGATGGAAGACCCTCGATGCATCGGTCTCTCTCTCGTAATATTCAAAGACACAGCTATCGAGCTAGAGGATCCTCGGTGCCGGCATGTGGGGATCGCAATGGAAGACCCTCGGTGCAAGAACCTGCACATGATGTGGTGATTGAAACTTCAAAAGA
>JBKQRH010000151.1:0-6720 GCA_052326045.1 Occallatibacter sp. | reverse complement strand
GACGCAGAAAATAGATGCGGCTTTTGCGCTGGCGGACCAGCATGACCAGATCCTCGGTCTGCGGATCGTGCGCCTGGTTAGCCGCGGGAAGATCGCGCTGCTGACCCTGGTAGCGCAGTTCGCCTTCCGCGCCTGAGCCGGTCTCAACCGGCATCAGGTCCAGCCACCAGCGCATCACTCTGTCCGATTTGGAAAAGAAGCGATGGCCGCCGATATCCATGCGGTTGCCTTTGTAGCGGATGGTGCGCGAGATGCCGCCAGCCTGCTGATTGGCCTCGATCAGGATGGGCTTAATAGCCGAATTGCGCTGCAACTCGATTGCAGCCGTCAATCCGGCCGGACCTGCTCCGATGATGATCGCCGTGCCTTGTTTCACGCGGTGATTCGATCCCTTCCTGGTGAATTCTCAATCAATCATAATATTCCGCCACAAAAATCAAACGAGGGCTGGGACCACTCCCAACCCTCGCTTGTGTTTGCTAGATTCTGCCGGAATCCGGCCTTCAGGTTTAGAGCGGCTGCACGTCGGCAGCCTGCCATCCCTTGGGCCCCTTCACAACGTTGAACTGCACGGCTTGACCTTCCTGCAAACTCTTGAAACCACTTGAGTTGATCGCAGAGTAGTGCACAAAGACATCTTCGCCGTTCTGGCGCGAAATAAAGCCGAAGCCCTTCGCGTCATTGAACCACTTCACGGTACCTTGTTCCATTTGGTCGTATTTCCTGGATTGAATTGCGCTGGATGAATCGGAGCGACACTGGCAGAATCTTGCTTGTTTGGGCGAGTTACTGCTCACGCCCGGTTCGGCTCTAACGCTGAGAGCAGTGTAGCATCCCTTTTCAGAAAAATGCGCGAAAAAAGTAGCGCTCTGCTCCATCTTTCCCGCTTTCAGTTTTGGAACTTGTTGAAATGGAAAGCCTTATCGTCGTACTCTTGATGTGTTACTGCGAGAGGTTACCATGTCCCAGGATCAAGTCCCCGGCCTGCTTTCCCGCGCCACCGAATTGCTTGAGGCGGAGTTCAGCTCTCTTCCGCCCTTTGAAACCGCCGCTGATCCAGCGGCGATGACCCAGGTTTTGCAGGCCACGGCGCGCCGGCTGGCAGACAACTACCCCTATTTTCACCCTCTCTATGCCGGACAGATGCTCAAGCCGCCGCATCCGGTGGCGCGGGCGGCCTACGCGCTGGCCATGAAGATCAATCCCAACAACCACGCGCGCGACGGTGGGCGGGCCAGCTCGGAGATGGAGATTGAGGCCGTCCAGGGCATCGCCGCGATCTTCGGTTGGACGGAGTTTCTGGGCCACCTGGCTTCCAGCGGAACACTGGCCAACCTGGAGGCGTTGTGGGTAGCCGGGCAGTTGGCGCCGGGGCGGCGGATTGTGGGGTCGGAGCAAGCGCACTACACCCATAAACGCATCTCCGCCGTGCTCAAGCTGGAGTACGCGAGCATTCCAGCCGGCAGCAGCGGGCGCATGAATCTGGAAGCGCTGGAGACCGAGCTGCGCAAGGGCGATGTGGGCACGGTTGTGGTCACGCTGGGCACGACAGCCATCGGCGCAGTCGATCCGCTGCCTGAAATCCTGGCGCTACGGCAAAAGTACGGCTTCCGGGTCCATGTGGACGCGGCCTACGGCGGATACTTCCGGCTGATTCCGGAGGCTTTGGACGAGCCCGCGCGGAGGGCCTTCGCGGCCATGGGCGAGGCCGACTCCATCGTGATCGATCCGCACAAGCACGGCTTGCAGCCTTACGGCTGTGGCTGCGTGCTCTTCCGGGACCCGGCGGTGGGCCGCTTCTACAAGCACGATTCGCCGTACACCTACTTCACCTCAAAGCAGTTGCACCTCGGGGAGATCAGCCTGGAGTGCTCGCGGGCCGGGGCTTCGGCGGTGGCTTTGTGGGCCACGCAGCGACTTTTGCCGCTCGTGCCGGGAGGCGAGTTTGCCCGAGGCCTCGCTCGCGGCCGCGCCGCGGCTCTGGAGCTGGACCGGCGGTTGCGTCAGGATGACCGCTTCCAGCCGCTGGCCGCGGGGGCGCCGGAGCTGGATATTGTGGTGTGGAATGTGAAGGCGGAAACCCCGCAGCGGGCCTCGGAGTTGGCGCAAAGCATCTTTGTTGCGTGCGCCACACGGGATTTGCATCTGGCCCTTGTACAATTGCCGCTGGCCTGGTTTCAGCGCCAGGGGTTTCAGTGCGCGGACGGCGGCGCGGACGGAACCGGGTTGGTCACCTGCCTGCGTTCGGTGTTGATGAAGCCCGAGCACGAGGCGTGGCTGGACAGAATCTGGGAAAGACTGACTGCGGCGAGCGCGGAAGTCATGGGAGGGTAAGGCGGATGGCAGAGACAGACGGGATTGGGCGCCAGGAAGAAAACGTTCTCATTCGGGCGGGAAGCTGCGCGGTGACCATCCTGCCCCGCCTGGGCAGCAAGATCGCCTCCATCCGCGTGAACGATCGCGAGTTGCTGCAGGCCCCGCTCGCCCCCTGCGGCCCACGCACCCGGACCATGAGTTTCGATGCCGGCGACGCCAGCGGTTGGGACGAGTGCCTGCCTTCGGTTGCCGATTGCACGGTGGAGACCGCTGCGGGCCAGGCCTCGGTTCCCGATCACGGCGACTTGTGGCGCGTAGAGTGGCAGCAGGTTGCAGCCAACGCAACTTCAGCAACCCTCCGCGGGCAGTGCTTTTCGCTGCCGCTCGGGCTGGAACGAACAGTGACGCTGAGCGAAGTTGGCAAAGGCTGGCAACTGAACCTGGATTACACGCTGACCAACACCGGCGGTTACCCGGCCCCATGGTCCTGGGCCGCGCATCCTTTGTTTGTGGCCGAGGCGGGAGACCGCATCATGCTGCCGGACTCCATCCGCGAGCTGCTCCTGGAGGGTTCCGGCGGGGACCGTCTGGGAAAGAACGGCGACCGTGTCGCCTGGCCTCTCGCCACGCTGGCCAATGGCGGACAGACCGACCTGAGCTTGGCGCAATCGCCCGAGTCGGGCATCGGCGACAAGCTCTTTGCCGGACCGCTCGCCGCATCGGAGAGCTGGTGCGCGCTGGAGCGGCCTCAAGCCGGCGTGCGCATCCGTGTGCGCTTCGATCCCGCGGCCACGCCCTATCTGGGGTTGTGGATTTGTTACGGCGGTTGGCCGGACCGCCCCGGACCGAAGCAGGTCTGTGTCGCCCTGGAGCCGGCTACCGCGCCCGTGGATTCATTGGCGAAGACGGGACCGTGGTCCCGCGCGCTGTCTCCCGGCGAAACCTTTTCCTGGCCCATGATTGTTGAGTTTGAATCCATCTAGGGAGTGTGACCCGAAATGCACGATCCTGCCGTCTTCCGTTCCATGCACCTGGCCCGCTTTCACGCCGAACCGGCGATCTTTGTCGCGCCGGGCCGCGTCAACCTGATCGGCGAGCATACCGATTATGCCGAGGGTTTTGTGATGCCCGCGGCCATCGACTTTGCCACTCTGGCCGGCATCTCGCCGCGCTCCGACGGCAAGATCGTCCTCTACTCCGAGAATTACAGCCAGGAGCGGGCCTTTGAGGCGGCGGCGCTGCCCGCCAAAGGCAGCCGCCACTGGACCGACTATCCGCTCGGGGTAGTTGCCATCCTGGCCGGGGAGGGCCATGCGATTCCCGGATTCAGCCTGAGCCTGTGGGGCGACGTTCCGCTGGGTTCAGGGCTGTCGAGTTCCGCGGCCCTTGAAGTAGCCACGGCGCTGGCCGTGCTGTCGCTCATCGGCGCCAACTATCCGGGGCCTGTTCTGGCCCGGCTCTGCCAGCGCGCGGAGAACGAGTTTGTGGGCGCTAATTGCGGCATCATGGACCAGTTCATCTCGGTCAACGGCAAAGAGAACCACGCCCTGCTGCTGGATTGCCGCGACCTGAGCTTCAAGCTGGCGCCGATTCCGGCCAACGTGGCGCTGGTCATCGCCAACACCATGGTCAAGCACTCCGTTGCCGGGGGCGATTATCCCACGCGCCGCCGCGAATCCGAGGCTGCCTGCGCCGTCATTGCCAGCCACCGTCCCGGCGTGCCCTTTTTGCGCGATGCGACGTTGGAAGATTTGGAAAAGTGGGGCCACGAGATGGCGCCCAAATCGCTCCTGCGCGCCCGCCACGTGATAAGCGAAAATCTGCGCACGGTGGCTGCTGAAAAAGCCCTGGAAAAGGGCGACCTGGCTGAACTGGGCCGGCTGATGGCCGAAGCGCACACCAGTTATAGCCGGGATTTCGAGGGCAGTTGCGTGGAAGCCGACGCCATGGTGGCCCTGGCCCAGGATTTGCCGGGGCTGATCGGCGCCCGGTTGACGGGCGGAGGCTTTGGCGGATGCACCATCAATCTGGTGGAACAGAACCACGCGGCGGCCTTTGTCGAAGCGCTCGCCGGCCGTTACGCGGCCAAGATCGGCATCGTCCCGCAGATTCACATCTGCCACGCCTCGGGAGGCGCTCACCAGGTGAAATAGCCCGCCTTCGTAGCGAGGATGCCCTCCGGTGTCTCCGTGCAACTCTGTTAGCGCCTATTGACGATCTCGGTCATGAATGGCGCAAATGTGTTACCGGCCTTCACGGAACTGGGATCGTCGGGCACGTCCTGCGAGCTAAATTGGCCAGTGGAGAACCGGCTCCCTTGCTAAAATGAACGGAGTTTGACTCAATTCAGGACCGTGCCGGGCACTGCGCGCGGAATGCCCCTCCGGATCCAGGATGCGCTGTGCGTCGCTTTGCAGATTTTTTAGGGCGGCACGGAGACAATGAGAGACATGCCAACGACATCGTCCAAGCCGTTTTCGTACGAAACCTTCCCCGTTGCGGGCCAGGTCGCGTACTTCTCCATGGAGATCGCGATCAACCCCGCCATGCCCACCTACTCCGGCGGACTGGGAGTGCTGGCCGGAGATACCATGCGTTCGGCGGCCGACGTTGGAATTCCTCTGGTGGCCTTCACCCTGCTGCACCGCAAGGGATACTTCCAGCAGCATCTTGACGCCAAGGGCGTGCAGAGCGAGGATATTCAGCCCTGGAATCCCTCCGACTTCTGCGTCGAGGAGCCGGCGCGGGTTACGGTCTCCGTGGAAGGCCGCATTGTGACGGTGCGCGCCTGGCGCTATGAGATGGTGGGCCGCTACGGACACATGCTGCCGATCTACCTGCTGGATACGGATCTGGAAGAAAATTCGGGATGGGACCGCGGGCTCACCGATCATCTCTACGGCGGCGACACCAACTACCGCTTGCAGCAGGAGATCGTGCTGGGCATGGGTGGCGCGCGCATGGCCAGCGCCCTCGGTCACGACGTGAATGTCTATCACATGAACGAGGGCCACGCCGCGCTGCTGACCCTGGCGCTGCTGGAGAGCCAGCTAGCCGGCGGACCCCTCGGCGCGGTCACTGAAGCCGACATCGAGCAGGTGCGCCGCAAGTGCGTCTTCACCACCCACACCCCGGTTCCCGCCGGCCACGATCGCTTCTCCACCGAGCAGACTATTCGCATTCTCGGTGGCGACAGAACCGCGCGCCTGGAAAAGCTGGGTTGTTTTCGCGACGGCATGCTGAACATGACGCTGCTGGCGCTGCGCTTCTCCCGCTATGCCAACGGCGTCACTATACAGCATGCCAAGGTCACCCGCGGCATGTTCCCGGAGTTTGCCATCGACTCCATCACCAACGGCGTTCACGGGCCGACTTGGATTTCCGAGCCCATGCAGCAGTTGCTGGACGCGAATTTTGCCTCCTGGCGGCGCGACATTCTCTACCTGCGCAACGCCATCGACTTGCCGGAGAACGACATTCTTGCCGCGCACGCCCGCGCCAAAGGGGAGCTGCTGGCCGAGGTTGCCACGCGCACCGGCCTGGTGCTCAATCCCGAGGTGCTCACGCTGGGCTTTGCCCGCCGCGTCGCCACCTACAAGCGCGCCACCCTGCTCTTCACTGATCCCGCGCGCCTGGCCAGGATTGCCGCCGCCGGCGGCTTGCAGATTATCTACGCCGGCAAGGCCCATCCACAGGACGATCCCGGCAAGGCGCTCATCCAGCAGGTCTTTCAAGATGCCGCCAGCTTCTCCAACGACCTGCTCAGAATCGTTTATCTCGAAAACTACGACTGGGACCTCGGCGCGCTCATGACCGCCGGCGTCGATGTCTGGGTGAACACGCCCCGCCGCCCCTATGAAGCCTCCGGCACCAGCGGCATGAAGGCCGCCATGAACGGCGTCCCCAGCCTCTCCATTCTCGATGGCTGGTGGATCGAGGGCTGCATCGAGGGCTACACCGGCTGGGCCATCGAGGACGGCGCCAACGATGCCGAGGAAGCCAACTCCCTCTACAACAAGCTGGAGACCGCCGTGGTTCCCCTGTTTCTTCAGGCGCCCCAGGAGTGGGCCCGCCTCATGCGCAATACCCTGGCCTTCAACGGCTCCTACTTCAACACCAACCGCATGGTCAAGCAGTACACCCGCAATGCCTACTATCCGGTCAAGCTCATCGAGCGCGCCAAGGTGGAAGAAGAAGTCTTCGCCGACGGAGTCGGCGAGTCCGCAGGTTAGCCAGCGGCCAAGTCGGCAGGTTAGCTCAAACGCGCCGGAGACGCAGAGTTGGTTAAAGCATTTTGCCCGTTCGTATAGAGTGGATCTCCTGTTTTGCTCTAGGTTGCCGGTCGCTGCAAGTATGGGTAGCGCCGGCCTCCTGGCCGGCTGTCGCGTGGACCTCCCGGTCCAC
>JBKQRH010000150.1:0-13547 GCA_052326045.1 Occallatibacter sp. | reverse complement strand
TGCGCCGGAGTGGTGCGCGCGATCGACATCGTGAAGATCGCTTTGGAGACCTTTGGCGCGCCTATTTACGTGCGCCGGGAGATTGTCCACAACCGATATGTTGTGAATGAGTTGGCTGACAAAGGCGCGATTTTTGTTCATGAAATCGACGACGTGCCGGATGGCCAGCGCGTGATCTATAGCGCCCATGGGGTATCGCCCGCAGTGCGCGACCTGAGCAAGGGCCGCAACCTGAAGGTGATCGACGCCACCTGCCCGCTGGTGACCAAGGTGCATATTGAGGCGGTCAAGTTTGCCCGGCAGGGCTGCTCACTGGTGCTGATCGGTCACCGCGACCACGACGAGATCGAAGGTACGCTGGGCGAAGCGCCGGAGGCGACCCAGGTGGTCTCGAACGTCGCCGAGGTCGCGGCGCTCCAGGTGCCCGATCCCAACCGCGTGGCTTACCTGACCCAGACCACGCTCAGCCTGGACGAGGCGCGCGACATCATCCACGCGCTCAAACTCAAGTTCCCGAACATCGCCGGCCCTCACTCGCAGGACATCTGCTACGCCACGGAGAACCGCCAGGTGGCGGTGCGCAACGTGGCGCACAATGCGGAGCTGGTGCTGGTGGTGGGTTCGACCAACAGTTCGAACTCCAATCGGCTGGTCGAGGTTTCGCGCAATCTGGGGACCATCGGTTATCTCATCGACAACTCCCAGGCCATCGACCCGGCCTGGCTGCGAGGCGTGACGAATGTTGCGGTCACGGCGGGCGCCTCAGCTCCCGAGGTGCTGGTGGAGGACGTGGTCAATTATCTGCGACAGAACGGCTTTGACAGCGTCGAAGAGGTTGAAGTGGTGCCGGAAAATGTCCGGTTCGGCCTGCCGCCTGAGATTGTCCAGGCCATTGGCGGAGTAGGCGGAGCGGAGCCTGTGCCCGTGAGGTGAAGCGACGATAGCTGTCAGCTTCCAGCCTCTAGCTATTAGCAGTTCCTTGCGGAAGTTGGCCTCGGCGGCATTCCGATGACTCGCTAACCAGGATAAACAGTTGACGGCTAGCAGCTAGAAGCTCAAGAGAAACTGAGGCGTTGAACCGCATGAGCATTCAACAAGGGAAGACGCAATCCGTGGCGCCCAGATTTGGGCGGCTGGACGCGGACCTGGCGGATGTCGAGTCGGCCATCGTCCAGTCGAAGGAGTTCCTTCTCTCCCGGCAACATCCTGAAGGGTACTGGTGTGGTGAGCTGGAGGCCGACTCGATGCTGGAGGCCGACTACATCTTTCTGCACACGCTTCTCGAGAGCGGCAATCCGGGCCGGCTGAAGCGCGCGTGCGCCGAGATGATGCGCTACCAGAACGACGACGGCAGTTGGAGCATTTATCCGGGCGGGCCGGGCAATATTTCGCTTTCGGTAAAGTGTTATTCCTCTGCCAAGCTGATGGGCATTGGCGCGGACGATCCGCGGCTGGCCAGGTGCCGGGAGTGGGTTCTGCGGCACGGCGGCGTGGTGGCGTGCAACACCTTTACCAAGATGTATCTCTGCGCGCTGGGTGAGTACGACTACGACGCGGTGCCGGCCATTCCGCCGGAGATCGTTCTGTTTCCCAGGTGGTTTTACTTCAATATTTATGAGATTTCGTCCTGGTCGCGGTCGATTCTGGTTCCTCTGGCGATCATGTACGCCAAGAAACCGTTCAAGAAGATACCGGCGGAGCAGGGGATCGATGAGTTGTTTGTCGGAGGGCGCGCCAACTCGATTCTGCGGCTGCGCAGGGACCGCAAGTCCATCCTCTCCTGGCGAAACTTTTTTATTGTGCTCGACAGGCTGATGCACTGGGCCGAAGCGGTTCACCTTCGCCCCGTGCGCAAGCTGGCCCTGCGCAAGGCGGAAAAATGGATGCTGGAGCGGCTGGAGATGACGGACGGGATGGGCGCGATCTATCCGGCCATGGCCAACGCCATCGTTGCGCTGCGCTGCCTGGGCTATTCCGAAGACGATCCGCAGGTGATTCGCGCGCGGGACGAGTTCGAGAAACTGGGCATCGAGGAGCCTGCCAACGACGCGATGCCGGAGCCCACCTTCCGTATGCAGCCGGCCGTGTCGCCGGTTTGGGACACCGCGCAGGCGGTCTACGCGCTGGGCGAGGCTGGCGTCAAGCGCAACGATCCGCGCATGATCAAGGCCGCCGACTGGATGTTGTCGAAGGAGGTTCGCCACAAGGGCGACTGGGCGGTGAAGGTTCCCAACACCGAACCGGGCGGCTGGTACTTCGAGTTCAACAACGAGTTTTATCCCGACACCGACGATACGGCGCAGGTTTTGCTGGCGCTGAACAAGGTGGACAACCCCCGCGAGCGTTATCAGCACCAGGTGGCCGAGCGCGCCATCGAGTGGGAGTTGGCCATGCAGTGCAAGAACGGCGGCTGGGGCAGCTTCGACAAAGACAATACCAAGATGATCTTCCAGTACATTCCGTTTGCGGACCACAACGCCATGCTGGACCCGCCTACGGTGGACATTACCGGCCGGATGCTGGAGATGCTGGCGGCCTATGGTTACACCCGGGCGGACAAGCGCGTCGAGAAAGCCATCCAGTTCATCTTCAGCCAGCAGGAGCCGGACGGAAGCTGGTTCGGGCGCTGGGGCGTGAATTATATCTACGGAACCTTCCTGGTGCTGCGCGGGCTGGAGGCGATGGGCATCGACAATCACGAGCCGCAGATTCAGCAGGCCGCGGAGTGGATTCGCATGGTGCAGAACCCGGACGGCGGCTGGGGCGAAACCTGCGGCAGCTACGACGCCCCGAACACGCGCGGGGTGGGACCCAGCACGCCGTCACAGACGGCCTGGGCGCTGCTCGGGCTTCTGGCAGCCGGAGACGACCGCTCCGACTCGCTTGCCAAAGGCGTGCGTTGGCTGCTCACGCGGCAGCGGCCGGACGGCAGTTGGGACGAGTCCATGGGCGAGGGAAAGCTGCGTCAGAGTATCATTACAGGAACAGGCTTCCCCAGAGTCTTTTACCTGGCTTATACGATGTATCGCCAATACTTTCCGCTGCTGGCTTTGACCGGCTACCGGCGAGCCATGGAACGCGCAAAGAGCTTTTAGCCTCTAGCTTCTAGCCACTAGCTCTTGGCTGGTTGTTTGAGCATCTTAAACGGGGTATTGGTATTCAGCTAGATGCTAGAAGCTAGCGGCTACAGACAGAATTCATGGAACGCGCTAACTAAGATTGCGCTGGAGGTTAAAGAAGAAGATGGCTGTTCCGATCTCCCAGATGTGGACGGTCGCCACCTATGTGCTGAAGAAGAAGCTGGCCGGCAACAAGCGCTATCCGCTGGTGCTGATGCTGGAGCCGCTCTTCCGCTGCAACCTGGCCTGCGCCGGTTGCGGCAAGGTGCAGTATCCGCCCCACATCTTGAAGAAGCAACTCTCGCCGGAGGAGTGTTTTGCGGCGGTGGAGGAGTGCGGCGCGCCGATGGTTTCGATTCCCGGCGGCGAGCCTCTGCTGCATCCGCGGATTGTGGAGATCGTCAACGGTTTGGTGGCGCGCAAGAAGTACATTTATCTGTGCACCAACGCGCTGGAACTGAAGCGGCGGCTGCCGGAGTTCACGCCGTCGAAGTACCTGACCTTCTCAGTCCACCTGGATGGGCAGCGCGAGCATCATGATTTTTCGGTTTGCCGCGAAGGCGGCTACGACATCGCGGTCGAGGGCATCAAGGAGGCCGTGAAGCGCGGCTTTCGCGTAACTACGAATGCCACATTCTTCGACGGCACCGATCCGCACAGCGTCCGCGCCTTCTTTGACGAAGTAATGGACATGGGCGTGGAGGGGATCGTGCTCTCGCCTGGCTACAGCTACGATAAGGCGCCGGACCAGAACCGCTTCCTGGGCCGCGCGCGCGTGCGGCGGCTGTTCCGCGCCATCCTGTCGAACCGCAAGCCGACATGGAAGTTCAATATGTCGCCGCTGTTTCTGGAATTCCTGATGGGCGACCGCAAGTATGAGTGCACGCCGTGGGGATCTCCGGCTTATAACATCTTCGGCTGGCAGAGGCCCTGCTACCTGCTGCAGGAAGGCTACGCGGAGAGTTTCAAGGAGTTGCTTGAAACCACCCAGTGGGAAGAGTACGGCGTGGCCAGTGGGAATCCCAAGTGCGCCAACTGCATGGTGAGTTGCGGCTATGAGCCGAGCGCCGTGATTGAAGGGTTCGGGTCGCTCAAAGGGTTCTGGGGAATTGTGCGGGGGACGTTCAGCCTGTATCGCGACCGGCACGCGCTGAAGCTTCTGAATGAAGCGGCGCCGCACGGTCCGGCGACTCTAGTGCAGATCGCGAAACCCGCGCACATCCTCGAGGAGACCCGCGCATGACCGCCGAAGTGCTGAAGTACACGCTGGAGCAGGTGGAGGCGCTGGAGCTGGCTCCCGGCGCCGAGCACGAGAATCTGGAGGGTTGGGTTCCCACGCTGGCCAATGAAGAGGACCTGCGGCGGGCGTTGGATAAGGCCTTCGACTATCGCGGCGATGTGACTCTGACTCTCAAGTCCGGCGAGCGCGGCGAAGCACCCAAAAAGATAGAGGCCTACATCTTCAATCGCCACACCGGCCCCACGCTGGCCGACTCCTGGGTGCAGTACTTCACGCCGGGCGCGCCGGAGAAGCGTAAGGTGAGCTACGCCGATATCGCCCGCATCGAGTTCAGCGGCAAGGACCGCGCTGCCGGCAAGCACTGGGAGGACTGGGTGAAGGCCTACAACGAAAAGAAGGCCGCCGGCGAGACGGGGATTGCGCTGGAGCCGGACGCTTTGGAGTAGCGGAGTTAGCGGTGTTAGCCGCGCTTCGCGCGTGTTAGCGGAGTTCGCTCAGCTCCGCCAATAGCTCCGCTAACTCCGCTTTCCGTGGAACGATGATCGACCATGAAAATTTTCCTCACAGGTGCGACGGGATTCATAGGCCATCATGTGGCTAAGGCATTGGCCGCTGAAGGCGCCAAGCTGCGCCTGTTGGTGCGCAAGAGCAGCAATCTGGCGAATCTCGAAGGCATTGCGGGCGAGACGCACGTAGGCGATCTGCTGGAGCCGGAGTCGATCCGGCCGGCGCTGGCGGGTTGCGACGCCGTGGTCCATGTGGCCGCCGACTACCGGCTGTGGATTCCTGACCCGCAGGCCATGTACCGCGCCAATGTGGATGGAACGCGCGAACTGCTTCGGATGGCGCGCGAAACCAGGGTGAGGCGCGTGGTCTACACCTCCAGCGTGGCCACCATGCACTTCCGCCGCGACGGCCTGGTCATCAACGAGGACACGCCGGTTTGTCTGGAAGACATGGTCGGCCACTACAAGCGCTCCAAGTTTCTGGCCGAGCGGGAGGCTGTGGCCGCGGCTGAGGCCGGGCAAAAGGTCATTATCCTGAATCCCACCACTCCTATCGGCCCCAACGATCGAAAACCAACGCCGACCGGGCGCATCTTTGTGGACTTTCTTAACGGCAAGTTTCCCGCCTATGTGGATACGGGACTCAATCTGGTGGATGTGGCCGAGGTGGCCCGCGCGCACGTTGCTGCACTGACCAAGGGCCAGCCGGGACACAGGTACATTCTGGGCGGGGAAAACCTTACACTGAAGCAGATTCTGGACAAGATGTCGGCGATTACCGGCATTCCGTCGCCCACGGTGAGGATTCCCTTTGCGGTCGCGGCAACTTATGCTTTCTTCGAGGAGTGGATTACGGGCCGCATCCGTGGGCGCGAGCCGAGAGCTACGCTTGAGGAGGTGCGGATGGGGCGCAAGAAGATGTATGCTTCCAGCGCCCGCGCGCAGCAGGAACTGGGCTTCCGCATCCTGCCCGTAAATCCGGCGATGAAGGCCGCGATTGAGTGGTTTCGGGCGCATGGGTACGCGCCGTAGATTGTGTCAGAGCACGACTTTAGTCGTGCCGTAAGTGCGACAAAATGAACAATGGGCTTTAGCCCCTGAGGGGAAAGGCGGGCATCAATGAAAAGCTGGTTGCGTGTCTGCGGTTTACTTGCCATTTTCATGCAGCCAACAGGTATAAAAGGTCAACTCATTAAATACTACCCTTGTGAAAGTGAAATAGTGACTCCGAATTTGACCATCGCCAAACCGGTGAAGCTGACAGGATCCCTTTCCACTCGAACCGGACAACCAATTCACTTGAACATGATCACAATTGATGTGCGAAAGCCATGGAAGAATAAAGTCCTATTTTCGGCGGTCCTCGATGAGCAGGGGAGGTTTGATCTCGGCACGGTCCCAGCCGGTAAATATCGCCTGGTGACGTTTTGGATGGACGGAAAGAGAGTGAGAAGGTTGCCTCTCTTTGATCAACCCAAATCCATGTCATGTTCGAGTGAGGACGTGTGCAATCTCGAAATTGCGTTGGATTTACATGGTACTGATCAACCATTTGAGTTTTGCCCACCCAAATAATACGGTTCATGAGTAACTGATTTTTGAAGGATTGTCATCAAGTGACCCGCACCGCCATTATCGCCGCCATGCCCGCCGAGCTGAAGCCGCTGGTGCGGGGCTGGCGGCACGAGCGCCGCAATCGCGTGGATTTGTGGAGCTGGCACTTCGACGAGGGGGAGTGGATTGCCGCCTGCGCCGGGGCCGGCGTCGCCGCGGCCACACGCGCCTTTGCTGAGGTCGAAAAGGATGGTCCCGTCGATTCGGTCATCTCCACTGGCTGGGCGGGCGCCTTGCGCGAGGAGCTTGCGCCCGGACAGACCTGCGACGTTTCCTGCGTCATCGACGCCCGCACCGGGGAGCGCTTTGTCGCCTCTGGTCCGCCAAACGATTGCTGGCTGGTGACCAGCTCCCGAGTCGCGGATGCGTCCGAGAAGCTGCGCCTGGCTTCCACCTACTCGGCTGCTCTGGTGGACATGGAGGCGGCGGGGGTTGCGCGGCTGGCCCAGATGCGCGGCATTCCTTTTTATTGCATCAAGGGAATCAGCGACGGCTATGGAGACCAACTGCCTGATTTCAATCGCTTTATCTCACAGCATGGGCAATTTCAACTGGCCCGGTTCCTCGTTTTTGCCGCTCTTCGGCCGTGGTGCTGGCCCGCATTGATGCGGATGGGCGAGAATAGCAGCAAGGCCGCCCAAGGCATCGGGGAGTCCCTGCTCGATTTTCTGGATGACCGAGGTTCTGTAAGAAAGCGCAATGGCTACCCAAATCGCAAACGCTGAAAGCCAGATGGGGACCAAGATTCCCACCACCATGCGGGCCGTGGTCTATCGCGGCGCGAACGATCTGCGCCTAGAGACGGTGCCCGTGCCGGCCATAGGGCCGGGGGAGTTGCTGGTGAAGGTGGCTACTTGCGGCGTTTGCGGGACGGATCTGAAAAAAATCCACACTGGATCGCACTCCGCGCCGCGCATCTTCGGGCATGAGATGGCGGGGACCATCGTGCAGGTGGGCGAAGGCGTGACGGGCTTCGCGTTGGGCGAGCGGGTGGTGGTCCACCATCACGTTCCCTGCGGAGAGTGCTACTACTGCCGCAAACAGACCTTTGCGCAGTGCCCGGTTTACAAGAAAGTTGGCGCGACGGCCGGATTTGAGCCTTCCGGCGGCGGCTTTGCGGAGTATATTCGCGTGATGGACTGGATTGTGGCCAACCGCGGCGTGGTGCGAATTCCCGATGGGGTGCCCTTTGAGCAGGCGGCTTTTATCGAGCCGGTGAACACGGTTCTGAAGGCCGTGAAGCTGCTTAATCTGGCCGCGGACGAGACCGTGCTGGTCATCGGGCAGGGCCCCATCGGAGTGATGCTGGCAGCGCTCTCCCGCCGCACCGGAGCCCGCGTGTTGACCTCCGATCTTTATCCCGAGCGGCACGCTATTGCGGCGAAGTTTGGGCTGCAAGACCCGATCGATGCGGGAAACGAGAATGTGGTCGAAAGGGTGTTTGAAGCGACCGATGGGCGCGGCGCTGACGCCGTGATTCTGGCCGTGGGCGGGAGCGCGCTGATCCGCACGGCGATGGACGCGGCACGGCCGGGCGGCAAAGTGATGCTCTTTGCCCAGACCCAGCACGAAGAAGCGACGATCGACCCCGGCGCGGTGTGCATGGATGAGAAGACCCTGCTCGGCTCTTACTCGTCGTCGTTCGAGATTCTGGACGAGGTAACGGATCTGGTGTTGCGCGGCTACCAAAACGGATTCGATTTGACCCAACTGATTTCGCACCGCTTCCCGCTGGAGCAGGCGGCAACGGCGATTGAGGTTGCTTCGCACCCCACAGCCGGCTCAATGAAGATTATGATTGAGCCTATCCTGGGCGCGGGAGGGAGGAGCTGATGGCGACACCCATGAAGGCGGCAATCCTGCGCGGCCGCAAAACGGTCGAAAATGTCGTCGAGGGAGGCCTGAACACAGTCGAGACGGTCGTCGAGGCAGGCCTGAATACAGTCGACGCGGTGGTCGGCAAAGGCCGCCAGACGGTCGAATCCGCCGTCAGCCTGGGCCGCAAGACCGTCGAAAGCGCGCTTCTAGGCGGGCGCAGCACCATGCAGGCCGCCGTCCTCCACGGGCGCGAAGATGTCCGCATCGAGCAGATTCCCATTCCCAAAGCCGAAACTGGTGAGCTGGTCGTTCGCGTGGGCGCGGCGCTGACCTGCGGAACGGATCTGAAGGTTTTCCGCCGCGGCTACCATGCGCGCATGATTGTGCCCCCGGCGCTCTTCGGGCACGAGCTGGCGGGGACGGTTGTGGAGGCGGGTGAGGGAGTGACCGGCTTTGCCGCCGGCGACCGCGTGGTGGCGCTCAACTCCGCGCCCTGCGGCAAATGTTATTTCTGCTTGCGCGGCCAGGAGAACCTTTGCGACGACCTGCTGTTCAACAATGGCGCGTATGCCGAGTTCATCCGCATTCCCGAGCGGATCGTAGGCAACAATACACTGCATGTTCCCGACCACGTGCCATTGGAACACGCGGCGCTGACCGAGCCGCTGGCCTGCGCGGTGCACGGTTTCGAAGATTCGCGTCCCCGCCAGGGCGACATTATCGCCGTGATCGGCGGCGGCCCGCTGGGATTGATGATTCTGCATGTGGCCGCATTGGCGGGATACGAGACCATCGCCCTGGTCAAGCACGATGACCAAGTGGAAGCGGCGCGACAGTTGGGCGCGACGCACGTGGTGCAAGGCCCATCGATTCGCAAGGCTATCCAGGAGACGCGCGCGCTGACGCCGAAGAACCGGGGCGTGGACATTGCGATCGAAGCTGTCGGCATGCCCGACGCGTGGCAGGAGGCAGTTGAGCTGGTGCGCAAGGGCGGCACGGTGAACTTCTTTGGCGGTTGCGCCGTAGGAACTCATGTGATTCTGGATACCAATCGCATTCACTACAGCGACATCACGCTGCGCGCCACATTCCACCACACCCCGGCGATTTGCCGCGAGGCGCTGGATCTGATTGCCGGCGGACGTTTCCAGGCAGGAGCCTTCATCACCGGCCACGCTCATCTCTACGAACTCAACCGCGTCTTTGAGAAGCTGATGAACCGAGGCAGCGAGATCAAGACCGCCATTGTGCCCTAAGGAGAAGCGATGACCCCGGCAACCAAGCAACCTAGCAAAAAAACGAAAGCGCTGAATAAAGAAGCGATGCCCCCGGCAACCAAGCAACCGCGCAACAAAACGAAAGCGTTGAATCAAGAAGCGTCGATTGCGCTCGCCTGGGCCGCGCTGCCGGAAAACTATCGCATCCCCGAAGTTGCACCCACGCTCGACGAAGCCCGCGCATATTGCAAACGGCTGGCCGAGTCGCACTACGAGAACTTCCACGTGGCGACCTGGTTCCTGCCCAAGGCGCTGCGCCCGCATTTTTATGCTATCTACACCTACTGCCGCATCTCGGACGATCTGGGCGACGAGGTGAAGGATACGGCGCAGGCGCTGGCGCTGCTGGATCTTTGGGGCCGCGAGCTGGATGCGTGCTACGAGGGCAAAGTGCGGCATCCGGTGTTTGTGGCGCTGGCGGAGACGATTCGCGAATGCTCGATTCCCAAGGAGCCTTTTGCCGACCTGCTGACGGCCTTTCGCCAGGACCAGACGGTCAAGCGCTACGCAACCATGGAGGATGTGCTGGCTTATTGCCGCTACTCGGCCAATCCGGTGGGCCGGCTGGTGCTTTACGCCTGCGGCGAGGCGGACGAGGAAAAATTCCGGCTCTCCGATGCGACTTGTTCGGCGCTGCAACTGGCCAACTTCTGGCAAGATGTGCGCGAGGACTACAAAAGGGGCCGCATCTATATTCCCCAAAACGATATGGATTTCTTTCGCGTGAGTGAAGTGAACATTGCCGAGGGTATTGCTACGCCGGAGTTTTGCGGGCTGTTGCGCTACGAGGTCGAATACACGCGCGGCCTTTTTGAAAAGGGACTGCCGCTGATCGGGATGGTGAACCGCGATCTGGCGCTGGACCTGGACCTGTTCAGCCGCGGCGGCCTTGAGATTTTGCGGGCTATCGAAGAGCGGGACTATGACGTGCTGAGCGCCCGGCCGTCCATATCGAAGAGCACCAAGGTCAAGCTCGCGCTGAGGGCCGTGGGCGCCCGGCTGCTGCCGTTTCTAAGCCTCGACAGGGGCGGGCTGCGCGCAGAGAATGAGGCTTGAGGCAGGAACCCACATTGGACAAACGGCCATTGGAAGCGGCCTACGCGGCTTGCCGTGCGATTGCCAGGCGCGAAGCGAAGAACTTCTACTACGCCTTTGTTGCGCTTCCCATGCCTCGGCGCAATGCCATCTGCGCCATTTATGCCTTTATGCGCCAGGCCGACGATCTGGCCGATGACGAGAGCATTTCCCGCCAAGAGCGCCGAGTCCGGCTGGACTCGTGGCTGGCGTCATGGCACGGCGTTTGCGAGGGCCCCAATACCGAAATCGCCACCGCCGACCCGGTTTTCGTTGCCGTGCGCGATGCGGCGGAGCGGTTCGCAATTCCATTCGGCCTGCTGGATGAGCTGGTAGCCGGCATTACGATGGACCTGAAACAGGCTACGAGCGATTCGCCCGATTTGCCCGATGCGCCCTGCACCTATGCCACCTTCGCCGATCTCTATCGGTACTGCTACCTGGTGGCTTCGGTGGTGGGACTGGTCTGCATCCGCATCTTCGGCTACACGGATAGCCGTGCTGAGAAGTTGGCGGAGGAGACGGGCATTGCGTTCCAGCTCACCAACATTCTGCGCGACGTAGCTGAGGATGTGCAGCGCAACCGCGTGTATCTGCCGCTGGAGGATATGGCGGCTTATGGGGTTGCATTGGATTCTCTGCTGCACAGGACACTTGGTGCGCCGCCAACGGCCAGTGAAAGGGCACTGCTTGCGGAGATTGCGCGGCGCGCGGAGGGCTATTACCAATCGGCGCAGGCGTTGCTGCCGCTGATCAATCGGGAAAGCCGTCCCGCGTTGTGGGTTCTGGTTCGGATCTATCATGAGTTGCTTAAGCGGATCAGGCGCGCGGACTACGATGTGTTTTCACGCCGCGCCAGCGTGCCGATGGCAGAGAAGCTTTGGATTTTAGCCGTTGGGCTGGCACGGATCGGGTGGGCGCGGTTGGTTTGTTGACACGCTGGCCGCGAGTATTCGAGGACTGAGGATAGCGGGCTCCCAGGCTACGAAAAAGAAACCCTCCGCGGAGGATGGAGGAGATGTTGAGCGGTTTGCCGCAGAGTTCGGGGAGGACCGTCACCGTGGTGGGCGCTGGCGTGGCTGGCATGAGCGCGGCCTGCGCGCTGGCCGAGGCCGGTTTGCGCGTGCAGTTGGTCGAGCAGCGTGGCTACCTCGGCGGACGGGCCAGCTCTTATCTGCATCCGGGGGTCAACGAGGTCATCGACAACTGCCAGCACGTGCTCTTCGGCTGCTGCACCAATCTGCAGGGTTTCTATGGCCGTATCGGCGTCGCGGACCAGATCCACTGGACCAGCGAGATGATGATGATTGAGCCGGGCGGGCGGCGATCGCTGCTTGGACCTTTTGGATGGGGTCCGTTCAAACTGCCAGCACCTTTGCATGGTTTGCCAAAGCTGATGGCGGCCAAGGCCTTCACATTTGCGGACAAACTCTCTTTAGTCCGCGCGATGCGGGCCATGATGAGCCGGGAGTCTCTGGACGATACGCGGGAGTCTCTGGGCGATTGGCTGCGGCGGCACAAGCAGACCGAGGGCGCGATCAATCGCTTTTGGCGGCTGGTGATCGCCAGCGCGCTCAACGCGGATATCGACTCGATTGCAGTGCCCTACGCGGCTAAAGTGATCCGCGAACTGTTCATGAATTCGGTCCACGCAGGCAGCATGGGGATAAGCACTGTGCCGCTGAGCGAGTTATACGCGGGTGTAACTCCATTTCTCTCCGAGCGCGGCGGCAGAGTGCTGCTGAACACGCATGCCGAAGGCGCGGCCTGGGATGAAGAGACTTCGCAATGGACGCTGGTTACACGAAACGGCAATCTGATTTCGGAGTTCCTGGTGCTGGCGCTTCCTTTTGAGGCCACGGCCAAACTGCTGCCGCACATGCCGCCGGCCGATGGCGCCGAGGCGCTCGGCAGCCAGCTTGAACGCCACCGGCACTGGCCCATCTGCAGCGTGCATCTGTGGTTTGACCGGGAGATTACGACCCTCGATCACGCCGTGCTGCTGGACCGCGAGATTCACTGGATGTACAACAAGAGCCAGCTGCAGCCGGGTCGCAAGGGTCATTATCTGGAGTTGGTGGCGAGCGCCTCGCGGGCCTTCGCCTCGTTGACTCGCGAACAAGCGATTGCGCAGGCAGTGCGGGAGTTGGCCGAGTTCTTTCCGGAAGCAGCCTCGGCAAAGTTGGAAAAGGCTGCGCTGGTGAAGGAGATGTGCGCCACCTTCGGCGTGCCGCCGGGGATCGATGCGTTGCGGCCAACATCCGTGTCGCCGTGGACGAACTGCTATCTGGCCGGGGATTGGACGGCGACAGGCTGGCCCTCGACGATGGAGAGCGCGGCGCGGTCGGGACATCTGGCGGCGGAAGCTGTTTGTGCGAGCATCGGCGATCCGCGCGCCATTCTCAATGCGGATTTGAAGCCGCGGGGATTGATGCGGCTCTTTCGTTGAAGTTGATCGATCTGGAGCCGGACAATCTCTCACCTGCGAGAGAGAGCGAGGGGAGTTCAAGCATGACGCAGACAAGAGCGCAGGATCGAATCGGGATGAGTCGCGGTGTGGACGCGGTGAGAGCGACTGCCGCTGCATTCGGCGTTTATGCAGGGATTCTGGGGATAGAACACGGGTACTTTGAGACGCTGCAAGGGAATGCCGCGCCCAAAGGACTGAAGATACTAGCTGTAAGTCCGTGGGAGCTGCCGTTTCCGTTCGGCCACGAGCCGGCGATGACTCTGATTCCCAACTTCCTGGTTACGGGCATTGCTGCGATGATTGCCGGCCTGTCGATCGTTCTCTGGTCCGTTTGGCTTCCTCAGAAGCGCTATAGCGCCGCGGTTCTGGTCTTGCTGTCCGTGATTCTTCTACTGGTTGGCGGAGGGTTCGGACCGATCTCGCTGCTGA
>JBKQRH010000149.1:0-12670 GCA_052326045.1 Occallatibacter sp. | reverse complement strand
AGCAAAGTCGAAGATGCCGGTCCGAAAGGCTCTGGTGCCAAAAGCGAGGAGATTGGCTTCAGGGGTTGTGCAGCAATTGGACCAAGTTGGACCAAGTTTTGAAGGGAGGGTGATGTAAGTTATTGATTCTTTGGCTCCTCAGGTAGGACTCGAACCTACAACCCTTCGGTTAACAGCCGAATGCTCTGCCATTGAGCTACTGAGGAGTGTTGTGCGTTGACTCGCTCACTACCAAGGTAGCAGAGAGTGCGGGGCGCGTCAAAAATCCGCGCCGTGCGGGAAGCCGCCGCCGGCGATACGATAGAGTGGAACCCCATAGGAGGCCGAATGTCCCGGATTTCCCGCCTTGACCGCGGCGAAGTGACCCCCGAATTGGCCGCGCTCTACGACAAAGCCTTTGCCCAGCGCGGCAACGTGCCCAACATGTTCCGGGTCATGGCGCACCGGCCTGAAATCTTCGCCACCATGCAGGCTCACTTCGGCGCGGTGCTCTCCACCGGCACAGTCCCCACAAAACTGAAGGAGTTGATCATCGTCCGCACCAGCCAGGTGAATCAGACGCCCTACTGTCTGGCCAGCCACACCATCCTGGCACAGGGGCTGGGATGGACCGGCGACCAGCTTGCCCACCTGGCCGATTGGCCCCGGCGCGACGACTTCACCCCTGCCGAAAAGGCCGCCCTGCGCCTGGCCGAGACCGTCACCCGCGATGCCCACCAGGTCAGCGACGAGCAGTTCGCCGAGCTGCGCGGCTTCTACTCCGAAGGCGAGATCGTGGAGCTGCTCTGCGCCATCGGCCTGTTCAATTACTTCAACCGCTTCAACGACGCTCTCCAGATGCAGCCGACCAAACCCGGCGAGGGTGGGCCCGGCCAAGGCGGCTGCGCCGCATGAAACTCAACCTGCCCGCCGGTTTATTCCGAGCCTATCTCTTCGACTGCGACGGCACCATCGCCGATTCCATGCCGCTTCACTACATCGCCTGGAAGAAGGCTCTTTCGGAGTGGAACTGCGCCTTCGACGAAGAGCTCTTTTATTCCTGGGGCGGCAAACCCGTCCGGGAGATTGTCGCCGAGCTGAACCGGATGCACGGGCTGAATATGCCCGTCGAGGCCGTCGCTGAACGCAAGGAAGACCTTTATCTCGCACAGCTCCCCCAACTCAAGCCGATCCCTGAAGTTCTCGATCTCATCCATGCGCAGCATGGCCGCATTCCCTTTGCAGTCGTTTCAGGCAGCCGGCGAAACTCGGTCGTTGGCTCCCTTACCGCTCTCGGTTTACTCCACAAATTCGACACCATCGTGTCGGCGGAAGACTACAAGAACGCCAAGCCGGCCCCGGATGCATTTCTGCTGGCCGCCGAACGGCTCGGCGTCGCGCCCGCCGATTGCCTCGTCTTTGAAGACACTGATCTTGGCATTCAGGCAGCGACCGCGGCCGGAATGGCCTCGGTTAAAGTCCCCGCGCCCTGGGAGAGAAACAGGAACGGGACATTGGAACCGGAGTCTACTGCGGAGCGTAGGACTCCTGTAGGGGAGTGCGAAAGTGCCCGCAGTTGACAGGAATTTGATTGAGAGGGAACAAAGTTTTCAGCAGCTCGATGCCGGACGCCGGATCGAATGGGCGATTCTGCTCGGCCTTGCCGCCGCGGTCACCCTCGTCCATTTGCTCACCAACGGCCGCTACGGCTTCCACCGCGACGAACTCCAGTTTCTGAGCGACGCCCGCCATCTCGACTGGGGATTCGTAGCCTATCCGCCCCTCACGCCCTTTCTTGAGCGCATCGGCCTGGAAATCTTTGGCCTCTCCATGGTTGGCCTGCGGCTTTTCTCGGTCCTCGCGCAGGCAGCGGCTATCGTTGTCACCGGACTGATGGCGCGGGAGCTTGGCGGCCGGCGGCTGGCTCAGGCCACGGCAGCTCTGGCGGTCGCGCTCTCGCCGCTGCCGCTCTTCCAGGGTACGGAGTTCCAATACACCTCCTTCGATTTCCTGTGGTGGGTGCTGGTTGCGTACTTCGCCATCCGCCTGCTGAAGACGGAGAACCCGCGCTGGTGGCTGGCTATCGGAGCGGTAGTCGGCGTTGGCCTGATGACCAAG
The DNA here is from genome assembly GCA_052326045.1 of Occallatibacter sp. GTDB lineage: Bacteria > Acidobacteriota > Terriglobia > Terriglobales > Acidobacteriaceae > Telmatobacter. The sequence goes on along the minus strand of JBKQRH010000149.1, from coordinate 10,573 downwards.
TATTCGATCCTGTTTTTGATCGCCGGAATTCTGGGCGGAATGTTGCTGTCGCGAGCGCGGCGATTTTTCGCAAGCGGCTGGTTCTGGGCCGGCATAGCCCTTGCTCTTCTGATTTTTCTGCCCAACTTTCTATGGCTGGTGCGCCACGATTTCATCTCCTACCACTTCCTCCAGCACATTCACATTCGCGACGTGAGTGAAGGCCGCGCTGATGGCTTCCTGAGCGACCAGTTCCTCATCGGCGCAAATCTATTCGCCGTGCCGCTCTGGCTCGCCGGCCTCATCGCTTGTCTGCGCAACAGCCGCTACCGGATGCTGGCCTGGATTTACCTGATCCCGCTGGCCCTCTTCTTCTTCGCCAAGGGCCGGAGCTATTACATGGCTGCCGCCTATCCCATGCTGCTGGCCATGGGCGCCTGCGCGGGCGAACGCTGGGCCGCGCTGCTGCCACGGTGGGGCCGGCGAACCGTAGAAGCCGTCTTCTTCACCGGCCTGGCTGTTTGCGGCGCATTCCTCTGCGCGCTGATCTTGCCTCTGGCGTCAGCAGGCCCGCTCAAGAACTTCGCGCTCCAGCGCAACGGCGACCTGCGCGAGGAGATCGGCTGGCCTGAGCTGGTTCAAAACGTCGCCGCCATTCGTGACTCGCTACCGCCCGATCAGCGCGCTCACCTCGGCATTGCTGTTGGCAACTACGGAGAGGCCGGCGCCATCGAAATGCTCGGCCCTGCCTATCAACTGCCTCCGCCGATCAGCACGGTCAACTCTTTCTGGTATCGCGGCTATCCAACGCCACCGCCAACCACCATCATCCTGCTGGGCAACAGCCGCGAACGCGCAGACGAGCTATTCACGAATTGCCGTCTCGCCGGGCATAATGGCAACCCCAATCTCGTACGCAACGAAGAGAGTATCGACCATCCCGATATCTTCGTCTGTGGTCCACCGCGCATGACGTGGCAGGAACTATGGCAGAAGGTTCGAGACTTCGGCTAAGAAACCCATAAATCCCCGCGCCGATAAGAGTCGTTATTCTGGAGTTCTCCATGAGGAATATCCTTCAACGCCGCGTGCTCTTCGGGTTCCTGCTCTGTGTTCTCCTGGCCGCCTTGACCGACGCGCAACAAGCCTCGCCTTCAATTGCGGGCGACTACGCGGGAGTGCTGGGGAATCTTCACGTGGTGCTCCATCTCCAGCAGGATCCGGCTGGGTCTTTGACGGCGACATTGGATAGCATCGATCAGGGAGCGAAAGATCTTTCGTGCGCGCACATTGTTCTTTCAGGCAGGCAGTTGAGTTTTGAAGTTCCCGTGGTTCGCGGAAGTTACAAAGGCGAAGCCAGCATCGACGGCAAGACGATTGCCGGCACATGGAATCAAGGTTCGCCCCTGCCCCTGAACTTCACGCGTCAGGCAACTGTCTCCCCGCCGGCCAGGGAAATGGCTACGAAGAACACCTTCGAGTTCGCTGGTAAATCAAGGACTTTTTACACCTTTGTGCCGGTGGTCGAAGGTCCGCTGCCGCTCGTGCTTCTGTTGCATGGCTCGGGGAGAAACGGCCAGGTGATGATCGATGCATGGGCAGTTCTGGCATCGAAGGAGCACTTTATCGTTGCTGCGCCCGACGCATACGATTCTTCCGCTTGGAATATCAAGGCGGACCCGCCGGACTTCCTCCATGCTGTCGTTGACCAGGTCGAAGCCAAACACGCCGTCGATCGCAACCGCATTTACATCTTTGGACATTCCGCCGGAGCCGAGTATGCGTTGCTTCTAGCCATCCTCGACTCCCATTACTTTGCGGCCGTAGCGGTGCATGCCGGCGCGCTGCAGCCGGATAACTACAGATTATTTACCTATGCCGGGCGGAGAATGCCGATTGCGATCTGGGTTGGAGATCAGGACTTACTTTTCCCGGTCGAGCAGGTAACCGCTACAAAAAAGGAATTTGAGGCGAATGGCTTCCCGATAATACTCTCTGTTATCCCCAATCACGACCACAACTACTATGCAATTTCCAATGAAATAAACGCCGGAGCGTGGGATTTCTTGAAGAAGACACAACTAGGACACCCGGACCTGTTGGAGCAGCATGAGGGCCATCGACTGAATGATTCCGAAATCATCAATACAGCAACACCGCCATGCGGTAAGCCGTGAACGAGCCTTCCACGTCCTGCGTTGGGCAACTGCCCACGGCGGCCTGGCGATACTGCCCCGAGGCGATCCGATCCAGCAACTGATGCGGCAGGCGGGTCAGGTCCGCCTTCTCCCAAAGTATGAGATAACCCGGCCGGTTGCTTCCTCTGGTTCCCTTTGACTGCGCGCAATACTCACGAGCAGCGGTGGGGTCGCGGAGGATGGTAACGCCGCTCGCGCGCACCAGGTTGGAAATCGCCGCCTCCACCTGCGCCTGCGTGAGGACGGGCACAGCCCGGGCGTAATCTGCCACTGCATAGAGCACTCCGCGGCTGGCTACCACCGCCAGTCCCACCCGGTCCACAACGGGGTTCAGCAGGTTGGTCCGATGGCCGGGGGAACGCATCCACGCATCGTGAATCGCAGCGGGCGTGGGGCCGATGGCCACGTTCTCTTCGATCAGGCTGAAGTGAGCGCCGGCCTCCCCGGCCCGCTCCGAGACATCCGGCTCGCCGCCATAGCGGTGGGAGATCGGCCCCTCGGCGGCCATGCGCAGGCAGTGCTGGCGGGCGGCTGCTGCCAGTGCCGGGTCCCACTTGAGCGGCCCAGCCCCTTGAGCCGCCCGAGCCTCATTGGTCAACTCGACAATCTGCCGGGCCTCGGGCTGGATGCTTCCCTGCCCCGCGGCCTGCGGGGGTTGCGCAAGCCGGGACTGCGCCAAAACCACCGCCGCAGCCAGCGCCAGGCACGCCATCAAACCCTGTCGCAAGATGCCCATACTCGATTAAACCCCGTTCCGCCGCGGGTGTCGCTGTATTCTTGCTGTGCCGATGACTTTTTTCGCCAGCACGTTGCGCAGCCTGTCTCGCCGTTGGGGCAATCGTATCCGCCGCCAGCCGCTGGCCGCTGCGGGCGTGCTGTTGCTGACCGCCTTTGTGCTGGCCGGTCTCAGCGCGCCCTGGCTCGCGCCCCATAATCCAGCGGCTATCGACCTCCTGCACCGCCTCCAGGGCCCCTCTGCCGCCCATTGGGCCGGAACCGACGAGCTGGGCCGCGACACGTTCTCCCGCCTGCTCTTCGGAGCGCGCCTCTCGCTGGCTGTTTCCGTCACCGTGGTCGCCATCTCTCTCATCCTGGGGCTGGCCATCGGAGGCCTCGCCGGCTATCTGGGCGGCTGGATCGACATCGCACTCACTACCTTTGCCATGAACACCTTCCTGGCCCTGCCCGGCATTCTGTTGGCCATCGCCTTTGCCGCCTTCCTCGGCCCCGGATTCGCCAACCTGGTGCTCGCTCTGGCCATTGGCGGCTGGGCCGGCTATGCCCGCCTGGTCCGCGCGCAGGTCATGGCCGTCCGCGACCGCGAGTACGTCGATGCGGCCCGCGCCCTGGGCGCAAGCGGCCTGCGCATCTTCTTCCGCCACATTTTGCCTAACATCGTTCAGCCCATCCTAGTCCAGGCGGCCATCGGCATGGCCGGAGTCATCCTGGCCGAGGCCACTCTCTCATTCCTCGGCCTGGGCATTCCCGCCCCCGCGCCCAGTTGGGGCTCCATGCTCAACGACGCCCGTTTGCATCTCTTCGACTCGCCTCGCCTGGTGCTCTTCCCTGCCTCCGCCGTGGCTGGCGCGGTGCTGGGCTTCAACTTTCTCGGCGACGCCCTCCGCGACCGCCTCGACCCCCGCACCCGCCTGGAGTTGGGCCTGTAATTTTGAGGACAGGGACTATGCAGAGAAGAGTAGAGTTGTTGACGTATCGTGTGCAGGAATTCACCGTAAATCTGTCCACCTGAACCCGGTTTGACGCTTCCGCGCCGCACGGAAAGGAAATTCGCATGAATCGCGTGCTTGCCTTTGTGCTGCTCACTTTCTCCGCCATTGCGCTTGCTCAGGCCCCACAATTCAAGAAATGGTCTACCGTCTACATCGAACCCATGGGCGGTTACGAAACCTATTTGGCCGCCGCCCTTGCGAAAAAGCAAGCGCCCCTGATATTGGTCACAGATAAGGTGAAAGCGGATTACATCGTCACCATCAACCAACAAGTTCCAGCTCAGCCGTTTGCAGTCCTCAACCAAAACCCTTGGGCCGTAGCAACCAGCATGAGCATTTCCGTGATTGACGTTAGATCTTCCCAGATCGTGTTTGCTTATGCCGTTAGCAGGCATGGAAATGACCGGATTCAGAGCGCGGCTGAGTCGTGTGCCAAGCACCTGAAAGAGTTCATCGAAAATCCGGGAAAGTGATTGTCCTTGAGATATTGAAACGCATCGGCGTCATCAGCGATACCCACGGCCTGCTCCGCCCCGAGGTTGCGCCCGCTCTGGCCGGCGTCGAGCGCATTCTGCACCTGGGCGACGTGGGCAGACCTTCGGTCCTTAAAGCTTTGGCCAAGATCGCTCCGGTCACCGCCGTCCGCGGCAACATCGACCGCACCGGCCCCTGCGGCAAGCTGCCGGAGACCGAGGTTCTGCTCCTGGAGGGCCGCTACGTCTACATGCTCCATGACCTCAACACGCTCCACTTGGACCCCGCTGCTGGAAAGTTCGCCGCCGTGCTCTTCGGCCATACGCACGTCCCCAACTTCTACCGGCGCAAGGGCGTGCTTTACTTCAACCCCGGCTCCTGCGGCCCGCGCCGCTTCGACCTGCCGGTTACCGTCGGCCTGCTGACGATGGGCGAAGATGGTGAACTGGAAGCAGAGATTGTGCCGCTGACGCCAGCTTAGGCAGGAAGTCACTTCCGGATTGGCGGTGATACTCCCGGGACGGTAATGGCGGCGAGGAAATCGCCCTTTAGGGGTTAGTAATCCACCATAGCAGAATCGATGTGATCGCAGTTGCCGCCAAAACGACCAATGCTGGCCGTAACAGACGGTGATCAGGCGTGCTCGGTTTCATGATCTGCAATGGTATTGCCGTTTCCTGGCTGTCAGCATGATCTAGAGCCATCTGCTCCGGCACGGATGTCGACTCAGGCGGGGGCGCTGTTGTCGGATTCTCGGTGGAATTCTCATGCGCCTGAGGAGACGCAGTCCCTTTGGATTGGCCCACGAGATAGCGGAAGCCCCCCGGCAGAGGCACCGTGGAAAACCACCCGGTAGGCTTCAGAATGGTGAAAAAGCCGTTAGGCGTCACCGCGAACTCCCTGCGATTCCAGGAACGAGGACTCTTCATTGTGTCCTCCTGACCGACTGTTCGTCGCTTTCGCCTCAGCCTCAGCGATTCTCTGCGCTGATGATGGACAGAATTATAGCATTGTTGATGCGCAAAGCCCTGGCCAATGAAGCAGCGCAAGCCGCCAGTCGGTCACGCGCAGTGCCCCCCAGCGGCGCACGCCCTTACGCCTTCAAATAGACTCTCCGCTCATCGAGGTAAAAGGCGATGACTCCGAAAACCAGCACCGCTCCCGCCAATACCGCGAACACCTCCATGGGCGCAAGAGAAGGCGGGCACGTGGCCTTGATGATGAGGAATTCAAATCCGGAGAGGATGTAAATCAGCAATGGGTTTTTCCCGAAAGCGGCCAGTACTTTCCATGCCCCTCGCCGTTCTCCCTTCGCCACCAGACCCAGCAGCAGCAGCGCCGGGAATCCAATCCCGATGCCCACATAGGGCAATGTCACCAGAAGCTTGCTGACGGGAAAAAAGACGCTGCATAATCCGCTCAGGCACACTGCCCAAATCACCATCTCCACCAGCAAGCGGCCTTCGCATGCCTTGTCCCTGGCGTCGGCCGCCAGCGTTCCCGCCAGCACGATGGAGCACCATGCCAGGGTGGCGAGCGGCCCGCCCAGATCGTAGCGCAGCGCAACCGGCCCATAGCCCAGCGACACCATCGCCTGCCATAGAATCGGCAGCGCGATGGCGAGCGTTGCGCGCATTTTCGCGCTCAGGAACAGCATGGGGAAAACCAGGATCCCCGCCAGGCCGATTCCCTCCAGCACGCTCCAGTGCCACCGCATGTCGTGGTACACAACGATTTCGCCGAGTGCGCCAAAAACCATCAGAATGCCATAGCGCAAAAGATATGATCGGCAGAGCTGCGCCGCACTCTCGACTCTGCGCCTTCGCTCGAAAGACATGCGATAGGCAGCACCCATCGAAAAGAGGAATCCCGGCAGCACCAGGTCTGCCAGGTAGAGACCGCTCGTGGCATGTTTCACCCAGAACGGAACCGAGGCGAACAGGAGCACGGGGGCAAGAACAATGGAGACCACGGCAACGCCGCGCAGCTCGTCGAGAGCAACCCATCGCTTCCAGCTCTCCCCGCGGTCCATCTTGGTTCTCGGCGAATTCAACCGGATTTCCATTTTGCTTTCCCTGCTGCGAACCAATATATCCCCAGTCGCCCGATTGCGTTCCTTTTTGTATCCGCTTCCAGGCCAAAGACCCAGGCGTGTCCCAGGTGACGCCTGGATGGTCGCCAACTCGGAAGTTACTCGGCCGCAGCCTCACCCCCACATCCTCGGGTTCACCCAGCGGTAGACGACATCGGTCAGCAGATTCACCAGCACATAAGTCAGCCCTATCGACAGCAGGCAACCCTGCACCAGCGCATAATCGCGGTTGGAGATGGCGCTGACTGTCAGCCGTCCCAGCCCCGGCCAACTGAAGATGGTTTCAGTCACAATCGCTCCAGCCAGCAGCGCTCCGAGCTACCGGTGACGGTGGGGCTGCTGACGGTGAGCGCGGACGCAGAGCCAGTGGCTGAGATTGCGCACTCCGCTTTTTATAATGACCAGGGTCAACCCTCGAGCCGCCGGCAACCCAAATAACTTGTTGATTGGCGGGGAACCAGTATGGTCGAAGCAAGGCTCGAAACCATCAGCAAGCAAGGCGCCGCCGCATTCATCGTTCTCGAATCTCTGCCGGCCTTGGCGGTTAAAAGACCAACTTGGGGGAGGGTTTTTCAGCACGGAAACGATCTTCTGGCGCGCCAGGGACGCTCATGAACTCAGGCTTCTCCGAACGTAGCATTTCGCCGCAGTCCTCGCCTGTCAACGCGGGGCTGTATAGGAAACCCTGCATCTCGGCGCACCTCTGTCTTTGCAGGTAGGCAAGCTGCGGACGCGTTTCCACCCCTTCAGCAACGCATTCGAGACTGAGATTGCGTCCTAAACTCAGGATGCTGTTGACCACCGCCTCTGCGGCAGGTTCAGATGCGACGTCACGCATGAACGATCGATCAATTTTGAGTCGTTTGAGCGGGAACTTTCTCAGATAGGACAACGACGACCAGCCAGTGCCGAAATCGTCCAGGGAAAGGCCTACTCCGAGTCGTGTCAGGTCCAGCATGATCTTGATCGTGGCTTCTGACTCATTCAGCGTCAGGCTCTCAGTCAGTTCCAGTTCCAGCCATTTGGGGTCCAATCCGCTCTCGCGCAATGCCCTTTCCACGGATTCTACGATATTGCCTCGGTAAAACTGCTGTGAAGACACGTTGACCGCCATCCGAACCGGTGGAAGTCCTTCTTTTTGCCATGCTGCGTTTTGAAGGCATGCCGTTTGTAAGACCCAATCCCCAACCTCTACCATCAACCCCAGTTCCTCAAGTTGCGGTATGAACTCGTTGGGATAAATGAGTCCCTCCTCCGGGTGTTGCCAACGCAGCAACGCCTCTACCCCTGTTATGCGTCCTAAACCCACTGAGACGAGCGGTTGGTAATGGAGGACAAACTCGCCTCGGGCGCATGCCTGATACAGATCGTTTTCAAGTTTCTGCCGGCGTCGCGTCCCCTCGGTAAGCTCGGGTGCAAAGAAGCAATACATGCCGCGCCCTTTCTTCTTGGCCTCATACATGGCGGCATCTGCGTATTGTAATAGGGCCTCCGCATTCTCTCCGTCGGCCGGGTACAGGGAAATGCCGATGCTGGCGCTTATCTGCAGTGTATGGCCTTCGATCAGGAACGGTTCGTCCAGCGTGGCCAGCACCTTCTGCGCAATGGTTTCAATGTCCCGGTTGGCGGCGGCCATTCCAATGCCGATGACGAATTCATCTCCGCCCAGACGCGCAACGATATCGCACTCGCGCAGGCAGCCTTGCAGGCGCACTGACACCGCTTCTAGAAGACGGTCGCCCGCGTAGTGGCCAAAGGAATCGTTCACGTTCTTGAAACGATCCAGATCCAGCATGAGTACGGCGACGATTTTCTGATTGCGGCTAGCCAGTGCAATTGCCTGGCCAAGACGATCTTCCAAAAGGACACGATTGGGCAACCCGGTCAGTGCATCGTGGAGCGCCATGTACTGGACCCGCAATTCTGCCTGCCTTCGGTCCGTAATGTTATGGGAGATACCCATTGTGCCGATGATCTGACCGCTCTTGTCTTTCAGCGGCACTTTGGTAGTGAGCGCCCAACTCTCGTGGCCGTCCGGCCAGGTCTCCTTCTCCTCCATTCCGATCTTCGCTTGACCTGTACGAATAATCTCCTGTTCATCCGCGAAAGCTTGGCCGGCGTGTTCCGCGCTGAACATATCAGCGTCGGTCTTGCCCACTGCCTCTTCCGGATCAGTCAGTCCGAAAAAATCGGTCATCGCCCTGCCGATGCACACAAACCGGCTCTCGCGGTCCTTGAAGAATACATTGTCGGGAATATGTTCCAGGAAGGCTTCAAGCAGCTCGCGCTCCATTTGGTATCGACGTTCCCCGAGCGCGTTCAGAACCACCAGCCCGGCAACAATGAGAGTCAGGAATCCGAGGGCCGCCATAACCCATAATGAAGCGCCGGAGCTATACGACCGGCTGCAGTTAGAAAATATGTCGGGCGCGAACCAAAGGGCAATCATGCCCCCTAATAACATGGCGGGAATAGCGACCGCAACGCCAGGAACTGCCGGGATGTACCTTTGCCACTTCATGACACATTATTCTCCTAGTACTCAGGGGAGTGAAGATAAGGTAACTCTCTGACGGACAGATGGCTATGTAACCAAAGTGTTTTCCGAAATACAACTCTGCGGCCTGCTTACTACCACTAACGATGTAAGAGGCCGAAGGGACAAAGACGGATTTGTTTCCGCCGGTGGCGCCTCAATGGCAATCTCCGTGGGCCGGGACCTGGCGCTTTCATCCCCGCATTCTCGGATTCACCCAGCGGTACACCACATCGGTCAGCAGATTCACCAGCACATACGTCAGCCCGATCGACAGCAGGCAGCCCTGCACCAGCGCGTAGTCGCGGTTGGAGATGGCGCTGACCGTCAGCCGCCCCAGCCCCGGCCAACTGAAGATGGTTTCTGTCACGATGGCTCCAGCCAGCAGCGCTCCAAACTGCAAGCCGACGACGGTAATGATTGGCACCAGGGCGTTGGGCAGGGCGTGGCGGCAGACGACGGCGGTCTCGCTCAGCCCCTTGGCCCGCGCGGTGCGGATGTAGTCCTGGCCCAGTTCCTCCAGCATCGCCGTGCGCACCATGCGGGTCAGGATCGCGGCCAAAGAGGCGCCCATAGCGATCGAGGGCAGCACCAGGTATCGCCAATCGATGGAGCGGCCTCCGCCGGCGTTTGCCCCGGAGACCGGCAGCCAGCCGAATCCAATTGAAAAGATCAGAATCAGCACCGGTCCCAGCGCCAGCCCCGGCACGGAAAGGCCGAAGAGGCTTACCACGGAGAGCATCTGATCCAGCCAGCGCCCCCGGCAAACGGCGGCCAGAATCCCCGCAGGCAAAGCCAGGGCGAGGCCTAACCCCAATGCCGTCAACGTCAAAGCGATCGTGTAGGGGTAGCGCGCGGCGATCAGGTGGGCCACCGTCTCATGCAGCCGGATGGAGTTGCCCAGGTCGCCGTGCAGCACTCCAGCCCAGTAGTGGATGTATTGCGCCCAGAGGGGCTGGTCGAGGCCGTACTGGTGGCGCAACGCGCTTATATCCGCCGGAGTTGCGCCCTCGCCCAGCATCTGCACAATCGGATCGCCGGGTACCAGATGAATGAGCAGAAAGACGAGCGATACCACCAGCCAGACGACCGGAATGGTGAGAACGAGGCGGGTGAGGGTCTGCTTCATGGGCTGAACTCAACGATAAATCAACCCCGTCCCATCGTTCGCGCCAAGCAGCCTCGTTTCCTATTCCCTGGTCCCTGTCCCCTGGTCCCTGCCTTACCGGTAGACCTCCGGAATGAAGTTCTGCTCGCTCATGGGGGGGCGGACGTATTTCGATTTGACAATTGGAGGCAGGGCCAGGGGCTCAGGCGTCAGATCGCGATAGGGGATGATGGAGAGCAGGTGGCGGATGACGTTGAGCCGGGCCGACTTCTTGTTTTCCGCATTCACGACGTACCAGGGCACATGCTTGGTGTCGGTAATGGCGAACATCTCGTCCTTGGCGCGGGAGTAATCGGCCCAGTGTTTGCGCGACTCGAGGTCCATGGGGCTGATTTTCCAGCGCTTGGTCGGTTTGTTCATACGGTCCTGAAAACGGCGCTCCTGCTCCTCGTCGCT
>JBKQRH010000148.1:0-45081 GCA_052326045.1 Occallatibacter sp. | reverse complement strand
GGGAAGTTGCTCGGCTGAATAGCGAAAATTCAAGTTTGCAATTCCACAGGGGGGGGTGTATTACGTTAGGGCTGCTTGACCGCAGCGAAGGCAAACGAAATCCCTTCGGACTTGAACCTGAGCACAGAGTCGAGGATTGCATCGACCAAGGGGTCGATTACCTCCGGCTCGACAGTAATCTTGTTCGATTACCTGTATACTGGCGTTTACACTGCGGTGCGCTGCTCGATTGCCGCATTTTCAGTAAGTTGTTGATGAATGATGATGAATGCCAGGCTTCAAGTATGGCGCGCCACGTGCCATACAAAGGGTTTCCCAGCCTGTCGCCGGGAGATTCCGCCCAGGGAGCGAATCCATATGAACAACATGCTTGTGAAGCTGTATGTGAAGTTCCAGAACCTGAAGAACGGCGAAGAAGGTCAGGATCTGGTTGAATATGCCTTGGTCGTTGCACTGATCGCCTTCGGCGCTGTCGTCGGCATGACCAGCCTGGCCCAAGGCCTCAACACCGCGTTCAGCATCATCAGCAGCACGCTGGCCGCCGACCTCTAAGAACTTGTCCGAAGAACGAGAGCAGACAGGGCTTCAATCAATGAGGGAGGTTCGCGGAGACTGATCTGATGGACAACCTCACCATGGCCCGTCTGCCGACCGAGTGCGCCGATCTGCTGGACGATTGATGGCCGCGCTGAGGCCGCGGCCGTAAACCGGAGCAAAAGACCCCCCGTTTTGTGCAAAATTATGCATTTTCCCGCAACGATGCATACGAAATTCATAGCTTGCTTTGCGCTGGTGGGGATAAGATAAGGGCGCAATGAGCCTACTGCAGCCAGATTCCCCAGAAGAAGATTCCGTAGAAGAATTGGACGAGGCCGCCCCAGGCGAGGACTATGCCAAAGGTTCCAGCCGCGTGGTTTTGGCCACCGTTATCGCGACCGCGCTGGTGACGATCGCGATCGCGATCTACATGATAGCCGGACAGACGCCGCCCATAGCAAGCGGAGAAATCGAGCACGTGTGGGTCCACCCGCAGCTCACCGTGACCCCTGCGCTCGACGCCAATGGCGAGCCCATGCCCCAGCAGAGCTTCAACCAGGTCTATGTCTTCGCCCTGGTCAAGCTGCATAACCAGAGCAAGCATCCACTCACTCTGCACAACATCATGACCAATGCCACGCTCAATGACGGCATCCACTCCAGCTACGCGGCAACGGCGGCCGATTACGACCGGGTGTTTCTCGCCTATCCGGAGATGCCGACGCCGCACGGCAAGGCGCTGCCCCTGGAGACGACCATCGTCCCCGGCCAGACCGTGGAAGGGTCCATCGTCTCGGCCTTCCGTCTGAGCAAGCAGGAGTGGGATGCGCGCAGAAACCTGAGCTTCACCTTTGCCTTCCGCTACCAGCAAAGCCTGGTGCTCGCACCCCCTCCCGCCGCGGTTACGGAACAGTAGGAGGAACCGGCGCGCTCTTGGGCGCCGACAGGTACCCGGTAACCTGCTTGTTTGAACTGACCGCGTTCACCACGATCTCATAGAGCATCTGATCCTTGCCGCTGTAAAACTGCAGCGGTTCGAACACTCCCCTGTTGTTCTTGGGGACGGTCCTGTCGTCCGAAGTCACTTCCAGGTTGAAAGTGTTCTTCTTGGGGTCGGCCTTTGTCAGCGCCAGGCTCACCGTGCCCACAGGCTTCTTCTGGCCCTTGGTCAGGGTGAACTCATAGTAGGTGCGGTCGCCCTTGTGCTTGAGCAGCTCCAACTCGTCGTGGTTGCGGGCGATCAGGGTGCTGTGGCCGTCCAAATCTCCCTTCATGGACTGCAACTGGCTGATGGTGGTGGCCAGATCGCTCTGCGTCTTGGTCAAATCGGTCTTGACTCCGCCCACGTCGGTCTTGACGGTGGATACATCACTGGCGACGGCCGTCACAGCCTGCGCGGTCTCCTTCTGGGCGGTCTCCAGCCGCTGGGCATTGGCCTCGTCGGCCTTCTCGCGCCGCATGATCTCCTGGGCGCGGGCGTCCATCTGCTTTTGCGTCAACCCCAGAGATTGGCCCAGTTCTTCGGTGGCCACCTTGAGGCGGGCGTCGGTTTCGCGCAACTTGGCGTCCAGCTTCACATTCTGCTGGTTCGCATCGGCCAGCGCGGTTTCCTGCTTCGTCAGCCTGCTGCTGAGCGTGTAGCTCCAGATCAGGCCGCCCACCGCGGCCAAAAGAGCCACGGCAAGCACAGCTAGCAATGCGCCGGAGTAGGTTCTCGGGGTATCGTCAACTTGACTCATGTGTTTTGCCTTTCGTCTCTCTCGCGGCCCGTTAGGCGAACCGCTTTTGGGGGGACCTGTGCACACAACCTCAGGCCCTGGTGATGGCGACATCCTTTCCCTTTAGACGCCGTTTCGAGGATCCTTGCTCTGGAACCTCCCGTGTCTTTGCGGAAATTCAGCCCTCCCTGTCGAGCGCCGGAATTTCCGCTCGGCCCGCCTCTGGGAGAATCTACTGAATATAGAATACAGGAGGCGGGGGGGGGAAATGGCGCCCAGCCCGCCGGACGCTCGCCGGCCACGATGGTCCAGCGGTCCTGAGGCCTGCGTTGTCCCGCAATCCGTGACAAGCATGGAATCGCTAAGATATAAACATCTTTACTGCATTTTTTTAGGCGCCGGGTTCTTTTGAAAGGCCAGGACATCCGCCGCAACCGCAAAAATTCATCGCATGGGGAGATCCGCAAGCATGTCGACTGCTGTCGCTGGGAAGGGTCTGGAAGGAGTTGTTGCGACCAACTCCGGGATCTGTTGGATCGACGGAGAAGCGGGAGTACTCTCCTATCGCGGAATCGACATTCACGAGCTGGCCGAGCACTCGACCTTCGAGGAGACCACCTACCTGCTGTGGAACGGCATCCTGCCCAACCAGTTGGACCTGCGCGAATTTCAATCGCAACTGGCGCTGGCCCGCTCGCTCGACCAGCGCATCGTCGACATGTTGCGCGCCTTTCCCACCTCGGCCACGCCCATGGAAGTGCTGCGCACCGCGGTCTCCGCGCTCAGCTTTTACGACGCCGACGAGAAAGACAACTCCCACGACGCCAATGTGCGCAAGAGCTATAACCTCACAGCGCAGATGGCCATGCTGGTGGCAATCTACGACCGGCTGCGCAAGGGCCGTGAAATTGTGCCGCCCGACCGCTCGCTGAGCCACGCCGCCAACTTCCTGTGGATGCTGAACGGCGAATTGCCTTCTGAAACGGCGACCCGCACGCTGGATATCGCCCTGGTCCTGCACGCCGATCACGAGCTGAACGCCTCCACCTTTGCCGCCCGCGTCATCGCCGCCACCCTGGCAGACATTCACTCGGCCGTCACCGGCGCCCTCGGCGCACTCAAAGGGCCGCTCCACGGCGGCGCCAACGAGGGCGTCATGCGCATGCTCTACGAGATCGACAAGGCCGGCGCCGACCCGGTCGAGTACGTCAAGGGCATGCTGGCCGCCAGGCAGAAGATCTCTGGCTTCGGCCACCGCGTCTACAAAACCGAGGACCCCCGCGCCACCCACCTGCGCAAGATGAGCGAGCAGCTCGGCAAGGACGCCGGCATGCCCAAATGGTTCGATTATTCTCGCGCCATCGAGCTTTACATCAACGCCGACAAGAAGCTGAACGCCAACGTGGATTTCTACTCCGCCTCCACCTACGCCACCTTGGGCATCGACATCGACCTCTACACGCCCATCTTCGCCATCAGCCGCATCTCCGGCTGGGCTGCCCACATCATCGAGCAGTTGGACGACAACCGCCTCATCCGCCCTCGCGCCGAATACATCGGCCCCGCCTACCCCGCGCCGTACATTCCCATGGAGGAGCGCGGATAACGCTCGATTTTCGCAATAACTCCTTCGCGCCCCAGGGTGTCTAATGGAAAAGGGGGCCTTCTCATGAAGGTCAGGTTCGCTTTCTTCCTGCTCGGCGTTTCCATCCTCCTGGGGTACTCGTCCAGCAGCCCGCTATGCGGAGCCCAAGCCTCGCAGGCGCCTCCCCATCCCTCACCCGCCCCTGCCGCTCCCAGTTTGCAGTCCATGCCAGCCAAGGCGCAGGTCTACCACATCGAGGTGAACACGGAGGAGAATTGCCTGAGCGCGCATTGCCCACAGCACTTATCCGCAAGCAACTTTGCGGTTTCTCAGAACGGTCGCCAGTTTCCCGTACGCGTTTCGCAGCCATTCAAGACCAGCTCGGCGCCGGCGTCCAGATTCCCGACCCATCTGCTGGTTGTCTTTCCTCCCGGCGCGCCGCGCCCCAAAGACGCCCGGGTGGTGAAGAGTCTCAATCGGGTCTTTTCCCAGGGCTGGCTGGTAAGCGTCAACCGGTCCGATGGAAGCTTCACCCCATTCTCGACCACTGCCATGCTCGCCGCTGAGCTGGCCGCCGCTCCCGCCGCCCCTTTGACTGCCAGGCAGCAAGATTTGGCCGCGCAATCAGAGATCGAGACCTTGGACAAGATTCCCGGCCGCAGGCTGCTGCTCCTGGATGTTGGCGAAGCGCAGCGCGATCCTTCCCAGCCATGGAACAGTCTGGTAACAAAGACCGATGCGCAGGTTTACATTGTTGATGGTGGCAAGCAGGTGATGGTGTACTACGACCAATCATGGGACGCCGCTACGAGAGGACCATCCCCCAGGGGAGGCGACTTTGTACCCAAGAATGTGCGATTCTATATCGGCGGCATATTTCACGAGGTCAAGTTTTCCGCTGCAATAAAGGACGTTTTGGCGGATGCCCGCTACGACTACGATCTCAGGTTTGCCATTCCAGATTCCCAGTCCGACCCCGCCGGCCCGATCACTCTCAAGCTGCAGAACGACAAGAACTTCCTCCCGTCTGAGGTGAAGGCGGTGCTTTACACCGTGGCAAAGCCGAGCGTGAACGGCAGAATCATCACCGCCAGAACCACTCCCCCGCAGAAGCTGATAAAGCAAGGCAATTGATGGTCGCGCGTTCCTATTCTTCGCCCTCGTGCCGCGCCTTCCACAGCAGATAAAGCCCCCACGCCGCCAGCGTGCAGCTGTCGCGGATCGCGCCCGTCAGCATCATCTCCTCGAATTCTTCCACAGGAACCGGGCGCACCGCCAGATCGTGTTCCTCGGGGTCGGGTTCTTTTTCCGTGTGCGTCAGACCGGTGGCCAGAAAGACGTGCTGCTTTTGCCGGGTGAAGCCGTAGGCGATCCACAGCGTTCCCAGGTGGATCATGCTGGCGGCTTCCAGGCCGGTTTCCTCTTTCAGTTCGCCGCGCGCCAGCTCTTCTGGGTTTTCCGCTTCCATCTCCCAGCCGCCCTGGGGTAGCTCCAGCGCCCGCTCCTGGATGGTGTAGCGGAACTGCTCCACCAGCCAGACGCGGCCCCGATCGATGGGCAGGATAATGGCCGCGTCGTCCTTTTCCACCACGCCATAGATGCCCCGCTCGCCGTTGGAGCGCAGAATCTCGTCCTCGCGCACCCGCATCCAGTGGTTGCGATAAACCTCGCGGCTGGCAAGCGTGGTGATGCTGCGGCTGGCGCTGTCTTGAACCGGATTCATAGTACCTCCTTCGCGCTCGGGTAATCGGCATTCCAGGAAAAAGGATAAGCGCCCTGACAATACGGCTTGATGAAAAGAGCCTACTCTTCCCGCAGCCGGTACTGACGCAACCGCCCAATGAGCGAGGCCGGGCCGCTGACGGTGAGGCGGACGAGGTTGCCTTCGTACTCCCGTCTGTGCACGATCATGCCCGCCTCGATGGCCGCCAGCACCGCGCCCTCCTGCTGCGGAACGCGCAACTCCGCCTCGATGAGTGGGTCGGAGTGCAAAGCCCGGTCGATGGCCTTGAGCAGCGCTTCCATTCCCTCTCCGGTGCGCGCCGAGACGGCCACCTCGCCCCCGGCCTGAGACCGGGCCAGCAGCCCCTGGCGTTCGTGCTCGCCCAGCAGGTCGACTTTGTTCAGCACCTCGATGCGCGGCTTGTCCAGGGACTCCAACTCGCCCAGAACCTTTTCGACTTGAGTTTTTTGCTCCTCGCCATAGGTCGAGGCGGCGTCCCTCACGTGCAGCAGCACCTCGGCCTGCGCCACCTCTTCCAGCGTGGCGCGAAAGCTGGTGACCAGCGTGTGCGGCAGGTTGCGGATGAAGCCCACTGTGTCCGAAAGAAGAACCTTGCGGCGGCTGGGCAACGAGAGGACGCGCAGCTTCGGATCGAGCGTCGCGAACATGCGCGGCGACTGCAAGACCTGGGCGCCGGTCAGGCGGTTGAAGAGCGTGCTCTTGCCGGCGTTGGTATAGCCCATCAGCGCCACCGTGGGCGCCAGAACCAATTCGCGGCGCTGGCGCTGCTGCTTGCGAACCAGGCGCACCGAGTCCAGTTCGCCTTTCAGGTGGTCGATGCGGCGCTGAATCTGGCGGCGATCCGTTTCGAGTTTGGTTTCGCCGGGACCTCGGGTGCCGATGCCGCCGCCCAATTGCGACATCGCCCTGCCTTTTCCGGTGAGCCGCGGCAGCATGTACTCCAACTGCGCCAGCTCCACCTGCAACTGGCCCTCGCGGGTGCGGGCGTGGCGCGCAAAAATGTCCAGGATCAACTCTGTGCGGTCCAGCACCCGGCAGGGCAGCGCGGCCTCAAGATTGCGCAGTTGGGTAGGCGTGAGGTCGTGGTCGAAGAGCACCAGGTCGGCCTCGGTGGAAGCGGCCACTCCGGCAATCTCTTCCACTTTGCCGGCGCCGACCAGCGTGGCCGCATCGGACCGCGGCCGGCGCTGCATCAACTCGGCAGCCACCACGCCGCCGGCGCTCGACACCAGCTCGCGAAACTCGGCCAAAGACTCTTCCGCGTCCAGTTCCGTTGACGATCGCGCCGAAACCGGTCGCGCCGTGGAAACGCCTGCGCCAGGAGGATGGGCGGATTCCGGCGTACCTTCATCGAGAGAAACGCCCTCGGCGCACACAGCCGCCCCCCGCGCGCCTGCCTGGGCTGCGCGGTTGCCGCGGGAGCGGACTCCGATATCCACCCCGACCAAAACCGCCCGTTCCGGCTCCCCGCCTGCTGTCACTGCTCCCCAACGGCTACGGGCGCGGACGGCACGGCGCCCATCGGCGACAAGGCAATCCCCGTCTGCGCGGCCACCGGACGATGCTCGGTATACATCACATTCCGGTTGCTCACCACTGTCGAAATGGCGTGCTTGAAGATCAACTGCTCCTGGCTGTTGTTTTCCAGAAGCACCGAATACTTGTCGAAGGACCGGATCTTTCCAGTGAGCTTGACGCCGCTGACCAGATAAATCGTGATTGTGGTTTTGTCCTTGCGAACCGTGTTCAGAAATGTGTCCTGAATGTTTTGTGCCGGCTTGGTTTCCATGTGCCGATCTCCTGCTTTCCTTAGAGGGGTTGGATGCAGCCAAACTGCGTGCGTGAAAAAACAAATCCCCGGGCGCGGCGCCGGAAGTCCCGAAGCCGCCAAATCCCGGAATGTGACAAGATTATAAGGATTCACGGGCCTTTTCAACTCTATAGTATTTTTCAGAAAGATTTTGCCGCGCCACCACTGCCCTGGAGCCGGTTGCGCCGCCTCGCCGCAGGACGCGGCTCGCTCAGCCGCTGGTAAAATGAACGGGTGCCAGATGCTCCCACCCCTCAGCGGAGTTCCGCCGCAACCTCCCAGCCGGTTCCCATGCTGGACCTCAAGCGCCAGTACCGCCCGCTCCACCGGGAACTGCTGGATGCGGTTGGGGCTGTGCTTGAGACGCAGCAGTTCATCCTTGGCGAGCCGGTAGCCGCCTTCGAGCGCGCCGCGGCAGGGCAACTGGGCGTGGCCCACGCGCTGGGCTGCTCGTCCGGCACCGACGCTCTGTGGCTGGCCCTGGCCGGGAATGGAATCGGCCCCGGCAATGCCGTCGTCACCACCCCTTTCAGCTTCTTTGCTTCGGTCAGCGCCATCCTCCGCGCCGGAGCTGCTCCTGTCCTCGCCGACATCGAACCCGCCACCTTCAACCTCGACCCCAAAGCCGTCCGAGCCGTCCTGAAAACTCCTCAGCCCACCCCCATCCGCGCCATCCTCCCCGTGCACCTCTTTGGCCAATGCGCCGATTGGACCTCTTTTGCCCGTCTCGGACGCGAGCATGGATTGAAACTCATCGAAGACGCCGCTCAGGCCTGGGGCGCCGAGTGGAAGGGGACAAAGGCGGGCGCGCTCGGCGATGCCGCCGCCTTCAGCTACTACCCCACCACGACCCTCAGCGCCGCAGGCGACGCCGGCATGGTCGCGACAAACTCAGATGAGTTGGCCGAGCGCGTGCTGATGCTGCGCCAGCACGGCATGCGCTGCCGCTACTACCACGACGAGGTGGGCTGGAACGCGCGCCTCGACGGCATCCAGGGCGCCATCCTGTCCATCAAACTCAAATACATTGAAGGCTGGAATCAGGCCCGCCGCACCGTAGCTGAGCGCTACCATGCCCTCTTTGCCGCCGCCGGGCTGGCCGAATCCGGCCCCTATCCCGCCGACGGCGTCGTCCTGCCCCACGAGGTTCCCGGCGGCCGCCACGTCTGGCACCAGTACGTCATCCGCACCGCCCGCCGCGACGCCTTGCGCGATTTCCTCACCGCCCGCAAGATCGGCTCGGAGATCTACTACCCCGTCCCGCTCCACCTGCAGGAAGCCTTGAAGGGGCTTGGCTACGCCGAGGGCAGCTTCCCCGAAGCCGAACGCGCCGCCCGCGAAGTCCTGGCCCTGCCCATCTTCCCCGAACTCCGCCAAGACGAGCAGCAGACGGTGGTAGCGGCAATCGCCGGATTTTTGAGTTGAACGGGCAGAATTGCATGGAACCGCGGTCAACACTCCGCCGCATTCTGGATATTCCGCCGGATTCAGCCAAGGCCATCCGCAACCCTTAGGGTTTTTCCCCCGGCTCAGCCAGCAAATCGCCCAGACGATCCAGCCGGCGTTCCCACATCGAGCGTCGATCCCCGATCCATTGCGCCGCCACGGAAAGCCCGGCGGGTTCGATGCGGCAGGTGCGCACTCTGCCAACCTTTTCGGTTTGTACCAGCCCGCATTCCTCCAGCACCTGCAAGTGTTGAACTACCGCGGCCAGAGTGATGGCGAGCGGCTCCGCCAATCGCGAAACCGATATGGGTCCCTGGCTGAGCTTCTCCATCATGGCCCTGCGCGTAGGATCGCCGAGGGCGTGGAAGACACGGTCGATATCGGGTTTGTTCTTACGCATATCTCCGCGCCTTCCAGCGCCCATCTTGCTAGCGGGCGACTTCATCCGCCAATTTGTCGAGCAGCCCGCGCCATCCGGCTTCCCGCATCTCGGGACCGTCGGCGCCCTCCAGGAACGCGCTCTGAAACGTGAGGATGAGGTCGGTGCCCTTCTCGGACTGCAAGAGTTCAACCGTGCCCAGTGACACCGAGATGATGTTCTCCGCCACGGCCATGGTGGAGGTGAAGATGATGCGGCGGTTGGGAACGATGTTCTGATAGATGTTGTTATTGGTGAGCCTCTTTCCCGCCAGCGGATGGCCTTGACCGAAGCCCAAAGCGTAATGCTCCTGGCCTCCCACGCGAAAATCCAGGCTATAGCTCTCCACCTGGTTATGTTCCTCTCCGACATACCAGCGGCGCTTCTTGGCGGGGTCGGCGAAAGCGGCGAAAACGCGCTCAGGCGCGGCGGGGTAGCTGCGTTCGAGGACGAACGTGCTGTGGATTACGGATTGTTCTTCCATGGTGTTCATTCTTACCTCCCCAGGGGAATTGGTTAAGCATTGACTTAAGTATCCATCGTTTCCGGCCAATTGTCAAGTGAAAACTTAAGTTTTTTTGCTGAGTCTCCCAGGTGAATAGAAATGCCTGTACAAATCGTCGGATATCCTCGCCGTCGTCGCCGGCAAGAGGCTGCGGGTCCCGATTCCCTGGGCGCCGGCCTGTGCTCCACAGGGGCAGTTCGCACATCCATGCCGTAAAATCGCCCTAAGATGAAATGTCCCTATTGCGGTTTCGGTCAGGACCGGGTCGTCGACTCGCGGGAGAGCAAGGAGGCCGACTCCATCCGCCGCCGGCGCGAGTGCGAGCGCTGCAATCGCCGCTTCACCACCTACGAGCGCATCGACGAAATCCCCTACATGGTGGTCAAGAAAGACGGCCGCCGCGAGCGCTTCGACCGCCAGAAGGTGCTCAGCGGCCTGCTCCGCGCCTGCGAAAAACGCCCCGTCCCGGCCAGCAAACTCGAGGCTATCGTGGACGCCGCGGAGACCTTTCTGGTGGATGCTCCGGAACGGGAGAGGACGGCAAGCGAAATCGGCGAACTCATCATGCAACATCTGAAGGGCCTGGATACAGTGGCTTACATCCGCTTCGCATCGGTCTACCGCGACTTCAAGGACGTGCGCGAGTTCAAGGAAGAACTGGAAGGGCTGCTGGGCAGCCGCGGGCCCGGCAAAGGAAAGAAGTAGGCTCAGCTTCCAGACTTGGCGCCGGGCGCGATCTCCGTCGATGACCGGTTCTGGCATCCGTCAGTCAACGTTATGCCCCCTGACGCCATAGTTGCATTTACGTCTGAGGGACTCCGGGCTATCTTAAAGTGAGAGCAGCGTTTCTCCGGGGACACCATAATGACACTTCCGAATTACTATGAATTCCTCCAGATCAGCCCCAATGCCGAGCCCGAAACAGTCCGCCGCGTTTATCGATTCCTGGCCGCACGCCTTCACCCGGATAATCCGGAGACCGGCAATGCTGAACAGTTCTTCCTGTTGAAACAAGCCTATGACGTATTGTCTGAGCCAGCGCTCCGCGCCGAATACGATGCGGCTTGCGCAAAGGAGGGGCTCCAGGCTGACCCCTTGTCTACTTCGGTCGATTTTATGGATAACGTACAGGGTGAGTTGAACCGGCGGTTGGCGGTGCTGGCCCTGCTCTATTCCCGGCGCCGCACAAACCCTACCAACCCGGAAGTTTCACTGATGGAGGTTGAAGAGCGCATGGGGTTTCCCCGCGATTATTTGGAATTTACGATGTGGTATCTGCAAAAGAAAACCTTCATCACCCGAGGGGACAACGCTGCTTACACGCTAACGGTGGAGGGCGTGGACTTCGTGGAAACGCAACGCTCAAACATCCCGACTCTGAACAAGTTGCTGACCAGTGGCGCGGGACCTTTAGCCGCTGCCCCTTCCCAAAAGCCCATCATTATGCCTGCGGGCGATGGCGCATCCTAGGGGATCGGCGCAAACAGGCCATAAAACCAAATATCCACTCCGCATCCTGGGCGCGGCCGGAATAGCAGCCGACGCTTCATTCAGTTCGCCAGCGGAACCCGCACCAGGATCGCATTGTCCACGCGCACAATCAGCCTGGAGAATTTCTCCTTGCCCACATTCCGCATGGGCAGGTAGCGCGGGTTGAGCGGCTCCACGTCCACGCGCAGTGGAGCCTTGGGGTCTCTGGGCACATCGAAGCTCACGCGGATATCGGGCTGCCCATCGCCATCTATGTCCACGACGTCGGAGACTTGGCCCGGCAACGCGCTCACGGGATTCCAATCCAGTTGCAAAAACGGCTTTTCGCTTTGCAGAAAGTGCGGATAGACAGGTCGGTGAACGTCGATGGAGTAAGCGCCCATCTGAACTGTCCGCACCTTCGGTCCGCCGGAGTACACCTCGTCCACATGCAGCGGGAGCGCGGCTACGCCATTCGCAAAGTATCCCATCAGCACAAAAGGCGTCAGCATTGCAGCAAGGATCGTCGCGCCCGCCGCCGTGTAGCCGAGAATTGGACGGAGTTTCATAAGCGCCTCCTAAGCGATAAAGTGCAGAATGGTGGCAACGCCCCCGTAGATGATGGTGCCGCCGAACATGACAGCTATGGCCCAGGCGGCATACAGAAACATGAGCCGCGCGCGCTCCGGCTTGCAGGCGGCCTCGGTTCCCTTGATGTGCCAGACAACGGCCTGGCGCGGACAGGCATCCACGCACGCGCCGCACTTCATGCACGACATCAGCGTCTCGCCGCGCGCAATGGATTCCTGCGACAGCGACATGTTCGGACATGCATTCTGGCAGGCCAGGCAGGGTTTGCAGCGCTCCTTGTCGATCTTCACCTCGAAGGCGCTGATCTTGTTGAAGATGGATTGGAAGGCGCCGAAGGGGCAGAAGAATGAGCACTGCGTTCTCTTCTTTGTCAGGAACGGCAACACGATTACGAGTCCGGCAAAGAGCAGGACAAAGATTGTGTTCTGAATCAGGCCAATCAAATTGCGGGCGGCAATGTACTCCGAGACGGCCTTGAAGGGGCAGAGCCACATGCAGTAGGCCGGCTCGAACAGAGCCAGCGAGAGCAGCACCATGGCCAGCAGCACGGCCCACGGGCCATAGCGCCAGCGCGGGTCGAGCTTGCGGATTCTGGCGCGGTCGGGAATGGCGGCCACGCCCTCTTCGATTCCCCCGAAGAAACATGCGTAGCTGCACCAGCCTTTGCCGAGGACCAGCGTCATGGCCAGCCACATGCCCACCATGGCCGCCATGCCGGCGCCGGAGGCGCCGCCCCCGGGCACGATCGAGCCGGGAAAGACCAGCGTCCGGGTGAAGGCCGCCGGCAGAATCAGCAGTGGAATGGGCATGAAACAAAACGGCGTCCGGCCGGCAATCATCTCCTCCACCGGAATGCCCATCGTGCCGCGCATGGAGATGATGTTGTAGATAAAGCCCACCGGAAAGAGAACTCCCACGCTCACGAAGAACAAGCGCCGCCATCGATAGGTGTTCCCGGTCCGCATCATCATGAAGAACAGCGCGGTCATGAAGAGCGCGGTCAGCGCGGCGGCGATCCGCGACTTGGGGTTCGTATCCATGCCGGGGCGAAAGAACATGAGCAGCGACCAGACGGCGATCGGCAAAGTCAGCAGAAGAGACCAGCCGATGCCGCGCGGCTCCGGGCGGGCGAGGCGCGGCGATTGAGCGTTAGTAGCCATAGGCTTTTCTCCCTATCAGCATGGCGATTCCCAAAGAGGCGTAGTAAAGAGCAATGAGCGCCATCGCCATCCGCGCGACGGTAATCACCGCTTCGTTGCGCGCGATGCAGCCAAAACTGATAAACGGCATAAACCAGACGGAAGTTCCAATAAAAAAGAAAAAAAAGAAGAGCAGCGCCTGCGCCACGCTGCCCAGCTCGGCCGCCCTCACGCCGGCCGCCACAAATGGAGGGCAGAGGCTCAGACCGGTCAGCAGACCCAGCGCCGCTGGCCCAGCCGCCCGGCGATTCTTCGTTCCTTCAATGTTCACCAGCTTCTCGCCCGCGCACGAGTGGCCGCAGAGGCTTCTGGCGGACCACGCATACCAGATCAGCACGCCGGCGAGCAGCACATTGACCGCGCCCATCATCAGCACGCGCGATCCCGGCGGCAGCGAGACCAGCGCGCCAAGCTCCCATGCCGCGGCGGCAAAGAGCAGGTATCCCAGCAGGCGCGCCCCCAGAAAGACGGAGAGATAGCGGGCATGGGGCCGCAACCCCGCGTGCTCGGTCAGCAGCGAGGGCACCAACACCGGTCCGCAAGACGCGATGCAGGCAGGTCCCGACGCCAGCCCCAGGGCCAGCGCCTCGCCGAAAACGACTGGCGTCGCCATGGATGGAAATGTAGAGCTGTTCAGCTCCCCCGTCTGTGACACCTGATACGCTGGCAGGAACTGCGTTCCACCGCCCGCGACCCCAACCGCGATCCAGTTGGCGGATTGCTGGCAACACAGGAAACCGGTCCCACGCTCCCGTCCTCAATTTGCGGCGCCGCTGCCATCCTCCTGTACACTGGAGTATCTACGGCCATGAAAACCAAATATCCAATCGGAATCCTGGGCGCAACCGGAATGGTCGGCCAGCGGTACATTCAGCTTCTTGAGCGCCATCCGTGGTTCGAGGTCGTCTGGGTGGCGGCCAGCGACCGCTCCAGCGGCAAGCCCTACGGCGAGGCCGCCAAGTGGCGTCTGGACACGCCCCTGCCAGAGCGCATCGCCAACATGATCGTCGCTCCGGCTGAGCCTGGCGCCGCGGCCAACGGGAATCAGTCCGCGCCCAAGATCATCTTTGCCTCTGTGGACGCCGCCATTGCCCGTGAACTGGAGCCCCGCTTTGCCGCCGCCGGATGCGCCGTAATCTCCAACTCCAGCGCCTTCCGCATGGCCCCCAACGTGCCTCTGGTGCTGCCCGAGGTCAATGCCGATCACCTGCGCCTGATCGAGGAGCAGTCCTGGCGCAAGGAGTCGGGCGGCTACATGGTCACCAACTCCAATTGCACGGCCATGGGCCTGGTACTGGCCCTCAAGCCCATCCAAGACCGCTTCGGCATCGAGCAGATATTCGCCGCCACCATGCAGGCCGTCAGCGGAGCCGGCTATCCCGGCGTGGCGTCGATGGACATTCTGGACAATGTGGTGCCTTACATCGCCAGCGAGGAAGAGAAGATGGAGGCCGAGACCCTCAAGCTGCTGGGCAAACTTGAAGGCCACGCCGTTACTCCGCTCAATGCCCGCATCAGCGCCTGTTGCAACCGCGTCCCGGTCGTCGACGGACACACTTTGAGCGTCAGCATCAAGCTGGGCAAGCCGGCTGCGCGCGAAGAGATTCTGACCGCCTGGGCGGAGTTCCGGCCGCTGGCCGGACAGGGACTGCCGACCGCCCCCGAGCAGCCCGTCCAGTGGGCGCCGCAGGATGATCGCCCGCAGCCGCGGCTGGACCGCAATCGCGGCAATGGAATGGCGGTAACTGTGGGCCGGCTGCGCCCCTGCGGCCTGCTGGACTGGAAGTTCACCGTGCTCTCGCACAACACCATTCGCGGGGCTGCCGGAGCGACCATTCTCAACGCCGAACTGCTGGCCAGTCTGGGCAAACTCGGCTGAGCTTCTAGCTTTTAGCTTTTAGCTATTAGCTGTTAGCTGTTAGCTTCTAACTGGAAGTTCTTAGCCTTTAGCATTGGGTTGAAAACTGATGGATAAGTGGATGAGAACCGGAAACTGGATAACCGCTGGAATCTCCAGCAAGCAGAGCTAGAAGCTAATAGCTAAAAGCTGTTTTTGGGAAACTCGCATGAGCCTGGTGGTGATGAAGTTTGGCGGCACGTCGGTTGAAGACCCGGCAGCCATCGCCCGCACCGCGGCCATCGTGGCCGGACGCGCAGCTCTCGGCAAGCAGCCCGTCGTCGTTGTCAGCGCCATGGCCAAAGTCACCGACCAGTTGCTGCGCGCCGCCGCCGCCGCCGCGCAGGGCGACCGTGCTGGAGCGCTGGCCATCAGCGCGCAGTTGCGCGCGCGCCACCTGGATACCGCTGCCCATCTGGTGAGGAATTCCGCCCATGCCGCAGAGCTGGCCGAATTCATCAACCAGAAATTCGACTCGCTCGACGAAGTGCTGCGCGGTCTGGCGGCTATTCTCGAACTCACTCCGCGCATCTCCGACCTGATCGCAAGTTACGGCGAGCGCATCTCCAGCCGCATCGTCGCCGCGGCCTTTTGCGAGCGCGGCATCGACGCCGCCCACGTGGACGCGCGCGAGATCATCGTCACCGACTCGCAGTTCCAGAAAGCGGTCCCGCAGGACGCCGTGATCGACAAACGCGCCCAGGAAAAGCTGCTCCCTCTCACCGCCGTGGGCCAGGTCCCGGTGATGGGCGGATTCATCGCCTCCAACGAGGCCGGTATAACCACCACCCTGGGCCGCGGCGGCTCCGACTTCACCGGCGCCCTGGTGGGCAGCGCGCTCTCGGCCGAGGCCATCGAAATCTGGACCGACGTGGACGGCATCATGACCGCCGATCCCCGCGTCTGCCCCGACGCCCTGCGCGTCAAGGTCATCAGCTTTGAGGAAGCGGCCGAACTGGCCTACTTCGGCGCCAAGGTGCTGCATCCGGCCACCATCCTGCCGGCCGTGAAAAAGAACATTCCGGTGCTGGTGCTCAACAGCCGCAACTCCGCCTGCGAAGGCACGCGCATCACCTCGCTCGCGCCTCACTGCAAGAGCCCCTTCAAGTCCATCGCCGTTAAAAAGAGGCTCAGCATCATCGACGTGGTGGCCAGCCGCATGTTGATGACCCACGGCTACATGAAGGAAATCTTCTCTGTGTTCGACCAGCACCGCTGCGCCGTTGATATGGTTTCCACCTCTGAGGTCTCCGTCTCGCTGACCGTGGACTCGAACGACAATCTGCCCGCCATCGCCGCCGATCTGAGCAAGCTGGCCGACGTGAAATACGAGGGGCGCAAGGCGCTCATCTGCATGGTGGGCGAGGATATTCGCGGCCAAAGCGGCATGGCGGCGCAGGTCTTCACAGCCATCCGCCACATTAACGTGCGCATGATCTCACAAGGGGCGAGCGAGATCAACATGAGCTTCATGATCGAGGAGGACGACGCGGACGAGGCCGTGCGCTCGCTGCACGCGGCCTTTTTCAAGGACCCCGACCCCACCATATTCGACGTGGAAGCGCGCAAAAGCTAGCTCTTAGCTACTAGCTGTTAGCTTATAGCTGTTAGCTGTTAGCTCCCGACGGTTAGCGGCTGGTTTCAAGTGGTCGACCAAGCGGGAGCCGCAAGAATTCATCCCGGAAAGTTCTTTGGCCGGCAGCTAGAGGCCAGAAGCTGGAAGCTAAGAGCTAACAGCTAAGAGCTGAAAACGAGGTCATCATGCTCATTCTCGTTTTGGGCAAGGGAAAAACCGGAAGCCTCGTCGCCGAGGTGGCTCGTGAACGCGGCCACGACGTCCGCGCGCTCGACATCACCGAAAATGAACACGCCTCCGCCCTCACCGCCTCCACCCTGGCCGGCGTAGACGTGGTCATCGACTTTACCGCTCCCGAGGCCGCGGTAGAGAATATGCGCGCCGTCCTCGCCCTGGGCGGACGCATCGTGGTGGGAACCACCGGCTGGTACTCTCACTTAGACGAGATCAAGTCCCAAGCGCAAAAGCGCGGAGCGCTGCTCTACGGAACCAACTTCTCCATCGGCGTGCAAAAGCTCTTCCGCCTCACCGCCGAGCTGGCCAGGCTCGACGGCTACACCTTCTCCATCAGCGAGACCCATCACGTCTCCAAGCTCGACGCCCCCTCCGGCACCGCCATCACCCTGCGGCAGATCGTCGAAGCCGCGCAACCCGGAACCAGGGTGGAAATCACCTCCCACCGCGTTGGCGACGCCAAAGGCGAGCACACCGTCACTGCCGCCGGCCCCGACGACGTGATTGAGCTGCGCCACAACATCCTCAGCCGCCGCTGCCTGGCCCTGGGCGCCGTCCGCGCCGCCGAGTGGCTGGCGGGCAAATCCGGCGCCTGGGACTTCCGCGATATCTTCGACCAGTTGTGACCGAACCCGCGCCCGCCACGTCTACGAGAGCCTGGGTTTCGTTTACGAAGGCACGCTGCGCGAGGCGTTCTGTTGCGACGGCGAGTATCACTCGCTCCTGCTGATGTCGATGCTTGATCGCGAATATGCCATGAGAAGATGGTAAGAACATGTCGCCGCTGCCGTTCAATTTGGCTCTCATCCAGTTCCTGGCCGACCACAGAACTGTCTTCCTCACCAGCTTCTTTCATGCCGCCACCTTCTTCGGCGATTCCGCCGGTTACCTCCTCGTCGCCACGCTGATCTACGTCGCGTGGAACAAGCGGCTGGCCATCCGGCTTTCGGTGTTGGTGCTGCTGGCCTCCTCGCTCAACGGCATATTGAAGCTCATCGTCAAAAATCCCCGCCCTTTCATCCGCCAAGGAACCTATCTCAGCAAGTGGGCCGTTTCGCCTCAGAAGGCCGCGTCTCTCGCCACGGAGTATTCCACCCCCTCCGGCCACGCCATGTCGTCGTCGGCGTTTTATTCCTATCTCTATGCGTGCGCCGGGAACCGCTGCGTCAGAGTCGTTGCAGTCTTGGCCATCGTTTTTATCGGCGTGTCGCGGCCATATCTCGGCGTGCATTATGCCGAGGACGTTCTCATTGGCTGGGCGATGGGGCTCTCTGCCGGCCTGCTCTGGATAAGATACGACCAAGCCGTCTGCGCCGCATGGAGCCGGCTCTCTTACGCCCGGCAGATTGGAGCCGCCGTTGCAGCCAGCCTGGCGCTCTGGCTGCTCACCTTCGCCGTCAACGGTTGGCGCGCCGCCGGCCCGCCGCGGGAGGTTTTGGCCTCCGCCGGATTTCTGACCGGCATCGTCATTGCCCGTCCGCTGGAGCTGAGAATGGTAAACTTCGATCCCCGCAGTTCGGATGCCGCCGCCAAAATGCTGCGCTACATTTTTTCCATCGTCATGGTGACAGGCACGCTGCTGTTTCTCGATAAGGCCTTCGCGATGATCCCCGGCAACTTCGCCATGCTCGGGTATATGTTGCAGTACGTCCGCTATGCCGCCGCGGGAATCGTGAGCATCTTTCTTGCACCCCTGCTGTTTACAAGAATGGGATTGGCCGAGACCATGCCGCCGGAAGCGAACTGAAGCCGGCGGCGGGTAGCCCACATCTCCCCATTCCCCGCGAAATGGGCGCCCCAGAGCCCGCCCAGAGCTTGCCGAAGGGTCTCGCATTGAGAGCTGGGATTTCGTCGGCACGAATACCAAAGCCAGTTTATACAGCGGGCTCACGCATTCAGTCCGAGCAACGCGGCAACCTCATTCAGCCGCCTGTCGCGCGTCCAGATCTTCAGACTCCCGAGCGCGGCGGCTGCCATCAGGTGCATGTCGAGATAACCTAGGCCCTTGCCGGCGATACCGTGCTTGTCGATGAAGAAAAGAACCTCATCGTCGCTTGCCACCGTAACCTGGGGCAACGACCGCAGCAAGTAGAGCGTATTCGCTCGATTTGCCAGATTCCCGCACGCCAACTCACCCACCACCCAGGGATGTACTCTTACCAGTTCCGCATCGAGCAGTCCGACAAGCCGTCTGTTGGACGACCTGAAGTGGTCGATCCAAATCGAGGTATCGATAAGAATCAACTTCCGCCCTCCCGATTCAATTGCCTGACACGCGACGGCGAGGAATATCCTGTAAATCCGGCTGCGAGCCGCCGAGACGAGCCAGGCGTAATGCGCTTTCCCGGTAAATAAGCGCCTGCAGCGCCGCCTTGAAAAGCGGCCCGTTCTCCTGCAACCCGCTCAAAGACCGTGCTTCCTTGAGCAAACGCTCATCGATAGAGACTGTGGTTCGCATATGCGCTCCTAAATCTGCAACAATTATACCACTAATTGATGCGCTTTTTGATGCATCAAGTCAAGAGGATTCTTGCTGGCCGGTCCACCGAATCCAACCTACCCAGCCCCCGCCGGTATAATCCTACTTATTATGGAAACAACTGGTTGCGGTACTGCTATCGTTACGCCCTTCCGGACGGATGGGTCTGTTGATGAACAGGCGATGCGGGCGCTTGTGAACTGGCAGATCGACTCGGGCATCGATTTTCTGGTGGTCTGCGGGTCGACGGGCGAAGCGGCCACGCTGGATGAAGAGGAGTGGCTGCATACGGTTTGCCTGGTGGCCGAGGCGGCGGCGGGCCGCGTGCCGGTGTGGGCCGGCTGCACCCACAACTCCACCCGGACGCTGCTGCGGCACGCCGGGCTGCTGCGCCAGGTGCGCGGCGTGAACGCCGTGCTTTCAGCCAATCCCTACTACAACAAGCCCTCGCAGGAGGGTCAGTTTCAGCACTTTCTGGCCCTGGCCCAGGCGGTTGACCCGCTGCCGGTGGCGCTCTACAACATCCCCGGGCGCACGGGAGTGAACCTCGATCCCGAAACCGTGGCGCGGCTGGCCGAGGCGGCGCCGAACATCCAGGCCGTCAAGGAGTCCAGCGGCAAGCTGCCCCAGATCGCCGAGCTGGTCCACACGCTGCCGCGCGGATTCAAGATCTTCAGCGGCGACGACAACCTGGCCCTGGCCTCGATCGGGGTAGGCGCGCACGGGCTGATCAGCGTGGCGGCCAACGAGGCCCCCGCCGAGGTTAGGCGCATGATCCGCGCCGCCCTCGACAATAACTGGGTCCTGGCCCGCGAGCTGGAGCGCAAATACGGGCGGCTGTTCGAGGCCAACTTCTGGGACTCCAATCCCGGCCCGGTCAAGACGGTGCTCAACCTGATGGGACGCTGCTCAGATCGCGTCCGCCTGCCGCTGGTGCCGCCCACAGCTGCTACCCGCTCCAAGCTCGGACGCCTGGCCGGCGAACTCGGCCTGCTCAAGCAGGCTCCCGCGCTGGAAGGCATTTCCGAAGTCTTCTGAGCGCAATCCGTCGGCAAGGCATATAATTCGGGCCAGAAATCCAATCGGCTGCAGGATGCCTGTGCCCGGCGCCTGCAACTGGGGAGGCTGCCATGTTGAAGCCCTTTCTGGTCCTTTCCGCTGTGGTTCTTTTTGCCATTGCGGCTCCCGCGCCCGCGCCTACACTCGCTCCTGCACTCGCCGCGGGGGGCATGCCCCAGGAGGCCGCGCCGGCGCCCGCCGCCCCTGCTTCCACGAATCCCGTCAAACCGACTCCCGCGTCGCAGGAGAAAGCGAAGGACCTCTATGCGCGCGACTGCGCCCTGTGCCATGGGGACAACGGCAACGGCAAGACCTCTCTGGCGAAGGACATGCAATTGACTCTGTTGGACTGGACTGATCCGAAGGCGTTGGCCAATAAGTCGGACCAGGAACTGTTCGACGCGATTCGCAAGGGCAAGGACAAGATGCCTCCCGAGGATGCGAGCCGCGCCAAGAACGACGAGGTGTGGAACCTCATTATTTACATTCGCGGACTGTCAGCGGGCCAACCGGCCGCGGCCCCACCCGCTGATGCAGCCAAGCCAGGCAACTAGGCTGCATCGCAGAAAACAACCACCCGCCCAATCAGGGGCTGCTGTGCGGAGCAGGCCCGAGCGCGAAGCATGTGCCTGAGCGGCACGCAAGGGGCAAGTGACGGGCTACTCAAAAATGGAGCCGCTACCCCAACTGGCTCACCTTCACCTGCAACTTCTCGAAGTCCACCGTGCCCAGGCCGCGTCCGGCGGCTATCTGCAAGTAGAGCATCTGCTCGGGGTCCAGGTTCCAGTACGCTTTGGCCACGTAGGCGTCGATGGCTACCGGATCGGTTCCGGCGACGATGGTCTTTTTGAGGGCGACGTCTTCGAGGTTGCCGCCGGTGGGGCCGTTGCGCACCAGGATGCGGTAGCAATCCATCAGCGTGACCGTGGGCAGCATGAAGCTGGCCAGATCGGCGAGGCTCTGGTGAATCTGCTGGTGCAGCCGGTTGCGCTGGCCGCCCAGGATGCCGTACCAGTTCTTCATGCCCAGCGTTGCGCCGGTGAGGACGTGGTGCTTGGCGATGGGTAGGTTGAAGATTTTGTCGGCTTCGAGGAAGGGCGTGAAGACGGGCCAGCTCTTCAGCACCACTCCGCCCAGATCGACTTCGCGGAAGAGCTCGGGATCGGGCAGGATGATCTCCGCGCCCTCGGCGCGGGCAGCGGCCTGAATGCCGGAGCGCAGAAAACAGCGGCGAGGCTCGTTGCAACTGACGTCGGTGACGATGACCCGCTTGGCGCCGGCCTGCCAGCACTGGCGAACCACCTCGGCGACCACCTCGGGATTGGTGTTGGCGGCCTGCTCCGGGGTGCGGTCCCAGGCGATATTGGGCTTGATGACCACCACGTCCTGGCGGCTGACGAAGCGGCGAATGCCGCCCAGATTTTCAAGCGCCTTAGCAACCAGCGCGCGCGGTTCCCCGCCCTGCGCCACTGGGCTCCCCGCGTCCGCCGCAGCGGATTTGTCCGTGGGGAATTGGACCACGGTCATCGCCGGCCATTGCGGATCGGAAGCAATGCGATGGTCGCGCCGGGCCTGCTCGGCGTGGGACGGAACCGGACGGAAGCTGTGCTTGCTGAGCCATACAGCCGCGCCCGCCGCGCCCGCCGCAACACCGCCCACGCGCAGCAGTTGCAGCAGAGCCTCGCGGCGCGTTAACCCCTGCGCCTGTTTCTCGTCCGGCTTCCGATCGGTTTCCCCGGCCATGGTTTTTCTCCCGCTCAAACTTCCATGAGGTGAATGCGTTGCGGATCGTTGGTTCCAAGATTATGCGCTGCGTCGGCGGCGGTGGCGATGTAGCTGGGCGGACGTCCCGCGGCCTCCAGCGTCGGCATGCCCGCCTCGGCGCGCTTGCGCTCGATCATCTGCCACGCGGTGCGATCCACAGCCACGCGATCCTCGCCCACGATGAGCGCGTTGGGGTACCAGAGGCGCTCGGGGCGGAAGCTGGGGCCGCCGTCATAGACGGACGAGATGGCGTCGCCTATCGTGAAGCGCACCTTTTCGCGAATCGCCGGAATGCAGTTCAGGTCGGC
Source organism: Occallatibacter sp. (assembly GCA_052326045.1). Taxonomy (GTDB): domain Bacteria; phylum Acidobacteriota; class Terriglobia; order Terriglobales; family Acidobacteriaceae; genus Telmatobacter. The sequence goes on along the minus strand of JBKQRH010000148.1, from coordinate 22,741 downwards.
CACGGCGGGGTTGCAGCCATTGGCATGCAGTTCAAACGGCCGCTGCACAACGCCGTACATATTCTTCATCGAGAAGGTGACGCCTGCCAGTTCGTGGTCCTTGAGAATCGGCAGATTGATGACCAGGTCGCACTCGCGGGAGAGAATCTTGGTGAGCTTGACATTGGCCGTGCCCCATGTCATCGGCTGCTCCTCGAAGCCCGCCTGGTCGCTGGGGTAACTGCGGATGTGACTGCGATCGGTGTTGACGGCGAAGCCGCAAGCCTCCAGAAAATGGGCGTTCTGGTCCCACACCAAAATGTTTCCGGGCTTGACGCCGATCTGTTGCAGCCGCTCCGTAATCGCCAGTGTCAGCGCCCGGTGCGTGCAGATTCCCTTGCCGCCCAGGCCGTTCACCTTGAGGCCAATCACCTTGCCCGCGGCGATAAGGCTTGCGGGAACGATCTGTTTCCATGCCTCCACCGGCTTGTCGCGACCGGTGTACGATGCGATGGCGCGGTCGAGCAAAGCCTGCACGTGCTTCTCGTCCAGTTGCCCGCTGGCATCATGCAGCGCCGCATCGCGCGCGACCACGACTTTGGATTTGGCGGCCTCGGCGTGCTTGTCCAGCATCGCGGCAAACCCCAGCTTGTCCGCCGCGGCGGACGAGCCTAGCAGCACGGCTCCCGTCGCTGCGGTCTTCAGAAATTCCCGGCGGTTTTTCATCGCAATCCTCACCTTTTCTGACGCGGCCGGCGCCCCGGCATTTGTGTTTAGAGCTTCGCTTCCACGCCGCGCGCCAGCGCCAGCAGCGCCTGCGGAGTGTCGGGCGTGGACTCATAGGCAACGATGCGCACCAAAGAGCGGCCTTTGCGGAAACTGATGCTCTGCGCGTACTGAATGCATTCGTCGCCCAGTTGAATGGTCTTGGCGTCTTTGGTTTGTCCGGTCTCCAGAATCTTGCGCGCGCCGGCCGCGTCACCCATGGTGTAGACATCGACGACGGCCTCCAACTGGCCCTGGTACTTGTAGTCGGAGGTCGAGGTGGAGACCACGCCGGCGGAAATGTATTGCTCGGCGTCGCCGTCGATGTATTGCCACAGGTCTTTGGCCGCAAAGACGCGGGTGTCGCTGGTTTTATCCCAGCCTGCGACCGCGCCCGAGGCCGGGAACGGGTCGGATTTGGCCTTCTTGCATCCAGTGGCGGCAACAGCGGCGAGAAGGACAATCGCCGCAACGGCCCACTTCCAATTCAAGCGAATTTTCACGGAACAGTCTCCCTTATTTTCTGTTGAGCAGAATCTGGCTGCCGGGCGAGCGGCTTTCGCCAATGCTGGTGACATAGACGGCCGGGTGCTCCTGCAGCGGGCAGGCATACTCGCAGGCGCCGCAGCCCACGCAGCGGCTGGGGTCGACGCGCGGCTGCTTAAGCGTTTTGGTGTTGCCGGCCGAGTCGATGACCTGGGCCTCCTGCACATAAATGGCCTTGGGCGAAACCGGACACCACTCTTCGCAGACGATGCACTCGGTGGCCATGGCCCAGGGCAGACAGCGGCCACGGTCGTAAAATGCGGTCCCCAGGCGGATCGGCTGGTCCGCAGCGGCGGATTGGCCCACGCCTACCACCCAGCCTTTTTCTTTGGGCGTGATTTGCCAGATTGCGCCGGTGGGGCAGACCTCGGAGCAGAGCACGCAACTGGGCTCGCAATAGCCGATGCGCGGCACCAGCGTGGGCGACCACAATCCTTCCAGGCCAGCCTGATCGAGTGTGGGGTGCAGCGCGGTGTTGGGGCAGACCTTCATGCACTCGCCGCAGCGAATGCAACGGGAAAGAAAGTCGGACTCATCGAGCGATCCGGGCGGGCGCAGCAGCCGTTCGTGGCGGCTTTTGCCCAGGCCGGTGTTGGCGCGCATCAGCGGAACCACTGCGGCGCCGGCGACGAGGCCGGTGAGCGTTCTGCGCCGGCCAAGGTCGGGCGAGGCAACCTCATGCTCCTTGCGGAAGAAGCGGAAGTTGAGGCTGTCATGCGGGCAACTGCCCACGCAGTTCATGCACATCAGGCACTCGGCCTTGCGCCACGGCACGCCGCCGACAGGATCGTCGCCGCCCTGGCAATTGAGCAGGCAGCGATTGCAGTTGTCGCAGTTCGCCGCGTCTTTGTGCAGCCCCAGAATCGACCAGCGCGAGACCGCGCCCAGCAATGCGCCCAGCGGGCAGATCGCGCGACACCACAGCCGCGTCACGCGCAGGCTGAGGGCGAGAATCGCAATGAACAGAATTCCCAACACCAGGCCTTGGGCGTAGTGCGGCTGACGGAGATCGAGCACCAGGAATTGCAGAATTGAATGCAGCGTCTCGCCGGTTGTCTTGATGGCCGCGACGTGGCTGTGCTCGAGCGGCTCCAGCACCGCGCGCGCGGCAGCGTTGAAGGCCGGCAAAAGTGACAGCCCAAAAGAGCGAACCAGCAGACTGAAAGGATCGAGCCAGCCGATGGCCGCTGAGCCGAAGCAGGCAGCCACCAGGCCGGCAATCAGGACAACGTATTTGCCGGTCTGCCAGCGCTTATAGCGATTGGACTCGATGCGCTGCTTGCCGCGCTTGGACTCCGAGGGCATATTGCCCACGAAGTGTTGCAGCGTCCCCATGGGGCAGATCCAGCCGCAGAAGAAGCGGCCCAGAAAGAGCGTGGGCAGCAGAATGACCAGGCTCCAGACGAGGCCGCGATAAAGCGCGTGGCCGGCCAGCGCGTTGACCACGGCCACCAGCGGGTCCCACTCGAAGTAGAGCCGCACCGGCGCGCGCAGTTGAATCTCGGTCGAGCCGCCGGGAAAGAGGCTAATCGAGGTGAAGAGCAGCAGCGCAAGAAAGAGCAGCAGAAAGAATATCTGTGAGATCCTGCGCCACTTCGGCAATCTGGACCGGTTCAAGAATCGCCTCCACACGCGCGGGCGCTAACCATGCATGATTGATGATTGGCGCTCAGGCAAGCTGTGGACTGTGATCTGCGTCACCGATTGGCGGTTTAGGCGGCTGGATTTGCCGGATAACGGACTCTTTGGGGAATCTTCGATTTAATCGATGGTTTGAAAGGGCACGGCTTTAGCCGTGCCATGAATGGCTCACCATTCATGGGTATAATGACCTCGGGCCGGGATTCAAAATGAAAATTCCGGATAATTGTGAAGTGGGCGAATGGATATTCCTTACAAACCAGCGATTGAGCTAGTAGTCGGACTTGTGATCTGGGCTCTTGGTCATGCACTCTGGGGTATTCGCTTTACTCGTCAGTGGTACGCGGACCTTCTCAAAGATCAAGAGTCGGTGCATAGGCTCGTTGATATCGCAAACCAGACTGCACCATTGGAAGAACTGACTCGCCGTATGGCCACTAGATCTCTAGGCTCGGATAGAGGTGAAAACGAAGTGACCGAAAAGTTTTCTTTGGAGATTGAGGCCAAATTGTCCGAGACGAAGCAGAATTGGGAGAGCCACTGGCAGCTATTGTTTGCTGCGACTTTCGTTCTCATTTTGAGTAGTCTAGCGCTGTCACCGTATGTCTTGATCCTCAATCTTTGCGTAGCGCTTCTCCTTTCGAGGTATTTAGGTGGTTTCGGGAACGTCTTTTCCGACGCCGGGACCGCACTCTTGCCAGTCGTTAAGCTAATCACGCGCTGGTTTAAGCGAGACCCGAGTGGTTGCGAGGAGTGGTGCACTGTATCGCACCCTGAATTTCAAACCGCCTTTGCAGTTATAAGGTCCAGCGTGCCCCATGTGGGCGAGTGATAAATCGGCCAGCTAGGACGGGCTCCTAGTACAGCAGCGAGAGGCATTTGTGCAGGGTAGCATCCACGGCTTGCACGAGCGTACAGGATGCAGTTATGACGATGGAAAAACAATTTCCTCTGTGCAGCAAGCACCGTTCCAAATGTCACGGCGCAAAATGCGCAATCGTCCGCAGCCGGGAGGGCGGGATGGTTTCACAGAACTGTATCCAATGCGGAGAACCCGAATACGTGCGGCCAGAAGATTTTCCAGACGTCCCATGCCAGAAATGTAATAACGTGCAAATTATTAAGAAGATGGATGAGACAAACTACTACTTCGTGTGTGTGACCTGCAACATCCAATGCAAAGTTGCAGATGTGGTTCCGAACTGGTCAGATCACTTTGATTATCACGGCTTGGCAGCATTCGGTGATGATATTCCGGGTTATTAATGGAGGTAGAGTATCGTCGGCTTGGAATCCCGTGGCGCGCAAGCGCTGTCCGCCCCACCGCAGGTGGTCACAGGTGATTGATGAGCGAGGCGATGCAGGCCGCGCCGAAGCCGTTGTCGATGTTGACCACGGAGACGTTGGGCGAGCAGGTGTTCAACATGCCCAGCAGCGCGGCCACGCCGCCAAACGACGCGCCATAACCAATACTGGTGGGCACGGCCACGACCGGCGCGTTCACCAGGCCGCCGACCACGGTGGGCAGAGCGCCCTCCATGCCGGCGCAGACGACGAGCACGCGCGCCGATTGCAGTGAAGATTTTTGCGCCAGCAGGCGGTGAATGCCGGCCACACCGACGTCGGCGATCAACTCCACCGTGTTGCCCATCAGGCGCGCGGTCACCACGGCCTCTTCAGCCACGGGCAAATCGCTGGTTCCGGCGCAGACCACGGCGATAGTTCCCTTGCCGAGGGTGGTTGCAGACTGCGTGAGCGTGATGGCGCGGGCGGTCTCGTGAAACTCGGCGCGCGGCTCGATGGCGCGGACGGCTTCGTACATCTCGCGCGTGGCGTGCGTAGCCAGCGCGTTGCCTCCGGCCTGAGCCATGCGGGCAAAGATCGCCGCCACCTGCGCGGCGGTCTTGCCGGCGGCAAAGATCACCTCCGGCATGCCGGTGCGCAGCGCGCGGTGATGATCGAGCTTGGCGAAGCCCAGGTCCTCGAAGGGCAGGTCGCGGAGGCGGTCCACGGCTTCGCTGACGGCGGTGCGGCCCTCGCGCACTTCGTTGAGCAGCGATTCAATGCGTTCGTGATCCATCAGAGCGCCTCCTTCTTTGTGCCGCCGTCCGCGCCCGCTTTCGCTTCCATCTCCGCGCGGGCCCGCATGGCTTCTTCCATCACCTGTTTCAGAGGAACCGAGAATTGCGTGGCGAGCAGGCGGCAATCCTCATACTCCGGCGCGGCGTTGGCGATCTTGCCGTTGGGCCAGCGCGCGATCTTGATGCGCACCTTGCCCCAACTCGTCTCGACTTCCACAAACTCGCGCGCCAGGGCCAGCTTGTTCTCCAGCCTCCAGCGCAGGCCGATGGTGGTGGTCTCGCGGAAGAGCAGATTCTGGAGCGCGGGCGCGAGATCGGGGCGGCACAGCACGGTCATCTGCACGCCGGCGCGCCCCTTCTTCATCTGCACCGCGACGCGATAGACATCCCATGCGCCGGCCTCGAGCAGCTTCTCGCTGACGTAGGCCAGCAACTGCGGGCTGGAATCGTCGATCACCGTTTCGATGACCGCGATGGATTCAGCTTCGGCCTGTTGAGCCTCTTCCTCGCCCACCAGCAGACGCAGCAGGTTGGGCTGGCCATGCGTCTCGCGCCCGCCCGCGCCGTAGCCCGCTTTCAGGATGCGCATGGGCGGCAGCGGCGCGTACCGCACATCGAGCATGCGCAGCATCGCCGCGCCGGTCGGGGTCACCCGCTCCATGGGCTCGCCATCGGCATAGACGGGCGCATCGCCAAGCAGGGCCAGCGTGGCTGGCGCAGGAACGGGGAGCGTGCCGTGCCGGCAGACGACGGTTCCGCTGCCTACGTTCAGGGGCGACGACAGCCAGCGATCCACACTGAGTGTCTCGCATCCTGCCGCAGCGCAGACGATATCGACGATCGTATCCACCGCGCCGACCTCGTGGAAATGCACCTGCTCGACGGGAATAGAATGAATGGCGGCCTCGGCCTCGCCCAGCAGTTGGAAGGCGCGGCTGGCGCGCTCTTTCACCGTTTCCGTGAGCGGGGCGGAGCGAATGAGGGCGAGAATGGCCGACAAGGAGCGATGAGGTGCGTGCGCGTGTGCAGGATGGTCGTGGTGGGAGTGGGTCGGCTCGGTCGCCGCCGGATTCGGCGCAATCACGTCCACTTTGGTGGCGGCCAATCCGCCGCGGCTCACTCTGCGCACCTCAAGGCGCGCGCCAACATTTAGCGCGGCAGCAGTTTCCGCCAGGCAGCTAAAGGGAACGCCCGCGTCCACCAGGGCGCCCAGCATCATGTCGCCGCTTATGCCGGAAAAACACTCAAGGTAACCGATTCGCATCGCTTTGTGATTTTAAACCGTTTGCTACGCGCCGCGCTTGGCCAGGACGTCGGCGGGGAGAATTACGTTCATGGAGCCGGAGCGAAAGCCGGCGCAATCCAGGGTCACGTATTGGAAACCGGCCTGCTTGAGAGCCGCGGAGATGGCGTCGAGTATTTCCATCGTCAGGGCGCGCGGAAGCTCGGCGCGGGCGATCTCCACGCGGGCCAGCTCGCCGTGATGGCGGACGCGCAGCTCGCGAAAGCCCAACTGGCGCAGGCTTTCCTCGGCCTTCTCCACCTGTTCAAGCACCTCGCGGGTCACTGTGCGGCCATATTCGACGCGCGAGGACAGGCAGGGCGCCGCCGGGCGGTCCCACAAAGAATAGCCGGCGGCCCTGGCCAACGCGCGAATCTCGATTTTTGTCAGGCCGGCCTCGGCCAGCGGCGCCAGCACGGCGTGGTCCTCGGCGGCGCGCTGGCCGGGGCGAAAATCGCGGGTGTCGTCGGCGTTCATGCCGTAGGCGATGCGGGCAAAGCCCAGCTTGGCGCCCAAAGTTTCCATCGCGGCGAAGAGCTCGTCCTTGCAGTGGAAACAGCGGTCGGCCTCATTGCGGGCATACTCGGGCCGCTCCAATTCTTCGGTTTCGATCACATAAAGCGGCATCCCAAGCGCGCTGGCAAAGGCGCAGGCAGCCTCGAAGTCGTGGCGGGCCAGGCTGGGCGAATCGGCCAGCACGGCGAGCATGCGGCTGCCAAGGACGCGATGCGCCGTGGCCGCCAGGAACGCGGAGTCCACGCCGCCGGAGTAAGCCACCATCAGGCTTCCCAACTCGCGCAGCCGCGCTTCCAGCGCGAGCAGCTTGGAGGCCGTGTCCCGCTCGCCGGCAAGCGCACGGTCCGGCTCGCTCCCCGCGTGTTCGGCTTCCGATGGATTCGTGTGCGCATTCGCCGCCATGGGCAAATTATAACCCTCTGCTCTGTTCAGAAGACGCGGGCGCGTTTAGAGCGGTTCCACAATTTACGTGCCATTGCCGGCATCGAGCAAGGTGACTTTTTCTTGAGGAAAAAGCCACTAAGCGGCAGTGGTTTCGGGTACAGCAATTGTGGAACCACTATAGGGCGAACCGCCGCAACTTGAGCCGCGGCGATGCGGCTTCCACAGAGATCTGTCACGTTCGTTACCTAATGTTGAATCGCGGTCTCCGCTTTCGCCGGCTTCTCGGTGATCTGCGCGGGCGTAGGCAATTGCGAACGGTCCCAACCACCACCCAGGGCTTGAATCAGTGCAACCGACGCTGTCATCTGCTGCACTTGCAGGTTAGTCAGAGTCTGCTGGTCAGTGAGCAAGGTGGTTTGTGCGGTCATCACGTCGATATAGGGATCGATGCCCGAATCGTATCGCCCCTGCTCGAGTTTCAGGAACGTCCGGGCGGAGTCGACGGCCTCCTGTTGGCGCTTGATTTGCTGCGACAGGATGCGAACCGCCGCCAGCGCGTCTTCCACCTGCTGGAATGCAATCAACACGGACTGGCGATACGCGGCGAGATCCGCGTTGTATGTGGCAATGTACTGATTTACAGTCGCCCGGCGCAGGCCCCCATCATAAACAGTCTCGGAGATGGATGGACCGGCAGACCAGAATCGGCTGGCCGCGTCCATGAGGTTCTTGATGGCAGAACTCTCCACGCCGCCGCTGGCGGAGAGCGTCAGGGTGGGATAATAGGCCGCGTAAGCAACCCCGATCTGGGCATTCGCGGCGGCCATGCTCCGCTCTGCCGCAGCGACGTCCGGGCGGCGTTCGAGCAGTTGGGACGGCAAGCCAACGGGGATCGGCGGAGGCGCAACGGTCATGGGTTTGACCGGAATGGAGAACGTCGAGGCCGGCTTGCCAACCAGCATGGCGATCGCGTGCTCATACTGGGCTCGCGCAATTCCGATATTGATTGCCAACGACTGCGCGCTCGCCAGAGTGGTCTGCGCTTCAACCAGGGATATCTGATCGTCAACGCCGGTGTCATAGCGAGCCTGCTCACTATCAAGCGCCTTCTTGTCGGCATCCACCGTGTCGTTGAGGATCTTCTGCAGCGCATCCTGGCCGCGAATCTCAAAGAAGTACTCGGCCAGGCTGGCTTGTTCGCTCAGGCGCTCATTCTCAAGGTCGGCCGCGGTCAGCTGGGCGGTATATTGGCTGGCGCGCACGGTGTTGCGGACTTTTCCCCACAGATCGGGTTCCCACGAAACCTCGCCCGGAAGCGAGAAGACCTGTGACTGCTGACCGCTCGCCCCGGAACCCAGGGTCGAAGAGGTTTGTGACCGGGTGTAGGAAGAACCGACGCTCACCGTGGGGAAATACTGAGCCCGCGCCTCGCGCACCAGGGCGCGAGCCTCCATGAAGTTCTGGAAAGCCTCGCGGATATTCTGGTTGTCGATATTGAGTTGTTCTTCGAGCGCATTCAATTCCGGATTGTTGTAGATCTCCCACCATTTGCCGCGGAGAACCGCGTCCTGGGGCTGCGCGACAGTCCATCCTTCGGTCTCCTTGAACTGCGTGGGAGACTCCTTGAAGGCCGGCGGCGCCGTCACCGTGGGTGGAACATACTTCGGCCCGACGTTGCATCCAGCCAGCATCGCGCAGAGCGCTGCGGCCTGGAGCGCGCGCAAGGTCGCGAACGGTTGCCGGGATTGCACGATCGACTTTTTCATAACCAACACTCCATAACAGTCATTTGCTATGTAGCCTCCGCGGTTCCGGCGTGAAACGTATCCCTCTGTTTGCCCAGGACGCGCAGCCGCACGCGATCGAAGAACAGATACACCACGGGAGTAGTGTAGAGCGTGAGCATCTGGCTGACGATCAGACCGCCTACGATGGTGATGCCCAGCGGGCGCCTGAGCTCGGAGCCGGTTCCGGTGCCGAAGGCCAGCGGCAGCGCGCCAAACAAGGCGGCCATGGTCGTCATCAGGATAGGACGGAAGCGCAGCATGCATGCTTCGAAGATGGCGTCGGTTGTGGTCTTGCCGTGTTCGCGCTCCGCAACCAGGGCAAAGTCGATCATCATGATCGCGTTCTTTTTCACGATGCCGATGAGCAGGATGATGCCGATGATCGAGATCACGTTGAGGTCGATCTTGAACAGCATGAGCGCAAGCATGGCTCCCACGCTTGCTGAGGGCAAGGTGGAGATGATGGTGACAGGATGCATCAGGCTCTCATAAAGTATGCCCAGAACAATATAGACCGCGAGTATGGCCGTTGCTATAAGAAGGGGCTCGCTGGCCAGCGAGGTCTGATAGGCCGCGGCGGTTCCGGAGAAGGAACCCCGGACGGTTTGAGGCATATTCAGCCGCTGCTGCATTTGGCCCACCTCGCGTGTTGCGTCGCTCAACGACATGTTGGTCCCGAGATTGAAGGACACCGTGACAGAGGGAAACGAGCTGGTGTGATTGACGGTCAGCGGCGTCGTGCTCGGATGCGCCGAACTGACCGCGGAAAGCGGAATGATGCCGCTGCCCGTAGTATGGAGGTAAATATTCTTTAGCCCATCGGGCGTCTGCCAGTAGGGCGGCGCTACCTCCAATACCACGTAATACTGGTTCAGTTGCGTGTAGATGATGGAGACTTCCGACTGTCCAAAAGCGCCGTATAGGGACTGGTCAAGAGATTGCGGCGTAATGCCAAGCCTGGCGGCGGTGGCGCGATCGTAGTTGATCAGCTCCTGCAGACCGCTGTTCTGCGCATCGGTATTGACATCCTGAAAGCCGGGCAGCTTCTTCATCTCCGCCAGCAGGATGGGGCCCCAGTGCGAGAGATCCTGCACGTTGTCCGACTGTATGGTGTACTGGTAGAGCGCTGCGCTCGCTCGCCCTCCGATGCGCAGGTCCTGCGCCGCCTGCAAAAATGCTGAAGCAACCGGAAGCCGGTTCATCTTGGGCCGCAGGCGATTGATAATCTCCGGCGCTGTAACCTTGCGCTCATTGAGCGGCTTGAGCGCGATAAAGATGAAGCCGCCGTTCCCTGTGCCCGTATATGCATTGACATTGGCCACCGCGGGGTCTGCCTTGATCACGTTTACCAGTTGCAAAACCGAGTCGTTCATTACCGGAAACGATGCGTCCTGCGGTCCCTGCACGCCGCCTACGATAGCTCCCGTGTCCTGCTGCGGAAAGAATCCCTTGGGGATGATGTCTATGAGATAAAAGTTCAACCCAATGACGAGGAGCAGGAGGGTCAACATCGGTACGGGGTGTTTCAGCACCCAGGTCAGAGAGCGGTTATAACCGGAGAGTATCCACGAGAATCCCCTCTCGCTTATTCGAAATGCGCGCCCGTGCTTGATCGTCCTCTCATCTTTGAGCAGATAGGCGCACATCATGGGCGTAGTCGTCAGCGAGACGAGCATCGACATGACAATGGCCGTCGACAGCGTGATGGCAAACTCGCGGAACAACCGCCCGACGATGCCGGCCATCATCAGGATGGGGATGAACACCGCAATCAGCGACATGCTGATGGAGAAGACGGTAAACCCGATCTCCCGGGAGCCCTGGAAGGCGGCCTTCAGGGGCGGCATGCCCCCTTCGCGATGGCGGGAAATATTCTCCATCACCACAATCGCATCGTCCACGACGAAGCCCGTCGAGATCGTCAATGCCATGAGCGAAAGATTGTCGATGCTGAAGTCCAGCAGGTACATGACTGCGAAGGTGCCGATGAGCGAGGCGGGAACGGCCACGAAGGGAATGAGTATGGCGCGCCAGCTGCGCAGGAAGACGAAGACAACAAGAATCACCAGCATGACAGAGAGCACCAGAGTGCGCTCCACATCGGTGACCGACGCGCGGATGGTGGTGGTGCGGTCAAGAACGATGGTGGTCTTGATGCCTTGCGGAATGGAGGCTTCGATCGATGGCAGCTCATTTTGAATTCGATCGACGGTTTCGATAATGTTGGCGCCCGGTTGGCGAAAAATGATGACCGTGATCGAGGGTATGCCGTTCAGGTAGCCCGCCGCGCGGATGTTCTGTGCGGAATTCGATACGTCGGCTACGTCAGCCAGCCTGACCGCGGCTCCATTGTGATAACCGATAACGAGTGGCCTGTATTGACCCGCACGGGACATCTGGTCGTTGACGACAATATCCGCGGTCGTGATTCCGTCCGAGATCTGGCCCACCGGCTCGTGAACGTTTTGCTGGCTCAGCATGGCCTGGATATTCTGCATTGTGAGTCCGTAGCTGTTGAGCAGCGTGGGATTCACTTCCACGCGTACGGAAGGACCGGCGCCTCCGCCCACCGACACCTGTCCGACACCCTGAATCTGCGAGAGTTTCTGCGCCACGACCGAAGACGCCTGGTCATAGAGCGTCGGCTTGTCGTACTTATCCGAGGTCAGCCCCAGAATCATGATCGGTGAATCCGCCGGATTCACCTTGCGATAGGTCGGGTTGGCGGGCAGGTTTGCCGGCAGGTAGGTGCGGGCGGCGTTGATGGCCGCCTCCACGTCTCTCGCCGCGCCGTCGATGTTGCGGCTCAAATCGAACTGCAGGGTGATCGAGGTGCCGCCAAGCGAACTCGACGATGTCATTTCGGTCACGCCGGCGATGTGGCCGAACTCGCGCTCCAGGGGAGTTGCAATGGAAGACGCCATGATCTCCGGACTTCCGCCGGGCAAGCCGGCCGAAACCGAGATCGTCGGGAAATCGACTTGTGGCAAGGGAGAAACAGGCAGGACTTTGAAGGCGATGGCGCCGGCAAGCGTAACGCCCGCCGTCAGCAAGGTAGTGGCTACGGGCCGCCGGATGAAGGGGGCGGAGATATTCATGTCCCCTCCGCCGCTTGTGGCTCACTGTCGCTTTCCGTATTTTTCGGCGAACCGAATATGCGATGGCCGATGCGATCGATAAAGATGTAAATGACAGGCGTGGTGTAAAGCGTGAGTATCTGGCTAAGCAGCTGCCCTCCCACCATGGCGATGCCCAGTGGACGCCTCAACTCCGAGCCCATGCCCGAACCCACCGCCAGTGGAATGCCCGCGAACAGCGCCGCCATGGTCGTCATCATGATGGGGCGAAAGCGCAGTTGGCAGGCCTCGAAAATCGCATCGCGGGCATTCATCCCGCGCTCGCGCTCCCCTTCCAAAGCGAAGTCGATCATGATGATGCCGTTTTTGTTCACAATGCCGATCAGCAGGATGATGCCGATGATGGCGACCACGTTGAGGTCCTGCCGGAAAAGAACGAGCGCCAGCAATGCGCCCACGCCCGCCGAGGGCAGCGTGGAGAGAATGGTGATGGGGTGAATGAAACTCTCGTAAAGGATGCCGAGCACGATATAGACCGCGGCCAGCGCGGCCAGAATCAGCAGGCTTTCATTGGAGAGTGAACCCTCGAATGCAGCCGCGGTCCCCTGGAACCCATACTGAACGCTGGGAGGCATGTTCAGGTCCTTCTGAATTTTATTGATGGCCGTGATTGCGTCTCCCAGCGCGGCGTTGGGGGCCAGATTGAACGACACGGTCACGGCCGGAAACTGGCCCTGGTGATTGATCGAGAGCGGCTCGGTCGCTCTCTCAATACGAGTGAACGCGCGCAGGGGTACGGCATTGGACGGCGTCGAACTGGAGGTTGCGTTGGCGGTGGAACCGTTGCCGCTGGAGCCCACGCCGGATGTGATGGCATTCGCGGGCGGCGTGAGCACTGCCGATGATGGAGTGTACGCCACCGGGCCCGTGATCGCATTCGAACCCGCGGATGATGACCCCGAGGACGCATAGGTCGATGAGGCGCCTGGACCCGAACCCCCTGAAGATGCATTGCTCTGGATATACAGATCCTGGAGTTTGCCGGGGCTTTGCTGGGTGCTGGGAGTCGTTTCCAGAATCACGTGATACTGGTTCAACTGCGTGTACATGGTGTTGATCTGGCGCTGCCCATACGCGTCATAGAGAGTGTTGTCGATGGTGGACGGCGCGATGCCAAGCCGCGATGCGGTAACGCGATCGATGACCAGCGATACCGCCAGGCCCCCGGTCTGCTGATCGGTCGCAACATCGGCGAGTTGAGGCAATTGCTTCATCTTGCCGACTAGTTGGCCGGTCCACAAATTCAACTCGTTCGGGTCGGGATCCTCCAGCGTGTACTGGTACTGGGTGCGGCTCACGCGGTCGTCCACCGTGATGTTCTGCACCGGTTCCATGAACAGCTCGACGCCGTCGACCTGCTTGAGGCTCGTCTGCAGCCTGCGAATCACGTCGGAGGCGCTCAGCTTGCGCTCCTCCACGGGCTTCAGATTGATGGACATGCGTCCGCTGTTCAGGGTTGTGTTGGTCCCATCCGCTCCGATAAAGGAAGACAAGCTCTCGACCGCCGGATCCTGTAGGACGACGCCGGCCAGTTGCTGCTGCTTCTGCGTCATGGCCGCGAAGGAAATGGTGGCCGGCGCCTGCGAGATGCCCTGAATGACGCCCGCATCCTGTGTGGGGAAGAATCCCTTGGGAATGAAAATATAGAGGAAAACAGTCAGCACCAGCGTGGCCGCGGCCACCAGCAACGTGGTGGTCTGGTACTCCAGGACAAACTTGAGCGTGCGGCCGTAAAACGCGATGATGTTCTCGAAGACGCGCCCGGAGGCCTTGAAGAACCGCCCCTGTTGTTCCTTGGGGGTGTGGCGCAGAATCCGCGAGCACATCATGGGCGTCAGCGTCAGGGAAACCACGGCGGACAGAATGATGGTGACGGCCAGGGTAACCGCGAATTCGCGGAAGAGACGCCCGATGACGCCGCCCATGAAGAACAGCGGAATTAGCACCGCGATGAGGGAGACAGTGAGAGAGATGATGGTGAAGCCGATCTGCTCCGCGCCCTTCAGGGCGGCCTGGAGGGGCGGATCTCCGGCCTCGATATAGCGGGAGATATTCTCGATCATGACGATCGCGTCATCCACCACAAAGCCCGTGGAGATAGTGAGCGCCATCAGCGAAAGATTATCCAGGCTATAACCCAGCGCATACATGGCGCCAAAGGTGCCCACCAATGAGAGCGGCACGGCGACGCTGGGGATGATAGTGGCGTAAACATTGCGCAGAAACAGAAAGATGACCATCACCACCAGCGCCACGGTCAGCATCAACTCAAACTCCACGTCATTGACGGAGGCGTTGATGGACGTGGTGAGATCGGTAAGCGGCGTGACCTGGATCGAGGCCGGCAGGTTCAACTCAAGCTGGGGCAGAACCGCCTTGATGGCCTTCACAACTTTGATGGTGTTGGCGCCCGACTGCCTTTGAATGTTGAGGATGACCGCCGGGGTCTCGTTCATCCACGCCGCCTGATGGTTGTTCTCGATCCCGTCCACCACCTGCGCAACATCTTTCAGCATGATGGGCGCGCCGTTGCGGTAAGCAACCACAACCTTTCGATAGTCGTCGCTGGTCACCAACTGGTCGTCGGCATTGATCTGATAGTCCTGATGAGGTCCGTCGAAGTTGCCCTTGGCGGCATTCACGCTGCTTTGCACGAGTACCGTGCGCAGATCCTCGAGGTTGAGCCCATAGGACGACAGCGCCATCGGGTTGGCCTGAATGCGCACCGCGGGCTTTTGCCCTCCGCTGATGCTCACCAGGCCGACCCCGGCCAACTGCGAGAGCTTGGGCGCCAGGCGCGTATCCACCATATCCTCCACCTGCGAGAGCGGTATGGAGTTGGAGGTCACGGCCAGCGTGAGGACCGGGGCGTCGGCTGGATTTGTCTTGCTATACACCGGCGGCGAGGGCAGGTTCGACGGCAGATAACTCTGCGAGGCGTTAATCGCGGACTGAACCTCTTCCTCGGCGATGTCGATGGTCAGGCTGAGGGTGAACTGCACCACAATGACAGAGGAACCGCCGGAACTGGTCGACGTCATCTGGCTCAGTCCCTGCAGTTGGCCAAATTGACGTTCCAGGGGGGCAGTCACCGTGGTGGCCATCACGTCCGGGTTGGCGCCCGGATAGAAGGTCACCACCTGGATGGTGGGGTAATCGACCTGCGGCAACGCAGAGACCGCCAACTGGGTATACGCTACGATACCCACCAGCAGGATTGCGGCCATCAGCAGCGAGGTTGCAACAGGACGCTGAATGAAAGGCCCGGATGGACTCACGGGGCATTGCCCTCCGCTGGATTAGCTGCAACCGCCTGCTTGGCCACGATCACTTTGCTCCCCCCCTGCAACTTATCGAAGCTGCTGGTGGCCACAACCTCGCCGGGATCGATTCCCTGCACCGCGATCAGGCCGCCATCCGAAACGCCCGTCTTGACGTTGCGCACGCTCGCCACGCCATTCGTAATCACATAAAGGAAGGAGACCGTCCCATTGTGTTGAACAGCCGCGGAGGGAACCAGCGTGACGCCGTCGAGCGTATTCACCAGCAGCCGCACATTAACGAACTGATTGGGAAACAGGGCGCTGTTCCTGTTGTCGAAGGTGGCGCGCAGCTTGAGGGTTCCCGTGGTGGTGTCAATCTGGTTATTGAGCGTGGTCAGCTTGCCTGTCGCCAGCTTGTTGTCCTTGTTGTCATTCCATGCCTCCACCGGCAACGAGTGCACCTGCCGCATGCGCGCCAGCACCTGCCCCAGGCTGTCCTCCGGCAGCGGGAAAATCACGGTCATGGGCTGCATCTGGGTAATGACCACCAGAATGGTGGCTTGGTTTGATTCAACCACGTTTCCAGGGTCCACAAAACGAAGTCCCACGCGCCCGGAGATCGGCGCGGTAATGTGGCAGTAGCTGAGCTGCACCTGGTCGTAATTCACGGTGCCCTGATCGTTCTTCACCGTCCCCTGATCCTGCAAGACGATCTTTTCCTGGTCGTCCAGCAGTTGCTTGTTGATTCCGTTACGCGCCCATGCCGTGCGGTAGCGTTCCAGATCCATCTGGGCCTGGGCCAGAATATTGGTGTCGCGCTCCAGCGTGCCCTCGGCTTCCAGCAACTGCGCCTGGTAGGGTCGCGGATCGATGTCGATCAGCGCATCCCCCTTCTGCACGAATTGCCCCTCGCTGTAATGCACCGCGGTAAGAACTCCGCTGGCCTGCGCGGTGATGGAAGCGGTGTTGAACGGAGTGACCGTCCCGATCGCATCCAGGTACACGCCAATGTCGCCCTTGGTGGCAGTTGCCACCGTGGCGGTGACGGGCCCGGTTATGCGCCCGCGCCCGGCCGGCGCTGCCTTGGCTGCCTGGCTGGCATTGCGGTTATGGATGACGAAATAGGCTACAACCGCCAGGACCAGCAGCACGCCGGTCCATAGAATCCATCGCTTATGATGCCGGGGAGGCGGCGCATACAACTGGCGTTCAGCGCCATTGTGCCGGCCATCTGATTCGTCTTCGATTTCAGACATTCACGACTCCGCGCTTGAACATATTTGAGGAGGTGCACTCCGCAGAATCGCAGGTATCCCCCCGCAATTGCAAGTTCCGGCCCGCTCCTCCAAAAACAGGTCCAATAGGCCAGGCGCCTAGCTAACCCCTGTTGGATGTGACGCGGGACGGCCCTGGCAGGTTGCATGCCCCTATTTTCTGCCCGATGAACAGCATAGGCCTATCGCCCTCCTGACCGCGTCAACAGGTCTTTCGAGCAAAGGAAAAGCCCGCTGATTGAGCGGGCTTTAGCAGGAATTAGCTGGTAGCGCTACCGGGAATTGAACCCGGGTTTTAAGATTGAGAATCTAGCAGCCTACCCACCAGAATGAATCACTTGCAGCCAGTTTCAAGTTTGCTGTGCCACAGGGTGTGCCACAGATTCGCAAATTCTACTGGATTTGTTGCGTTGCTGCGGGGAAGGCGGCGGCCAATCCCTCTGCTACGTTGCGGGTCTGGTACTCGACAAACTTCCCGAACCCGGCGGCAACGTGCGTCTCTGTGACGTGGATGTAATACCGCGCGGCCACTGACGGCGAGCTATGCCCCATCAGGCGGGCCAGGGTGAAACGGTCCATGCCGGACTGCGCGGCGCGGGTTCCGAACGTGTGACGCCAGCAGTAGAATTCAAAGCTCGCCAAGCCCGCATCCTCGATTGTCCTTTCGTGGGGATGCTGCATGGAAACGATGTGTCCCGAGATGCCGTCACCCGGAAACACGAACGGGGATGGGTTGGGCTTCGCCTCTGCCGCCCTCTTGCGCCGCTGTAGAACGTCCGCAGCACGCGGGGTGAGGGGAAGGCTTCGCTGTGCGCTCTCCGTCTTGCCTTGGCGAACGTGGATGACACCGTGAGGGCATTCTGTGCGTTCTGCCAAGTCCACGTCTGCCCACCGGAGCGGGAATAGCTCGCTGTTCGGGCGCATCCCGGTATCCACGGCCAAGATCGCCGCATCGCGGAGATTGTCGGAAGCCTTTGCCAGATACTTTGCCTCTTCCGTGAAGCTCAGAACGCGGTCCCGGCCTTGGGATTGCGGCAATTCGTGAATGGCGGGCGCACGGTCCAACTTGCCCCACTCCACGGCAAGATGGAGAACCCGCCGCAACGTGCGCAGATCGCCGTTCACGGTCACAACGGAATTCTCCGGCACCTCTTGCCTATGGCGGGCGTAGCGGCTCACCGTTTCGCCGGTAATCGCGTCCAGCGGGGCATCCGCGATGGCAGCGAACGTCAACAGCCTTTCCAGACAGACGGAATAGAACTTGTGCGTACCCGGCTTTGTGTGCGTCTTGGCGTATTGCAGGAATTCCTTGGCGAAGGCCCGGAACACGGGCGGAGCGCTTGTGGTCGCTTTCGGCCAGGGGTCATTCGGGTGAACCTGTCCGAGAGACAACGCCCGCCGATGTTCACGTTCCACGTCTTTCGCGTCTTTGCGGTTCCGCACTCTCGCAGGGCGGCGGATCATAAAGTTTTCTTTGCTTCCATCCTCACCCTTGATGGCGAATCTGAACTTGTACCAGAGCGCGTTTCCTCTTCGATAGATCATCTCAGCGCCTCACTTCCCTTTCGGTTCAGACTTCGGTTTGTTCTTGCTGCCCCTTGGCCGTCCGCCCAGCTTGCCGTTCGCGCGAGACGTTGCCGCTTTGCGCTTGCTCGTCACCTCTCCACGGCAGGCGGGGCAGTAGCAGATAAGCTCGACTTTGTGAATGGGACACTTCATCCCGATCATAATACCTAACGTGCTAGATTATTGCAAGAAAATTCTTCCCGCAAGGCACGTGTCCCACTATAGGCGCTCCGTTTCTCGCTGTCCCGCTAAACCAATAGTGGGGTCGATAGTGGGGCACCCTGGCCTAGTGGGACATTCGGGCTTAGTGGGACACTCATTGAAGACATACAGGGCCGCTCTCCTGTGCCGGATGTAGTGCTCCGTTAGGCGCAGCCATCCTTCGCACACAGCCCGCTTTCGCCAGCGCCGGGCCTGAGTCCAATCACACCCCATCAGATCGCCAATCCGTTCCAGCGGAAGAGCGATTGAGAGTCCTGGCCGCGCGAGTTGAAGATTGCGGGCAACGGCAATGAACTGCTCATATCCGCGCGGGTGCGTTTCCTTGAGAACTGTCGCCCATGCGGTTTCCAGTGGGTCAGGGCCGCCCACCGGGTAACGCGCAATGCTCGCTGCGATTCTGCGAACCTCTGTTTCCTCCAATGGCGGTTGGCAGCGGTGAGCATTGTCAGCGAGTAGCTTCTCTTCCAACTCTGGCAGCTCTGCTCCCTTCCGCCGTAACCAGCCTGCGTATCGGGTCAGCCTATCGTTGCGCTCGCCCTTAACGAGAATGTCGATCCGGGCAGAGGGCGGATTGCGGTCCTTTCGGGTTTTGCCACTCAGCAGATCGAGTAACCAGCTTGGGGCATCCGCTATGGATTGCATCGGGGCTGCCCATTGGTAAGCTCGCCCGGTTTCATGGATGGACGGCGGAACAATCACGTGTCCGCCAGTGGCGCGAATGTCTAAACCTTCGCCCAGCTTGCCAGCGCTGCCGCGTATCTCGCGGTCCGCCGGGTAATTGAACCATCGGTGTTCCCCGCCGTCACCGCGTCCGGTAAGGGAAACGAGTGTAACGGGCAGCGGCCCATGTTGCGCTTCCAGCGCGGTCAGCGAAGCCCTGCCCGCTTCGCCGTCCACATCGAGCACGAATACGCCTGAGTCCGGCCCCGTTGCCACACCCCAATTGCATTCTGGATGCTCTGCGGCCCACTCTCGGATAGTTGCAAGATCGGATGACGCCAACGTGGGCCAGAGTTTGAGCAGTGGCGTTTTGCCGCGTGGAGCACACGGAAGCAACCTCCATCCACACTCAGCCAAGCGCTCAATCTCTTGCATCCCGGCAATGGCGGCCTGTTGCGTGGCCGCCATGTCTAGCGTGCTTCCGCCGACGCCGGAGCGCTCAGGCGTGCTTCTATCCACAAGTCCAGATCGGCGCGGCGGTAGCGAATCAGTTTCTCTCCGGCCTTGTAGTAACGCGGTCCCTTGCCTTGCGAGCGCCACAGGCGCAAAACTGCGTCACTCACGCCGATGTATCTCGCCGCTCGCGGTGGTGCGTATGTGTGTTCCTGTTCCATCGCTGTGTCGTCCCCCTGAATCACCGCTGCAATCGCGGTTTGGCATTCTCACAGGCCAAATATCGCGCACCACTCCGCGCGTGTCAGCAGGACAAAATGTGTGGAGGAATTATGTCCGGGACGGAATCATTCGCTGGATTTTGTCCGGGAGAGATAGCGCTTCACCAGTTTTGAGATTGCTCCGGGCGTGGTCGCATCTTTCCCGTGTTTCTTGTTCAGTTCAGCGGCAATCTGTGCGAAGTTCATTCCGCGTTGCTGCAACAGGACCGCCTCTTTCGCGAGGGCGTCCTTTCTGCGTGCCCCAGGTAGCCCCTTGGGAACAACCAGCCCTTTTTGAAATCGTGTTGTCTCCGCCCAGTTCTTCTCAAGGGTTGCGCAATACTTGTTCCACTTGACAGAAATCTGGCGGAGGATTCGCTCGTATTCGGGCCGCTGCTCAATCACCCTGTCCTGATTGTTTATCCACTCCAACTCCTCATCCCGCGAGGAGAACGAAAAATCCCCTTGAAGCGCCCGTTGCATCCAGGCGGGCTTCGACGCAAGGAACTTCTCCAATTCCTTTTCTGGACTTTTGGACACTGGCCACCTCCCGAGTGGCATCCCGATAATAGAGAGATCGGCGGGGCAGGCCGGGAGAGCCTGCCCATTCGGGAGCGACCCTAGCCGAACAAGAAAATGTTACCTCTTTGGCATCGGGGAGGATGGCGCGGGGGGGGGGGCAACCTTCGGACGACTCGCGCTGCCGGGTGATGCTGACAGCACTCAGCGAATCCGCGTTATTGAGGTCGTTTCAATCCGCACCAGGCATCGCTGCCGGGTGATGTACGTTCGGGCCTTCGCCGAGTATGCCCGCGTGGACGTTTCAATCCGTACCCGGCTTCGCTGCCGGGTGATGCGCTGCGGTTTCCTGCGCCATAATCAGCCAGAAGATGTTTCAATCCGCACCCGGCTTCGCTGCCGGGTGATGCGTCTCTTAGGTGGTCTATTTGCATAGGGGGGAAGTTTCAATCCGCACCCGGCATCGCTGCCGGGTGATGCGCCGGCACCGCCGGAATGAATTGAGGTTCACCATGTTTCAATCCGCACCCGGCATCGCTGCCGGGTGATGCGGCGAAGTTTGTGCCCGCCGCAAGCGCAGAAATCGTTTCAATCCGCACCCGGCATCGCTGCCGGGTGATGCCAGAGCTGTGCCCCGCCGAATCATGTTCTCGTTTACGTTTCAATCCGCACCCGGCATCGCTGCCGGGTGATGCCTCCAGCCCCGCGTGGAGTCCGCTGGATACACGGGTTTCAATCCGCACCCGGCATCGCTGCCGGGTGATGCGCTGCAAGGCCATTTGCGGCCCGTTGCAGCCTCGATGTTTCAATCCGCACCCGGCATCGCTGCCGGGTGATGCGTTCCCGTCGCCGGCAAGCCCGGCCTGCCCTACGGTTTCAATCCGCACCCGGCATCGCTGCCGGGTGATGCAGCCGCTGGATATTACGCTTAAACCAACTAGGCCAGTTTCAATCCGCACCCGGCATCGCTGCCGGGTGATGCCGCCCTCTCCCGGCCCCTTGCCGCCCGCCCAGACGTTTCAATCCGCACCCGGCATCGCTGCCGGGTGATGCCGCTGCCGACCTGATTTAGCCGCCGGTGAGGGTATGTTTCAATCCGCACCCGGCATCGCTGCCGGGTGATGCGTTGCATGGACCGGCTCTCGTTGGGACAGACACGAGTTTCAATCCGCACCCGGCATCGCTGCCGGGTGATGCTGCAGATCCCGGAAGTCGATTTTGCGGCCTTGCAGTTTCAATCCGCACCCGGCATCGCTGCCGGGTGATGCGCAAATAATCGACGGCGCCGGTGGGAGGCAGATCGTTTCAATCCGCACCCGGCATCGCTGCCGGGTGATGCGGAGGTCCATTGCGGATCTTCTCGGACTGATCCTGTTTCAATCCGCACCCGGCATCGCTGCCGGGTGATGCGAGTGGAGCTGGCCAGGCACCCCGCGCCCAGGTTGTTTCAATCCGCACCCGGCATCGCTGCCGGGTGATGCCAAGCTGGACTCGCTGGTCGCAGCGGCCCTCAAGTTTCAATCCGCACCCGGCATCGCTGCCGGGTGATGCGTTTTGCCACTTCATTCTTCCCGTCTCCGGCTCTGGTTTCAATCCGCACCCGGCATCGCTGCCGGGTGATGCGACTTGATTTCAAGGGCGAACGTCTTTGCCTAGCAGTTTCAATCCGCACGCGGCTTCGCTGCCGGGTGATGCGGCTCTCTGCCGGGATATGGGTTTATCGGTCATAGTTTCAATCCGCACCCGGCATCGCTGCCGGGTGATGCCTGGGGATGCCAGATATTGGCGCGCGAGGAAGATGTTTCAATCCGCACCCGGCATCGCTGCCGGGTGATGCCCACAGTTGCGCCGTGATCTTGCATTTCATTCCGGTTTCAATCCGCACCCGGCATCGCTGCCGGGTGATGCGGGGTCTGGAAGAGCCAGGGGCGCTGGCACTGGAATGTTTCAATCCGCACCCGGCATCGCTGCCGGGTGATGCGTTTTGCTGGTGTTCTTTACCAGAGCAGCAATTAGTTTCAATCCGCACCCGGCATCGCTGCCGGGTGATGCCTGGGGATGCCAGATATTGGCGCGCGCGGACTTTGTTTCAATCCGCACCCGGCATCGCTGCCGGGTGATGCCCGCCGCCACCTGGGCAATCGACCGGCCGCCCGCGTTACCATCCGCACCCGCCATCGCTGCCGGGTGCTGCGCCGGTAACCGGGGGCGGTACGAACCCCGCCAGGTTTCAATCCGCACCCGGCATCGCTGCCGGGTGATGCGCCAAGAGGAGGACCTTAGCATGCATTAACCCAGTTTCAATCCGCACCCGGCATCGCTGCCGGGTGATGCCGGCCTGCAGCGTCACACTGTCGCCGACAGTGGTGTTTCAATCCGCACCCGGCAGCGATGCCGGGTGCGGAT
>JBKQRH010000147.1:0-9994 GCA_052326045.1 Occallatibacter sp. | reverse complement strand
CCGGGTAAACGCGCTTCTCAAGGCCTGTGTTGCAGGGCAGGCCGAGGTGCGCATTTCCGCCGTGCAATGGGGCGAGGTTGCGGGAAACCTGCGCAAGCGGCTCGGCGCATTGCAGCAAAGGCGCATCCTGAGCAGCTTTCTCCCGAGTGAGTCGGAAATTGTTGCTGCCAGCGCCGAACGCGCGGTGCGCGCAGCAGAGATCAAAGTGGACAGAAAGATCGCTTACGCCGATGCTTTTGCTCTCGAACTGGCGATGGAATCCGCCGATCATGTTCTGGTGACTGCGGACTACGGCTTCAAAGCTGTGGACGATCTGGCGCGCATCGAATTTCTTCCCGCGAGATAAGCCCATCGCCCTTCGGGGAACATCTATCCCGATTCCGCTATAGCGCTCTGTACTGGACCGCGCCATCGCCGGTTCGTATCGCTTCAAGAGCGCCGTTGCGCGTCATGTTGCCAATTACGGCAGATAGGACCCGGTCGCCGAACCGTCCCCGGAGCTTGGTTAGATTCCGTTCTTTCCCCTTCGCGTTCCCGCGGAACCTCCGAATGGCCTCTTGCGCCCGCCTGAAACGGGCACGGACCCCTGCCCCTGCGGCAGCGACGCCAGGGTTTCCTTGGCGTGGAGAATCGTGACTCCGGGGTTCCGCAGGCTTTCTCCCGCCAGGTACTCTCCAAAAGTCTCCGCGTGGGCCTTCAGATACTTGCGCAGTTCCTCCCGAATGCTCCCGCCCACCCCATTCGATCCGTACCCATGGATCACCTCGATGCGCCCGCGGTACCCGCTCCTCACGCAGGCGTTGTAGAAGCGCACAAACTCCCTCATCGCTTCCTGAACGGTGAAGTTGTGAAGATCGATGGATCGGGATAGATTCATTTTCCTGTCCTGCGGCTATTGTTTGGCCGTCTCCTCAACGTCTGGGTTGCGCCTCGGCGCCTTCACCGCCCCCCGCACCGCCCCCAGGCCTGTTCGATGTAGCTGTCGGTCATGCCGGCGATGTAGTCGGCGACGGTGCGGGCCAGGCCCTCGGTTGAAATCTGCGCGCGGTGATCCTCAGGCAGCAGGCCGGGATCGGCCATGAGGGCGGCAAATAAGCCCTGGACGGCCTCGGTGGCGTGCGCGTGCGCCCCCTCCATGTGGGGGGAGTTGTAGAAGTTGGCGTAGAGAAACTCCTTGGCGGCGGCGCGGGCGGCTTCCATCTCCTCGCTCAGCGCCGCCAGCCGGTGGGGCGCCTGGCGAACTTCGGCCAGTGTGGTGGCGCCGAGCGCGGCCACGCGGGAGCGCACCTCGTTCAACAGATCGGTCACCAGCGCGTTCAGGACGCTCTTGATCGCCTCGTTGACGGTCAGCCTGGGCGCGGCGGCGGGATATTCGCTGAGCGCGGCGTCGTGGAAGCCGCGGAACAGGGGCACGCCTTCGCGGACCTGCGCCAGGGTGAGGATGCCTGAGTCCAGCCCGTCGTCCAGATCGGCGGTCAGGTAGGCGATCTCGTCGGCCAGGTCGATCAGTTGGGCTTCGAGGGGCGGGAATTGGTCGAGAAAGTATTCGGCCAGTTCGGGGTGGGCGGATACGGAGTAATCGCGGGAGTGCTTGACGATGCCTTCACGGACGGCCAGGGTGAGATTGAGGCCGCGAAAGGCGGCGTAGCGCTCCTCGAACCAGGTGACGATGCGCAGGGCGTGGAGGTTGTGGTCGAAGTTGAGCCCGGAGCCGCGCAGGCACTGGTCGAGGGCCTCTTCGCCGGTGTGGCCAAATGGCGGGTGGCCGATGTCGTGGACCAGGGCCAGGGCCTCGGCCAGTTGGGCGTTCAGGCCCAGGGCCGCGGTCAGGGTGCGCGCGATCTGGGTGACCTCCAGGGTGTGCGTGAGGCGGCTGCGGAAGTGGTCCGACGGGGACTCCGCGGGCAGGCGGGCGAAGACCTGGGTCTTGCCGGCCAGGCGGCGAAAGGCGCGCGTGTGCAGAATGCGGGCGGCGTCGCGGGCGAACGCAGTGCGGTAGGGATGAGGGGGCTCAAAGTGCGCGCGGCGGGTCAGATCGCTGTCTGCGTCTCCGCAAACAGCAATCCCTGGGGGTAACGCGGCAGCCGGTTTCGATTCCAGGTCCGTCATCCATGCAACTCAGAGGTTCACGTCTGGTTATACCGCAGATGGGGACTCCGGCGCTGAGAGAAGGACTCTAACGTGCTGTAAATCACCAAAGATGCAATCGGGGAGTGCTATATCATTCCAATACGGCGGGGGATTGGACAACGCCAGTCGCGCGGGAGTAACATCCTGCCGGTATTTTTGTTGAGGGCTGGCGCGGGGACGAATCCGGCGCGGCAGCCGGAAACATTTCACATTTGGGCATTTTATGGGAGGCAGGCATGAAAGCGATGAAGATGACTGTGTTGGCCATGCTGGCGCTGGGTGTTGCGTTCACGTCGGGTTGCGGCGAGAGGCACTCGAAAAAGGAGGTTTTCTACCTCATTTCGGCGGATTCCGCGTTGCCCTACTGGCAGACCGCCGCGGCCGGTTTCAACAAGGCGGCGGCGCAGTACAAGGTAACGGCCAGGGTGGTGGGGCCTGACGGACACGATCCGCAGGCCGAGGCGGCCGAGCTGCAAAAGGCGATTGCGGCCAACCCGGCGGGCATCCTGATCTCGGTGGCCGATGCCGCCGTGCTGCAGCCGGGGATCGATGCCGCGGTCAACGCGGGGATTCCTGTCATTACCATGGACTCCGATGCGGTGGGCAGCCACCGGCTGTACTTCATCGGAACCAACAACCTGGAGGCGGGACGGGTGGGTGGCCGGCGGGTGATCGAGAAGCTGGGCGGCAAGGGGAACGTGGTCTTCTTCACCTTTTCAGGCCAGCCGAACACGGAAGAGCGGCTGAAGGGCTACAAGGATGTGTTTGCGAGCCGGCCGGAGATCAAGATCGTGGAAGTGGTGGACATCAAGGGCGATGCGCGGATCGCGTTCGACAAGACCCAGGATTACCTGGCCCGGACCGGGGAGAAGAAGATCGACGCCTTTATCAGCCTGGAGTCGGCGTCGGGCAACTCGGTGGCCGATGCCATCAAGCGCACCGCCGCCGGCCGGGAGCTGGTGGCATTCGACGTGAGTCAGGATACGCTGGACGGGATCAAGGCCGGAACCATCGATGCGACCATCGCACAGAAGCCTTTCACCATGGGCTTTATCGGGTTGAAGGGGCTGGATGAGGTCTTCCACGCGCCGCCCAAGCAACTCGACAAGGACTACCGCGTTGACGCTTTCTCGCCCTATCCGGTGTTTGTGGACACCGGCACCTCGCTGGTGGATAAGAGCAACGTGGATCTGTACACTGCCGGGGCGGCGGAGGGAACAAAGTAGGGCGGCCTTATTCCGGCTTGGGCTGGCCGGCGGCGCTCTCCTGTTTGGCCAGCTTGACGCGGGCGCTTTCCAGCTTCTTCTGCACCTTGGCCTCTTCGCCCGGCTCCACGTCCGCCGCGGCGGTCTTTGCGAACGCGGCTAGCGATAGTTCCCACTGCGCGGCGGCCAGCCGGATGCGGCCGGTCTTCTCGTAAAGGTCGCCCAGGTGGTCGTGAACGGTGGGGTCTGT
Organism: Occallatibacter sp.; assembly: GCA_052326045.1. Classification (GTDB taxonomy): domain Bacteria; phylum Acidobacteriota; class Terriglobia; order Terriglobales; family Acidobacteriaceae; genus Telmatobacter. The sequence continues at coordinate 6,409 of JBKQRH010000147.1, read as the reverse complement.
CCGGTCGCGCTCGACGGCCTGGCGAAGGTTCTCCTCGGCGAGTTCGTACTGGCCCAGCTTGAAGTAAACCCAGCCCAGCGAATCGAGGTAGGCGCCGTTGATGGGCTCGAGATCGACGGCTTTGCGAATCAGCATGAGGGCCTCCGGCAGCCGGATTCCCTTGTCGGCCAGCATGTAGCCCAGGTAGTTGAGCGTCATGGCGTTGGAGGGGTCCAGATCCAGGGCCTGGCGGAAGAACTGTTCGGCCGGCTCATAGTGTTTCTGCCGCTCGGCCAGCGCGCCTTTGAGGAACAGCAGGTAGGTGCGGTCTTCCTTCTTGACGGTCAGAGCAGCGGCCTTGGCGTAAGCCTCGTCGGCCTCCTTCCAGCGGTGCATCTGGGTATAGAACTGGCCCAGCCTCAACCACACCGGCCGGTCTTTGTCCGAGTTGTCCAGCAGCCCCTTGGCCAGTGTCAGGCCGTCTTCGCTCTTGCCCTGTTCCACCAGGGATCCGGCGAGTATCAGCTTGAGTTCCTGTTCTTTGGGGTTGGCTTCGACAGCTTTGCGGGAAACCTCGACCGCGCGATCGTACATTTTGGCTTCGCCGTAGGTCTCCACCTGGCCTTCGTAGCCGCGCACCGCCGATTCACCGCCCATGTCGATCATCTTCTGGTAAGCAACGACGGCCTGATCGACCTTGTTCTGCTCTGCATACACGGCGGCCAGGTGCTCCAGGAAGAAGCCGCGCTGACTCTTCTCCTCGGCGGTGTAGGCCCCGTTGGCGTGCGAAGTCTGGTCCACCATCTTCTCGTAGGCCTGGGCGGCCTCGTCGTAGCGTCCCATCTGGTCCAGGGTAAGCCCCTCGTTGAAGCCGGCTTCAAGGTTGTTGGCGTCCTTCTTTTGGGCCTCGTGGATGGTGGTCAGCGCTTCTTCGTAATGGCCCTGGCGGCGCTGGATCTCGCCGATGCGGACCAGCGCCTCGACGTTCTCAGGATCGGCATCGGCAAGCGCCTTGAATTGTTTGAGGGCCTCGTCGAGCTGGTTGTCGTTGAGCAGGGCCTGGGCCAGCGCGTCCAGGGTCTGCGCGTCTTCCGGGTCCAGGCCGACGGCGCGCCGATAGGCGGCGATGGCGTCCTGGGGCCGTTTCAACTGGTCATAGGCCCCACCCAGGGCGAACTCCATCTTGGGGGTGCGGTCGGCCACCGGAACGTCCTCAATCACTTTGGCGGCATGTTCGAGATCGCTGCTTTCGGCATAAAGGTGGGCCAGGTTGAGCACCACTTCTTCTGACTCGGGTTCCATGGCCTGAGCGGTCCTGAACTGCTCCTCCGCCTTCTGCGGTTCGTGCTTGACGGTGTAGAGCTGGCCGAGCACCATGCGCTCTTCTACGCTCTTCGGTTGCAGGGCTACGATCTTCTCGAATTCGGCTATGGCCTGGTCCAGCACATTGCCGGAGGGCGAGGTGGAGGACACGGCGTTTTGTCCCTCGCCGAGCTGGCGCAGGTAGATGCGCCCCAGCAGCTTGTGCGCATCCATGTCGTTGGGGGAGTTCTTGAGCAATGCCCTGGCCGTGACTTCGGCATCGTGCGAACGCCCGGTGCGGAAGTAGAGATCGGCCAGTCCGTTGTTCAACTGCGCGGAGCTGGGATCGGCGTTCAGCGCCAGCTTGTACTCCTCGATGGCGCGTGTGACGAACTCCGGACGGCCCATTTCGACGGCCTCTTCCTCGTAGAGGTTGGCCATCGCAAGATGGAAATAGGCCACGGCGCGATCGGGCGCCTGCGCGGCTGCTTCGGCGGTTCCAACAGCTTTGGCCGGCTCGACCGTGGCGGCTTTGGTGGGCGTGGCCTCGGCGGGAGCACTCTGAGCAGGAGCAGCTGCGGGCGCCTTGCTCGGGGCATTGCTCTCCGGAAGTGTGCTTCCGGGCTCTACCTGGGCGCAGGCGGGCACGGCCGGCAGCAGAAGGAAAAATGCGGCGGCAAACGAGAGCGAAAAGGCCAAAAACCGATTATTTTGTTTCATCATCCAGGGGATTCCGTGCCTTTTAAGCCGGGCGGACGGGGAAAAAACCGCTCCGGAGGGCCGAAAGGCATCACAGGCAGCCGTTAGGAGCAGCTCTGCCTGCTGTAAAGACGATTCTACGCGTGATTGGTCGCAAACGCGTGGAGATTCAAGGGATTTTTGGAGGACAGCCGCGGATGATCGAGAAGACACGGCTATCCCCTGCCGACGCCGCAGCCGTGCACAGTTCTCTTGACGTGGCGCGTCAATTTTGCCATAGTAGCGCATGGACTGGTTGGCACAGCCGGTCGCTCCGCCCAAGTACCGCGACAAGCGCACGGAGCGTTTTGCCGCCGGCCAGCGCGTCAAGGAGTTTCAGGCGTTCAAGGAGCAGGCAGAGAGGCGTCTGGATATTCTGGAGACGGCGGTCAACCGAAGCGACCTGATGCTGTTGCCCAGCAATCGCTTTGAAGCGTTGGGCGGCGACCGGAAAGGGCAGTTCAGCATTCGGATCAACCAACAATGGCGGGTGTGTTTTGAGTGGCCGGAGGAGGTTGACCGGCCTTTCAACATCGAGATTTGCGATTACCACTCGTAAGGAGGCGGCTATGGCGCGCGATCCAATCCATCCGGGCAGATTTCTGGCCGACGAACTCGACGCCTTGGGCATGAGCGTCCCCCAAGTGGCCGAGGTTTTGCATGTTCCGGCCAACAGGATTTACCAGCTTTTGAAGGGGCAGCGGGCCTTGACCGCCGATACGGCCTTGCGTTTGAGCCAGTGGCTTGGCACATCGGCGGAGATGTGGCTCAATCTGCAAAAACTCTACGAGTTGCGCCTTGCCGAGCAGAAGGCCGGCAAGAAGATCAAGAGCACGATCGTTCGCCGCGAGGCCGTGCAGGCGGCTTAAAGAATCTCCGATTTGCCCTATTGCGGCTTCCATTCTGGAGCCATCGCCAAGAGAGCGTCCTCAGCTCCCTCGCATTCGTAAATTGGGTAGTTGCGCCTTAGACGTGTCAGGTTCAGATACGCATGAAGTCGAAAAACTTCCTTAATCTCGTTGCGGACATAGACGCCATAGCGAAGTCCGTCAGTGACGATGAGCCTCTTGCATCCATTCTTGCCATCGGCATACGACATAGCCTGCCGCTTCGCTGCAAGGCACGCGTTGTCCATCTTCTTTGCTTCAACCACAACACGGAGAGATTTATCTTCTCGAGGAAGTTGTTCGAAAAGCGCAACATCAACATGGTTCCACTCAACGGCCATCCGCTGTGGTGTCCAGCCCAAGGCGCGTAAAAGTGGAACTATGAGATAAGCCACTGTTTCATGTTCGGACGGCTTAGCTGAACGTTGGTACCACTTCGCGATTCGTGTGAGTTCATCGATTTCGCCGACTAAGTTTTTGATCGAAATGCTTGCTACGCCATGATCAAACAGAAACTCAGAAATCTCTTCGACATCAATCCCGTTCTTTTCCTCAAAGGCAGGCAACTGCGCGAGCGACCGCTTGTGTGCACTTGCTAGAATCGCTAGAGTCGAAAGCCACTTCGTCACTGGGCCTTCATTCAGCTTCTGTGTCGTGTCGCCAAGTTTGAGACCGTATGTGCCGAAGTCTTTTGGGTTGCTCAGGTCGTGCCAAAGCCATCGAACGCGACGGACATGCTGCAGATCCCAGCCATCGACATCGCCGAATTCCTCGTGCCATTCGTAGGGGCCAACGACTTGGCCCACTGCGTGAACCTTATCAGTACCGAGTCGAAGAACGACGATGTCACCTTCCTTCATCTCCGCGGCAAATCGTCTCAAGTCAGAGATTTTCTTGGACGAAATCTTTTTTGTTCGAAGAACGTTCTCAGAATCAGGCCAGGGTCCGTCGTTGCCTGGACCGTTGAGGATCACATCCCAACGGATACACTGCTCGGAATAACTTCGATTGCCATCACCTGAAGCCTGCTGCCAGATAACATTACCAGCGATGTCCAATGCAAACCCTCCGATCCTATTTCTAGAGCCAATTCGGTTTAAGTATTGCAGGTGAGGCCGGATTTTCAGTGCCGGAAGTGGCGAATGCCGGTGAAGACCATGGCCATGCCTAACTTGTCGGCGGCGGCGATCACTTCTTCGTCGCGCACCGAGCCGCCGGGCTGGATGACGGCGGTGGCCCCGGCCTGGGCTACGGCTTCAAGGCCATCGGCGAAGGGAAAGTAGGCGTCGGAGGCGGCCACGCAGCCGGTGAGCGGCAGAACGGCCTTCATGGCGCCGAAGCGCGCGGCGTCCACGCGGCTCATCTGGCCCGCGCCGACGCCCAGGGTTTGGCCGGCGCGAGCGTAAACGATAGCGTTCGACTTGACGTGCTTGCAGACGCGCCAGGCGAAGAGCAGGCCGCGCAGTTCCTCGGCCGTCGGCGGACGCCAGGTAACTACCTTCAACTCGGACTCAGCAACCCGGGCGGTGTCGGCGTCCTGCATCAACAACCCTCCCGAGACGTGCTTGACCACAGGGCGCGGAGGCGCGGAGCGCACTTCGACCAGGCGCAGGTTCTTCCTGGCGGCGAAGCGCTCGCGGGCCTCGGGCGTAAAGGCCGGCGCGGCGATGGCTTCTACAAAGAGCTTGGCGATCTCTTCGGCCGCGGCTCTGTCAACCTCGCGGTTGATGCCGATGACGCCGCCGTAGGCCGAGACCGGATCGCACGCCAGCGCCTTTTGATAGGCCTCCAGCAGCGTGGCTCTGGTGGCTGCGCCGCAGGGATTGGTGTGCTTGACGATGACGACGGCGGGCTCGTCGAACTCCTGGGCCAGCTCCCAGCAGGCGTCCAGATCGACGAGGTTGTTGAAGCTGAGTTCCTTGCCCTGGAGCTGCCGAGCCCCGGCAATTCCCTGCCCTGTGCCGTCGGCGTAGAGCGCGGCCCGCTGGTGGGGGTTTTCTCCGTAGCGCAGCGACTGGGCTAACTGGAGATTGATGCGGAGGGTTGTGGGGAGGGCGTCCGGATCTGGCGTGGCGGGGCTCTCAGGCGCGGGCGCGTCGGCGATCTTGTCCAGCGTGTTGGCGATGGCGGTGTCGTATGCGGCGGTCAGTGAAAAGGCCTGTTTGGCCAGCCGCCAGCGGGTTGCGCGGCTGAGTGCGCCGCCGGTGGCCTTCAGTTCTTCGATGAGAGCGGGGTAATCAGAAACGCGCGTCACGATGGCTACATCTTCAAAGTTCTTGGCCGCGGAACGGACCATGGAGGGTCCTCCGATGTCGATGTTTTCGATGAGGTGGCCGAAGGCGACTCCGGGCTGGGCGGCCGTCTTCTCGAAGGCGTAGAGGTTGACCACCACCATGTCGATGGGCTCGATGCCATGGGCGGCGACGGCGGCCTCGTGCTCTTTGTTGCCGCGGATGTAGAGCAGCCCGCCGTGGACGCGAGGATGCAGGGTTTTTACGCGGCCGTCCAGCATCTCCGGGAAGCCTGTCAGTTCACTAATGTCTTTGACCAAAAGGCCTGCCGCACGCAGTGCCGCGGCGGTTCCGCCCGTGGAGACCAGCTCCACGCCAAAGCCGGCCAGGACCTGGGCAAACTCCACCAGGCCGGTCTTGTCGGTAACGCTCAGCAGCGCTCGCCGGATTTGCTTCGCCGTACTCGCAGTTGGACTCACTATTGGACTCCTTTTGGGGGTTTCGCTCAGGCCCCCGACGGCTTCCAGCCGGAGCAGGCAGGCCAAGACCAAACTCCAGAGTACATCGAATGGGGGCTCCGGATGCCGATCGCATGGTGGTAGGGCGGTGTTTGCCGGTTGCCATCCGACGCTTCAGCCTACGTAGTTCTTGAAAATGCTTTAGAGTTGAGTCATGGGTAGTTATCCTCCCCCTCCAGAGCCGGAGTTTCTGCCTCCGGACGCCGGTTTCAATCCGCCGCCGCCTCCCCCGGTTCGCCGGCCGCGTCCCTCGTGGGCGGTCACGCCGGCCACTTACTTGCTGGTGGGCATCAACTGCGCGGTTTTTCTGGCCATGACGGCCAATCACGTGAGCTATTGGAGCCCAACTTCGGAACAATTGTTTCGCTGGGGAGCCGATAACACTGGAGCAGTGCTGATTGGCGGCGAGTGGTGGCGCATCGTCACCGCCATGTTCGTGCATGTGGGCATTCTGCACCTGGCCACCAACATGTGGTGCCTGTGGAACTTGGGCTTGCTGGCCGAGCCGTTGATGGGTTCAGCGGGCCTGCTGGCGGTGTATATCCTCACCGGCGCGGCGGGCAACCTGCTCTCCACCTGTGTGAATTGGTTTTGGTTCAATCAGGACTGGGTTAAGTTTCACGACCTGGGCGTCTTTCCGGTCGGCGCTGGAGCCTCGGGAGCCGTCTTCGGGATTGCCGGGGCGCTGATCGTGCTGCTCAAGTCGCATCGGCTGCCGATACCGACCCAGGAGCTGAAAGAACGGAAGAGCGAC